>JAIESI010000026.1 GCA_019746135.1 Xanthobacteraceae bacterium
ATCCTCAGGGGTTGGAAGGTCGTGGAAAACCAATCCTAACCTCCCGACCACCCGCCGACCCTGCATAGGATCTACGCTTTATCTTTAGCTTCGGCGGGAGGCTCGCCTGAGCCGTCACTTCGCCACGGGCTGCCACCCGGCCTTGGTCCAGCGCTCGCGCATCGCCGGTCCCGTCAGCGCCGCGACGAACGCGCGGGCATGCTCCGGCTCCAGGCTGCTCGTCGGGATCGCCGCGGCGTAAACCGTCCAGAGCTGGATCGCTTCGGGGAGCGGGCCTGCGAGCCGGGCGTCCTTCGCATGGATGTCGCTGATCGGCGCAATTGCGATCTCTGCCTCTCCGTTCGCGACCTTCGCGGCGGAATCATTGCCGCCGGTAGACGGCACGCCCTTGCGCACCACCTCGTCCTTGATGCCGAACTCGTCGGCGATCTTCATCAGATGCGTCGTCGAGGTCGCGCCGAGCTTGGGATCGGAATAGGCGATGCTCTTGGCCTTCAGCAGCGCCCGCTTCACCGCGTCGGGCGTCGCCACATCCGGCACGCCCGCGCCGGCCTTCACCACGACGCCGAGCCCGACGCGGCCGATATCGACGCGGCTCCCTGGCGTGATCTTTCCGGTTTTCTCGAGTTCGGCCATCAACGGGGCCGAGGCGATGATCAGGTCCGCCGCCTTTCCCGATGCGATGGTGTCGCGCAGCAGTCCGGTCGGGCCGACGGTGAAGTTGAACTTGTGGCCGCTCGATCTGGCGTAGTCGTCGATCATGCCGCCGACCACGCCGCGCACCGCGCCCGCGGCGATCACGTTGATCTCGGCGGCGTTCGCCGGAACCGCCGTCGCGAAGGCAGCCAGCAGCAGTCCGGTGCGGGCTGCCGGCATGATGGGATCAGGCGTGGCCGACTTCGCTGGACAGCATGCCGGGGCGAACGCCGATCTTGCGGAGCGCCCGGTCGTATTTCGCCTCGATGTCCAGCCCGAAGATCAGCTCGGGATCGGCGCTGCAATGCAGCCAGCCGTTCTGCTGCATCTCGTTCTCGAGCTGGCCCGGCGACCAGCCGGCATAGCCGAGCGCGAGGATGGCGCTGGCCGGCCCGGTGCCGCGCGCGATCGCCTTGAGGATATCGAGCGTCGCGGTGAGGCAGATGCCTTCGTCGATCGGCAGCGTCGAGTTCTCGATGAAGAAGTCGGCGCTGTGCAGCACGAAGCCGCGCTCGGTCTCGACCGGTCCGCCCCGCAGCACGGTGACGTCGGCGCGGTTCGGAAGCTGGATCTTGTCCTTCTCGGGGATCACGTCGAGCTTGACCAGCAGCTCGGAGAAGCTGATGTGCGGCGCAGGCTGATTGACGACGATGCCCATCGCGCCCTCCGACGAGTGCGCGCACACGTAGATCACCGTGCGCGCGAAGCGCTCGTCGCGCATGCCGGGCGACGCGATCAGCATCTGTCCGTCGAGGAAGCCGCGCCCCTTGACGGAACTGCCTTGCTGCTTCTGCAGCACCTTGCGTGTGAGTTTCATGCGGACAAGGTTACTCCCATCGAACGGACTTTGAAAAGGAAACTTGACGATAACGCTGTGTTGTGATCACGACGATTTCAATGGCCTGTGTCCGCTGTCCCAATTAGATCAACTCTATGTCCGAGCGCCCACGAACCGCCTTCCTTGCCTTTTTTGTGGCTCTTGCCGGCCTGCCTGTTGTCGCGGCTGCGCCCGCGATTGCGGCAGATGCATCGCGCTGGGATGACGGGCTGCAGTCGTCGGTGCGCCTGATTGCCGCGCGAACAAAAGGCGAAGGTGCGGAGCGCATCCATCGGGCGGGCATCGAGTTCAAGCTTGCGGCAGGCTGGAAGACCTATTGGCGCCATCCAGGCGACTCCGGCGTGCCGCCGTCGTTCGATTTCTCCAAATCGGACAACGTCAAATCGGCAGCCGTGCTGTTCCCTGCACCGGCGCGGTTCCCCGACGGCGCAGGCGGCAGCTCCATCGGCTACAAGAGGCCGCTGGTCCTGCCGGTGCATATCGTACCGAACGACCCGGCGAAACCGGTCTTGCTTCGCCTCAAGCTCGACTACGCGGTCTGTGAAAAATTGTGCGTGCCGGCGGAAGCCAACGTCGAGCTGAAGCTGACCGGCACCGACAAGGCCAACGACGCCGTGGTCGGTGCAGCCGAAGCGCTCGTGCCGAAGGCGTCCGCGGTCGGCGACAGCGGACCCTTCGCCATCCGCGCGGTGCATCGCGCGAGCGGCCCGAAGTCCAAAATCCTTGTCGATGTGGCCGCGCCTGTGGGCGCAACGCCGGTGCTGTTCGCCGAAGGGCCCACCGCGCTATGGGCCTTGCCGCTGCCGGAGCCGGTCGCGGGCGCGCCCGCAGGCTTGCAGCGCTTTGCCTTCGTGCTGGACGGATTGCCGCCCGGCGAGAGCGGAAAGGGCGCCACGCTGCGGCTGACCCTGGTCGCCGACGACAACGCCATTGAGGCCGGATACCGTCTCGACTAATTCGCCGGAGGCGCTAACTTGGCGCCCATCATCAATCCCATACCCCTGCAAGAGGATGTGAGTCATGGCGATCAAGGTTGGCGACCAGGTGCCGAGCGGCAGCTTCACGGTGATGACGGGCGAGGGCCCGAAGCCGGTGACCACCGATGAATTGTTCAAGGGCAAGAAGGTGGTGCTGTTCGCGGTGCCGGGCGCGTTTACGCCGACCTGCCACAAGAACCATCTGCCGGGCTTCGTGAAGAACCTGGCCGCGATCAAGGCCAAGGGCATCAACACGGTGGCCGTGACCGGCGTGAACGACGTGTTCGTGATGGACGCCTGGAAGAAGGCCTCCGGCGGCGACGGCATCGAGTTCCTCGCCGACGGCAGCGCCAACTGGGCCAAGGCGATCGGCATCACCGCGGACCTGACCGAGCGCGGCCTCGGCGTGCGTTCGGGCCGTTACTCGATGGTGGTCGAGGACGGCGTGGTGAAGTCGCTCAACGTCGAGGATGCGCCGGGCAAGGCCGACGTCTCCGGTGCTGACAACCTGCTGAAGGGCCTCTGAGCTTTTTTCGACGGAAATGGGCCCTCCCAGCGAAGGCCGGGAGGGCTCATTTATTCGCGGCGCGGACGTCCGCAATCGCCGCGACGGCGAGCCGGTCGGCGCGCTCGTTCAGGTCGTGGCCGGCATGGCCTTTGACCCAGTGCCATTTCACGTGATGCCGCTGGATCGCCGCATCGAGCCGTTGCCACAGATCGACGTTCTTCACCGGCTTCTTGTCGGCGGTCTTCCAGCCGTTGCGCTTCCAGCCGTGGATCCATTTCGAGATGCCGTCGTGCACGTACCGGCTGTCGGTGTGCAGCTCGACCGTCGACGGCCGCTTCAGCGCCTCGAGGCCGGCGATCGCGCCCATCAGTTCCATGCGGTTGTTGGTGGTGTGCGCCTCGCCGCCCTTCAACTCTTTCTCGTGCTCGCCGGAGGTCAGGATCGCGCCCCAGCCGCCCGGTCCGGGGTTGCCGGAGCAGGCGCCGTCGGTATGGATGATGACGTGCGGTCCTTCGGTCACGCGCTCACTCGCTTGGCGGAGAGGCCGTAGTCGCCGGCGCTGCGCGCCTTCTGGTGGAAGCGCAGCTTGCGGAAATATTCGATCGGATCCTTGGGCTTGACCAGTGCACCAGGCGGCACGTTCAGCCAGTCCACCAGCCGCGTCAGCAGGAAGCGCAGCGCCGCGCCGCGCGCGAGCAGCGGCAGGGCGTCGAGCTCGGCCTGCGACAGCGGTCGGGTCTTGCTGTAGGCGTTGAGCAGGCTCTGTCCCTTGGTGACGTTGTAGGAGTGGTCCGTCTCGAAGCACCAGGCGTTGAGACAGATCGCAACGTCATAGGCCAGCGTGTCGGTGCAGGCAAAATAGAAGTCGATCAGGCCCGACAGCGTGTCGCCGAGAAAGAACACATTGTCGGGGAACAGGTCGGCGTGGATCACGCCCGTGGGCAGGCCGCGCGGCCAGAACTTTTCGAGATGCGTCAGCTCTTCGATGATGGCTGCACGCAGACCGGGCTGGACCGTGTCGGCGCGGCCGTCGGCCTGCTCGGACAGCGGCCGCCAGTCGTACACCGACAGCGCGTTGCGGCGCTTGCCGGGGAAATCCGCGCCGGCGAGATGCATCCGCGCCAGCGCCTCGCCGACCGCGGCGCAGTGCAGCGCGTCCGGCCGCCGCATCCACATGCCGTCGAGAAAGGTGACGATCGCGGCGGGGCGGCCGCACAGCGTGCCGAGCGTGCCGCCGTTCCTGGCCGCAACCGGCTGCGGGCAGGTGATGCCGCGCGCGTGCAGGTGCTCCATCAGCGCCAGGAAGAACGGCACGTCGCCCGCCGCGACGCGCTTTTCGTAGAGCGTCAGGATGTAATAGGCGTCGCCGGCGTGGACGAGAAAATTCGAGTTCTCGACGCCCTCGGCGATGCCCTTGTAGGACTTGAGCTTCCCCAGATCGTAGCCCGCGAGAAAGCTCTCCAGCGCTTCGGTGGGGACATCGGTGTAGACGGCCATGCCGCAAGTTGGGCCCTGCGTTGGCCCGTCCCGTCAAGTCCCTCTCCACCGTCATTCCGGGACGGCGCGAAGCGCCGGGCCCGGAATCCAGAGGAACATTCAGCGTATCGATCTGGATTCCGGGGTTCGCCGCTTCGCGGCGCCCCGGAATGGCAACGGTGAGAGCTATGCCGCCGCGGTGTCGCGAAGCTGGCGCGGCAGCGGGAAGAACATGCCCGACTCGTCCGCGCCGGACACGGTCTCGACCACGAGCTTGAAGCGCGCGGCGAAGGCGTCGAGGATTTCCTCGACCAGCACCTCGGGTGCGGACGCGCCGGCGGTGACGCCGAGCGTCCTGATGCTGTCGAACTTCGACCACTCGATGTCGGCGGCGCGCTGCACCAGCACCGAATAGCGGCAGCCGGCGCGCTCGGCGACCTCCTGCAGCCGCCGCGAATTCGACGAGTTCGGTGCGCCGACCACGACCAGCGCATCGACCTGCGGCGCCACGCGCTTCACCGCCTCCTGGCGGTTGGTGGTGGCGTAGCAGATGTCTTCCTTGTGCGGGGCGATGATGCTGGGGAAGCGCCGCTTCAAGGTGGCGACGATCTCGGCGGTGTCGTCGAGCGACAGCGTCGTCTGCGTCACATAGGCGAGGTTGTCGGGGTCCTTCGGCGCAAGGGCTTCGGCCTCCTCGACCGTCTGCACCAGCGTGATCGCGCCCTCGGGCAGCTGGCCGAGCGTGCCGACCACCTCGGGATGCCCGGCATGGCCGATCAGCAGGATGTTGCGGCCGCGCTTGTGATGGATCTCGGCCTCGCGGTGCACCTTGGTTACCAGCGGGCAGGTGGCGTCGAGGTGAAAGAAATTCCGGCGCTGGGACTCGGCCGGGATCGATTTCGGCACGCCATGGGCCGAGAAGATCACCGGTGCCTGGGTGTCGGGGATCTCGTCCAGTTCCTCGACGAACACCGCACCCTTGGCCTTCAGGCTTTCGACCACGTAGCGGTTGTGGACGATCTCGTGGCGGACATAGACCGGGGCGCCGTAGCGCTTGAGCGCCTGCTCGACCGAATCGATCGCCCGCACCACGCCGGCGCAGAAGCCGCGGGGCGAACAAAGCAGGACCTTCAGCAACGGTTTCTCAGTGTTTTCGGCGTTCATAGGGGAGAGATGAGGTTCCCGGGCGGGCCCTGTCAAGCCAAAGAACCCCAGGTCTTGGCATTGGACTTCCGGGGGTCAAGTGCCTATATTCAGGCCATATTCCAGTCATCTTGGATGACACGGGCCTCGTCCGGAAGGGCGGGCGGGGCACAGGAGGAGATTTATCCATGCAAGAAGCGCCATTGATGCCCAAGGCGACCGCCGTCTGGCTGGTGGAAAACACCGCCCTGTCGTTCGACCAGGTGGCCGAGTTCTGCAAGCTGCACCCCCTCGAGGTGAAGGCGATCGCCGATGGCGACGCGGCCCAGGGGATCAAGGGCCTGGACCCGATCCAGACCGGGCAACTGACCCGCGAGGAGATCGACAGGGGGGTCTCCGACCCGGAGCACAAGCTGCAGCTGTCCCGGCCCAAGGTCGGTATCCCCGAGCCGAAGCCCGGCACGAAGAAGAAAGGCCCGCGCTACACCCCGGTGTCGCGCCGCCAGGACCGCCCGAACGCGATCCTGTGGCTGCTGCGCAACCACCCGGAGCTCAAGGACGCGCAGATCATGCGGCTCGTCGGCACCACCAAGTCGACCATCGCCGGCATCCGCGACCGCACCCACTGGAACGCCGCAAGCCTCACCCCGCTCGATCCGGTGACGCTCGGGCTGTGCTCGCAGATCGACCTCGATTTCGAGGTGCAGCGCGCCTCGAAGGAGAAGCCCGCGCCGGCCGACAGCGGCGTGACGCTGCTGCCCGCGTCCGTCACCACCGCGCCGCAGGCGCCGAGCGAACCCGAGACCCCGGCCGCGGCCAAGGCCAAGGACGACCTCGACACCGCCGCGGTGTTCGCCAAGCTCAAGCAGCTCGGCGGCGGCAAGTCCGAGGACAAGGACGAGTAGTCTCTTCCGCATTTGGTGGCGCGGCGCATGTTTGTGCGGCCGCGCCGGACTCTTGCGCCGCTTCGCGCCATTCGGCGGCACGGCATGGGGTGACGAGCCGTTGCGAGGATCGGCTCGTGGAACCGCTCTTTTCGTAGTTCGCTGGCTGGCTTGGTTGATGATCGCGCGGAGCACCACGCGACGAACACATTGTGCTGTGCGTTGATTCGCTCGCTGATCAAGAAAAAGCAGCGGGATTGAAATTTTTTGCGTCAAGTGTCATATTAATTGCGACAGATGACGGATAGCGGCGATGACGAATTTGGACCCCCACCAGGTTCCCGAAGTCCCGGAGCGGATGTTGTCTGAAGTGGCCGGACTATTGGGCGCGCCGCATACCTTGCGGAAAGTCCCGCGCAGTCCGCTTGAAGCGCATGAGATGCTCTTGAGAGGCCTGCCAACTCGAGCGCTGACTCATCTCGTCGACAGCTTCGAGCTTCTGCGCTGGAATGAATCGTTCGCAAAAGCCATTGGCATGAGTTTGCGTACCTACCAACGACATGTGTCTACCGCCGCAAAGCAACTGAACCCGGAGCAGAGCGGGCGTACCTGGAAGCTCGCTGAAATTCTAGCGAAGGCGACGTCTGTTCTTGGCTCCAGGCAAGAAGCGGAACGGTGGTTAGAGCAGCCGGCTATCGGCCTGGATCAACGAAAACCAATAGACTTGCTGGCGACGCCAGCAGGTACCGAACTGGTGGAAGATTTTCTGGTTCGTCTTGAGTATGGTGTGTACGCGTGACGCCGTTGCCTGCCGCGCTTGGTGGTACCGAGCTTGTGGCGTGGCGCTTAGACCAAGAAAAATACCGGGCTACATGGGACAGCGGCGAAGGGGCTTACCGGGTCGGCGGTCGCTGGAACAGCAGAGGCATTCGCGCAGTGTATTGCGCCATTGACCCGGCGACCGCGATACTCGAGGTCGCGGTGCACAAAGGTTTCAAGGCGCTCGACACCGTTCCGCATGTTCTGACTGCGATCAACGTCGACGCGACACAGGTGCTCGTCGTGCAGCCAGAAACAATCCCGAATGCTAACTGGCTGCGGCCGGGCATTCCAAGCGCCGGGCAACAGGCGTTCGGCGACACTTTGTTGCCCAAGCACAAATTTGTCGTCATCCCCAGCGTGGTCTCAACGCGGAGCTGGAACCTCGTTTTCGTCGCGTCGAATGCAGTAGGAGCCTACGAAATCAGGTCGCAAGAAGCGGTTTGCTCTCGACACTCGGCTGCATCCACCAGCGACGCCGTAAGAAGCTATGGCCGCCACCGCATCCGGTTGACCGGGCGGCCGGACACCGGATTGACGTCCTCGCCCGTGTAGACAAATCCGTTCTTCTCGTAGAACGCGATCGCGCGGGCGTTGTCCTTGTTGACGAGCAGCTCCAACAAGGCCGGCGAGATCCGCTTGCCGGCGTCGAGCAGCATGACAGCGACGTTGCTGCCCCAAAACTCGGGCGCCACGACGATCTGGTCGAGATAGCCGGTCTTCGGATCGACGGTGACGAAGCCTTCGAGCACGCCGTCCATCTCGGCGACCGTGATCTGCGTCTGCGGCACCAGCTCGTTGCGCCAGCGCTCGCGCCACCATGCCACGCGCGCGGTGAAATCGATGTTCGGGTAGGCCTTTTGCCAGGTGCGGCGCCACAGTTCGATCGCCGCCGCTTCGTCGGCGGCGGTGTAGCTGCGGAGCTTGAGCTGCGGCTTGCTCACCGCTCCGTCAGCTTCAGCTCGATGCGGCGGTTGCGGCTGTAGGCGTCCTCGCCGGTGCCCGGGTCGATCGGCTGGAATTCGCCGAAGCCTGCGGCCACGAGGCGCTGCGGCGGCATGCCCTTGCCGATCAGGTACTGCACCACCGCAATCGCGCGCGCCGCGGACAGATCCCAGTTGGTGCGTCCGCCCGCGATCGGCCGCACGTCGGTGTGGCCGTCGACGCGCAGCACCCAGCCGATGTCCTGCGGAATCTGCCGGTTGAGCTCGAGCAGCGCCGCCGCGATCTTGTCCATTTCGGCGCGGCCCTCGGGCTTGAGCACCGACTGGCCGGTGTCGAAGAACACCTCCGATTGCAGCACGAAGCGGTCGCCGACGATGCGGATGTCGGGGCGGTTGCCGAGGATCTCGCGCAGCCGTCCAAAGAAGTCCGAGCGGTAGCGCGACAGCTCCTGCACCCGCTGCGCCAGCGCGAGATTGAGCCGCTGGCCGAGCTCGGTGATGCGCGTCTGCGATTCCTTGTCCTTTTTCTCCGCAGCCTCCAGCGCCTGTTCGATCGCGCCGAGCTGGCGGCGCAGCGCCGCGAGCTGCTGGTTCAGCACTTCGACCTGGGCGAGCGCGCGCAGCGAGACCTGCTTCTCGGCGTCGAGCTTGCCGGTCAGGTCGGAAATCTGGCCTTGCTGGTTGCCGCCGAGCCCCTCGTAGAGCCCTTTGTAGCGGTCGCGCTCGCCTTCGGTCGTCGCGAGGCTCGCGCGCAGCTGCGCGAGCTGGTCCTCGAGCGAAACCTTGCTGGTCTGCTCCAGCGAGAGGAGTTCGGACAGTTGCGCGATGCGCGCGGACAGCCGCGACAGCGCAGTGTCCTTGCCGGTCATCTCCTGCGACAGGAAGAACTGCACGATCGCGAACACCGAGAGCATGAAGACGATGCCGAGGATGAGGGTCGACAGGGCATCGACGAAGCCCGGCCAGTAGTCGACCCCGGAACCTCTTCTTCGGCTTCGCGCCAGCGCCATTTCAATTCACTCGTTTTGCGATCTGCGCGGTCATCGGTCGACGCGTTCCTGGACCATCAACTCCAGCAGTCGCCTGATCTCACGGTGCTGCTCCGCCTGCGAGTCGACCCAGTCGCGGATCATCTGCTGCTCGGTCCGCATGTGATGCACCAGCCCCTGGATCGCCTCGGCCAGATTGGACATCGCCGTGGTGGCAGCCTTGCCGGAGCCGGGACCGCTCGGATGAGCCATCGCCTCGCGCAGCCGCTCGATCGCCATGCCCATCTCGCCCAGTGTGCTGCCGATCGGCAGGGTTGCGGCATCGACCGGCTGGACATTGATGTCGCTCACGGTGGTCGCGAGCCAGTCTTCGAGCTCGGTCAGAAAGCGGTTCTGCGCCTGGCTCATTTGCAGGTCGAGGAAGCCAAGCACCAGCGAGCCCGCGAGACCGAACAGCGAGGACGAGAACGAGATGCCCATGCCCGACAGCGGCGCGGAGAGACCTTCGCGCAAGGCGTCGAACGTGGCGCTCGCGTCGCCGCCGACCTTGAGATTGTTGATCACGCCGCCGACCGAGCTCACCGTCTCGATCAGGCCCCAGAACGTGCCGAGCAGGCCGAGGAAGATCAGCAGGCCGGTCATGTAGCGGGAAATCTCGCGCGCCTCGTCGAGCCGGATCGCGATCGAGTCGAGCAGGCTGCGCATGGTCTGCGCCGAAATCGACATGCTGCCGGCCTGGTCGCGCAGCATCGCCGCCATCGGCGCAAGCATGGCCGGCGGGCGCTCCTGGGCCGCGCCGGGATCCAGGCGGAAGCTGTTGACCCAGGAAACCTCCGGGAACAGCCGGATCACCTGCCGAAACGACAGCAGAATGCCGATCACCAGCACACCGATGATCAGCGCGTTGAGCGGCGGGTTGGCCTTGAAGGCAATCCAGATCTGCGGATGGATGACGACGACGATCAATCCGCAAAGGATCAGAAAAATCAGCATCCGCACCAGAAAGATTCGAGGTGAGGATACCTTGAATGGATCGACGTCTTTCGCCATGACCGGCCTTGTTCGTCGCCGAAGCACGTAGCCACATTATGGCACGCACGCGGCGAAAGTAACGCAGCTTCTTGTCTAATCAACGCAAATGACAGCCAAACAGGTCCGTTGCCGCGCATACCGCGCTGCGAACGTATCAGGGCTTGCCGGCGGCCTTGAGCAGACGCTGCAATTCGCGATGCACGGCCTCGTTGCCGACGACGATATTGCGCTTGGCGAACATCGCATCGCCGCCGTCGATGTCGGTGGCAAAACCGCCGGCCTCGCGCACCAGCAGCAGGCCCGCGGCGATATCCCAGGGCGAGATGTTCTGCTCCCAGTAGCCGTCGAGCCGCCCGGCTGCGACATAAGCGAGGTCGAGGGCTGCCGCGCCGAAGCGGCGCAGCCCCGCGACCTTGTCCTGCACCGCGCCCAACTCCTTCAGCCCCAATTCGAGGTCGCCGCGGCCGCGGTGCGGCAGGCCGCAGGCGATCACCGCGTCGGCGAGGCTCTTTCGTGCCGCGACCCGCATCCGCTTGTCGTTCAGGAACGCGCCCTTGCCGCGCTCGCCGGTGAACAGCTCGTCGGTGATCGGATTGTAAACGAGACCCGCGACGATGGTGCCGGAGCGCTCGAGACCAATCGAGATGGCGAACTGCGGAATGCCGTGCAGGAAGTTGGTGGTGCCGTCGAGCGGATCCACGATCCAGGTGTGGGTCTGGTCGGTGCCCTCGTGCTTGCCGCCTTCCTCGCCGAGGAAGCCGTAGCCGGGCCGTGCCTTGGCGAGCTCGGCTCGCAGCGTCTCCTCGGCGCGGCGGTCGGCGGCGGTGACGAAGTTCGCCGGGCCCTTCAGCGACACCTGAAGGTTCTCGACCTCGCCGAAGTCGCGCTTGAGCGTACGCGCGGCCTTGCGCGCGGCACCGATCATCACGTTGAGCAGCGCGGAATGGTGCATCACTCGGCCCGCCGCACGTAGGCGACCTCGTCGGTCGACACCACGATCCTCTCGCCGGTGGCGATGAACGGCGGCACCTGAATGCGGAGCCCGTTCGCCAGCGTCGCCGACTTGTAGGACGAGGCGGCGGTCTGCCCCTTGATATGCGCGTCGGCCTCGGTGACGAGGAGCACGACCGTTTCCGGCAGCTTGATGCCGATCGGCTTGTCCTGGTGCAGTTGCACCTGCACGTTCATGCCGTCCTGCAGGAAGGTTGCGCGCTCGCCGATGAAATCCTCGGAGAGTTCGATCTGGTCGTAGGTCGCCGTATCCATGAACACGAGCTGGTCGCCCTGCCTGTAAAGGAACTGAAACTGCCGCCGCTCGACTTCGGTCTCCTCGACCCGGTCGCTGCCGCCGAAGCGCTGGTTGAGCTTGCGGCCGTCGAGGATGTTCTTGAGTTCGACCTGGTTGTAGGCGGGGCCCTTGCCGGGCTTCACCGCCACTGTCTTGACCGCGGCCCAGAGCGAGCCGTCATGCTCGACCACCATGCCCGGACGGATGTCGCTGCCGCTGATCTTGGCCATGACGGTCGCTGAGACAGGTCCGCTGAATTGCGTTGTTTCGGTTCTGGTGGGGCAGATGCCCCGATGCCGCAACGTCCGTCAAGGCTCGGCGCAAGCTATTGCTTCGGCGGCTGGGGCTCGGGGAAGGGGGACGGCCCCGCGACCTTCATGCGAGCGATCCAGGGCTTGGCCTTGTCCTCGCCGACAGTCCGGTCGGCGGGCTTCATCTTGCGGACATAGTCGTCGAGAAACTGATCGTTGGAGCCGCCGGCTTTGGCGATCAGATGCCAGCGGGCGGCCTCCACCGGGTCGGCCTTGAGGCCTTTGCCGAGGGCATACATCAGCGCGAGCCGGCTTTGCGCCGGCGCGCTGTTCTTGCGGGCGGCCTTCGTCAAGTATTCGCCCGCGACCCGCTCGTTCTTGGCGATCCCCGTGCCGTTGAACAGGGCGATGCCGTATTCGACCTCGGCGTCGGTGTAGCCCGAGCGGGCGGCGGTCGCCATCCAGCGTGCCGCTTCGTTGATGTCCTGCTTCACGCCGCGGCCGTCCTTGTAGAAGGTGGCGAGCGCGTACTGCGCCTGCGGGCTGCCCGCCTCGGCGGCCGTCTTCATCAGCTCGGCGGCGCGGCTGAGATCCTGCGGCAGCATCTGGCCTTCGAGGTAGAGCAGGGCAAGGTTGTAGGCCGAAACCACGTGGCCGAGCTTGGCCGCATCGGCGAGGAGCTTCGCACCCTCGGCGCGGTTCTGCGGTCCGGCGCGGCCGGTGAGGCGGAACATGGCGAGCGCGAACATCGCCTCGCGGTCGCCGCGCGCGGCGGCGAGGCGATACCACTCGTCCGCCTTCTTGTCGTCGTTGGGGACGCCGAGCCCGTCGGCATAGAGCTCGCCCAGCAAGGTCATCGCCTTGGGATCGGCTTTTTCGTCGACCCGCTTGGTCGCCTCGCGGAAGGCGGTGAGAAAGTAGCCGCGCTGGAATGCGCCGTAGGCGAGGTCCGGCTCGCTTGCCGCGGCCGGTGCGGGCGCAGGAGCGGGCCTCGGTTGCGCCATCGCCGGCGAGGCGAGCAGCACCGCCGCAAGTCCGATGCCCGAAAATCTGCACGTGTGTCTCATTGCGCCGGCTCCGGCACGCCGAGCCGCGTCGCCGCGTCGGCAACGGCAGCAGCAGGCCCCCGCGGATCGTCCCAGATGCTTTCGCCCAGAGCAACGAAGTCGGCACCCGCCGCGGCAAGCGGCCCTACCTCGTCCAGCGTCGCGGCAAAACCGACACAGGGGATCTCGAACACCTCGGCCCACCATTCGATGCGTTCGAGAATGGCCGCAAACGACGGCCTCCGGCCGTCTGCCTCCGGCTCGCCGAACATCACGTAGTCCGCGCCGTTCTCACCCGCCGCCATGGCATCGTCGCGCGTCTGAAGACCGCCGCAGCCGGCGATGCGCGCCGGCCTCAGGCCTTCGACCGCGGCGGTGAATGCGGCGATGCCGGTCAGATGCCCGCCATCGGCTCCGGCGCGGGCGGCAATGTCGGGGTGACCGTCGAGCACCAGCGCCGCGCCGGTTTCCTGCACCATGCTCGCGAGCGCCTTCACCCGGTTGACCAGTTCGCGCTCGCCGGCGCCCTTGAGCCGCAGCAGCACCGCGGCGACGTCCGCCGCCCGCACGGTCTGACCGAGCTCGCGCGCGAACGCGTTCGTTTCGCCGAGTGGCGGCGTCACGAGGTAGAGGCGCGGGGCGGGGCGCTTGTCGGGTTGCGGCTGTCTTGCCATGACGCTCGGATGCGATCCCAATAGGGCGGAAATCGGGTTACCACAGGGAGGTTACTGCGAGCCTTCCAGGCCGAGCTTGCGCACCAGCGTTCCCCATTTCTCGCCTTCGGCCTTGATATAGGCCATCTGACTTTCGACCGGCACGATATTCTGCGGGATCAGCCCCACGTCTGCGACCTTCTTTCGCATGTCGGGCGCTTCCATGATCCGCTTCATCTCGCCGTGGAGCTTTCCGACCACCTCGGGCGGCGTGCCCGCGGGCGCGAGCAGCACGTGCCACGATACCGTCTCGAAGTCCGGCGCGCCGACCGCCTCGCCGAACGGCGGCAGGTCCGGCACCGTCGGCAGCCGCGTTGACGACGTTACCGCGAGCGCACGCAGCTTGCCGTCGCGGATGAGCGGCAGCGACGCACCCGCTTCGGCAAACGCCATCGCCACGTGGCCGGCCGCGACGTCGGCGATCGATTGCGGGCTGTTGCGGTAGGGCACGTGCGCGAGGTCGATGCCGAAGCGCTGCTTCATGTATTCGGCGGAGAGGTGCGGCGCGCCGCCGACGCCGGATGACGAATAGCTGAGCTGGCCCGGCCGCTCCTTGACGTATTTGATCAGGCCCGGAACCGATTGGATCGGCAGCTTCGGATCGACCACGAGGATGAACGGCGACTTCACATAGAGTGCGATCGGGATGAAATCCTTCTGCGCGTCGTAGGGCGTGGTCTTCAGCAGCGTCGGGCGGATCGCCATCACCGCGCTGGTTGCGACAATCAGCGTGTAGCCGTCCACGGGCGCGGCCTTCAGCGCCGCAATGCCGACGAGCCCCGCGCTGCCCGGCTTGTTCTCGACCACCACCGGCTTGCCGAAGCTCTGCGACAGCTGGTAGGCATAAAGCCGCACCACCACGTCGAGCCCAGTCCCGGCCGCGAGCAGAGGCATGATGGTGATCTGCTTGGACGGATAGGTGTCGGCGCGAGCCGACGTGGCAAGTGCGGCCGCAGCCAGCGCAAGCGGCAACAATGCCCGCTTCAATGCGAACGGCATGAAAATCCCCGGCGTGATGGCACGCCGGGGAGGGTAGGTTCAGCCGTTTCGGCCGGCAAGCGGGGTCAGGCCGCCTTCTTCTCCAGATCCTGCTTCCACTGGCCCTTGGAGGCGAGGCCGTTCATCGCCGCGCGGTGCGCGAACACGCGCTGGGCTGCGGCGACGTTCTCGCTCTTGCCCGACCACGCCTTCTGCGGTGCGTGCTGCAGCGCGCGGCCGTAGGAGAAGGTGAGCTTCCACGGCAGATGGCCGATCTTGTTCATCAGATCGAGATGGGCGGTCGCTTCCTCGTCGGACTGGCCGCCGGACAGGAAGGCGATGCCCGGCACCGCGCCCGGCACGCAGTTCTTCAGCATCTTGACGGTCTTCTCGGCGACCTCTTCGACGCCGGCGCGCTTGGCGTTCTTCTTGCCGGAGATCGCCATGTTGGGCTTGAGCACGATGCCCTCGAGCGCGACGCGCTGGGCGTAAAGCTCCTCGAACTGTGCCTTCAGCACCGCGGTTGTGACTTCGTAGCAGCGGTCGATGTCGTTATCGCCGTCCATCAGCACTTCCGGCTCGACGATCGGCACGATCTGCGCCGCCTGGCACAGCGCCGCGTAGCGGGCGAGCGCGTGCGTGTTGGTGCGGATCGCGGTGGTGGTCGGGATGCCCGCGCCGATGTCGATGACGCCGCGCCACTTCGCAAAGCGCGCGCCCTGCTCGTAGTACTTGACCAGGCGGTCGGCGAGTTTGTCGAGGCCGATGGTGACGGTCTCGCCCGGGCAGTTCGGCAAGGGCTTCACGCCTTCGTCGACCTTGATACCGGGAATGGAGCCGGCCTTCTTGATGATCTCGACCAGCGGCGTGCCGTCCTTGGCCTTCTGCCAGATGGTCTCGTCGTAGAGGATGACGCCGGAGATGTGCTTCATGCCCTCCGCGGCGCGGAACATCATCTCGCGATAGTCGCGGCGATTGTCCTCGGTGTTTTCCACGTTGATCGCATCGAAGCGCTTCTTGATCGTGCCGGTGGATTCGTCGGCTGCCAGGATGCCCCGGCCGGGCGCGACCATCGCCTCGGCCACTTTGTTGAGGTCTGCGAGATTCATCGCCCTCTCCTTGAATAGCTGTCGGGTAACCGTCTCAGGAACGTGTGTCCGGCGCGTGGAGTTGCGTCCGAAACGCCCCTTTTCGGGGTCATTTTTGCCTCAACACCTCGACGCCCGGCAAGGCCTTGCCTTCCATCCACTCCAGGAACGCGCCGCCGGCTGTGGACACATAGGTAAAACTGTCCGCCACGCCAGCGGCGTTAAGCGCCGCCACAGTGTCGCCACCGCCTGCCACGGAAACCAGCTTGCCGGCCTTGGTTCGGGCGGCGGCGTGGCGGGCGACCGCGACCGTGCCCCGGTCGAACGGCTGCATCTCGAACGCGCCCATCGGCCCGTTCCAGACCACGGTGGCGGCGTCGTCGATCGCGCCCTTGACCCGCTCGACCGACTGCTCGCCGACGTCGAGCATCATGCCGTCGGCCGGGATCGCGTCGACGCCGTAGGCCTGCGACGGCGCGTGCGCCTGGAAATGGAACGCGACGGTGGCGTCGACCGGCAGGATGATCGCGCAGCTCGCGCGTTCCGCCTTGTCGAGGATGCGCCGCGCGGTGTCGGCGAGATCCTTCTCGACCAGCGACTTGCCGACATTCATGCCCTGGGCGTGCAGGAACGTGTTGGCCATCGCGCCGCCGATCACGAGCCCCTGCACCTTGGTGATGAGGTTTTCCAGAAGATCGAGCTTGGTCGAGACCTTGGCGCCGCCGACGATGGCGACGACCGGCCGCTTCGGCGTGCCGAGCGCCTTGTCGAGCGCTTCAAGCTCCGCCTGCATGGTGCGGCCGGCGTAGGCCGGGAGCTTGTGGCCGAGACCTTCGGTCGAGGCATGCGCCCGGTGCGCGGCGGAGAACGCGTCGTTGACCCAGAGATCGCCGAGCTTGGCAAGCTCGGCGACGAAGGCCGGGTCGTTCTTCTCCTCGCCTTTGTGGAAGCGCGTGTTCTCGAGACAGAGAATGTCGCCGGGTTGCATCGCCGCGACCGCGGCCTCGGCCGCAGGTCCGATGCAATCCTCGGCGAACGCGACCGGCCGCTTCACCGTATGCTCGACGGCCTCGGCGACCGGCCTCAGCGACTCCTTCGGGTCCGGGCCCTTCGGCCGTCCGAAGTGGGCGAGGATGATCACCTTGGCGCCCTTGCCGGCGAGCTCGGTGATGGTCGGCGCGACGCGCTCGATGCGCGTCGCGTCGGTGACCTTGCCGTTCTCCATCGGCACGTTGAGGTCGACGCGAAGCAGAACGCGCTTGCCCTTCACGTCGGCCTGATCGAGCGTGCGGAACGAACTCATGACCGCGCCTTCAGCAGCAGCGGATCAGATCAGCTTGCCCATCGCCACGGCGGTGTCGGCCATGCGGTTGGAGAAGCCCCATTCGTTGTCGTACCAGGACATGATGCGGACGAGCGTTCCGTCCATCACCTTGGTCTGGTCCATGTGGAACACCGAGCTGTGCGGGTCGTGGTTGAAGTCGCCCGACACGTTCGGATGATCGGTGTAGCCCAGGATGCCCTTGAGCTGCTGATCGGCCGCGCGCTTGATCGCGCCGTTGATCTCGTCCTTGTTCGTCGCCTTCTTCGCCACGAACTTGAGATCGACCACCGAGACGTTCGGCGTCGGCACGCGGATCGCGACGCCGTCGAGCTTGCCGTTGAGCTCCGGCAGCACCAGGCCCACGGCCTTCGCCGCGCCGGTCGAGGTCGGGATCATGTTCAGCGCCGCGGCGCGCGCGCGATAGAGGTCCTTGTGCATGGTGTCGAGCGTCGGCTGGTCGCCGGTGTAGGAGTGGATCGTGGTCATGAACCCCTTCTCGATGCCGACCGCGTCGTTGAGCACCTTGGCGACCGGGGCGAGGCAGTTGGTCGTGCACGAGGCGTTGGAGACGACCTTGTGATCCTTCGTCAGCTTCTCGTGGTTGACGCCGTAGACCACCGTGAGATCGACGCCGTCGGCCGGCGCCGACACCAGCACGCGCTTGGCGCCCGCGGTCAGATGCGCCGAGGCCTTGTCCTTCGAGGTGAAGAGGCCGGTGCACTCGAGCGCAATGTCGACGCCGAGGTCCTTCCACGGCAGCTTCGAGGGGTCCCTTTCGGCGGTGACCTTGATCGCGCCGTTGCCGACGCTGATGGTGTCGCCCTTCACGGTGACCTGGCCGGGGAAGCGGCCGTGCACGCTGTCGTAGCGGAGCAGGTGGGCATTGGTCTCGACCGGGCCGAGATCGTTGATGCCGACCACTTCGATATCCTTGCGGCCCGCTTCGGCGATGGCGCGCAGCACGTTGCGGCCGATGCGGCCAAATCCATTGATGGCGACCCGGACAGTCATGTTCGCTCCCACTTGAGATGAGGTCACGCCCGGCGAGGGCATTCGCAGTCTCAGAGATAAGACGCGAACGGCCCGGACTGAAGAGGCGAAGACCTGCTTCGCACCTTTGGGCCCGGCCGTGACGAAGAAAAAACCTAGGCTCCGCGGGTTGTTATCACCTTTTGGGGAGCCTGCTCAACGCGGCATCCGCGACCTTCGCGGCTGTTATGCCGAAATGGCTGTAGAGCTCCTTGTAGGGCGCGCTGGCGCCGAACGTGCTCATGCCGACAAAGGCGCCGTCCGAGCCGATGATGGCGTCCCAGCCCTGCCGGACCGCGGCCTCG
Source organism: Xanthobacteraceae bacterium (assembly GCA_019746135.1). GTDB lineage: Bacteria > Pseudomonadota > Alphaproteobacteria > Rhizobiales > Xanthobacteraceae > Z2-YC6860. The sequence continues at coordinate 18,329 of JAIESI010000026.1, forward strand.
ACGCCCACTTTCACCGGCGCGTCGCCGATCACGGCGCGGCGGACGTCGTCCGGCGCGGCCTGGAACAATTCGAAGCAGGGCACGGATACCACCCGGGCCTGCACGCCCTGGCCGGCGAGCAGCTTCTGCGCCTCGACCGCAATGGAAACCTCCGAGCCGGTGGCGAAGATCGAGACCTGCGCCGTTCCTTGCGCCGGCGAGATCTCGTAGGCGCCGTGCACGCATTTGTTGCGCTCGTCCAGCGTCCGGCGGAGCTGCGGCAGGTTCTGCCGGGTCAGCGCCAGCACGCTCGGCGTCTGCCGGCCTTCCAGCGCCAGTTGCCAGCACTCCACCGTCTCGACCGCGTCGGCCGGCCGGAACACGTTCAGGTTCGGGATCGCCCGCAGCGCCGCGAGATGCTCGACCGGCTGGTGCGTCGGTCCGTCCTCGCCCAGGCCGATCGAGTCGTGGGTCATGACATGAACGACCCGCTCGCCCATCAGCGCGGCGAGCCGGATCGACGGCCGGCAGTAGTCGGAGAACACCAGGAAGGTGCCGCTGTAGGGGATGATGCCGCCGTGCAGCGCCATGCCGTTCATCGCCGCGGCCATGCCGTGCTCGCGGATGCCCCAGTGCACGAAGCGGCCGGAGAAGTCGGCCGGCGTGATCGCCTGCATCGACTTGGTGCGGGTGTTGTTGGAGCCGGTCAGGTCGGCCGAGCCGCCGATCATCTCCGGCACCGCCGGAATGATGCTCTCCAGCGCGAACTCGCAGGCCGTGCGGCTGGCGATGTCCTTCGGCTCGGCGGCGAGCTTTTCCTTCAGGGAGCGGATCGCGGCATTGAGTGCGCCCGGCAGGTCGCCCTTCATGCGGCGCTCGAACTCGGCGCGCTTGTCGGCGGGCAGCGAAGCGAGACGCTTCTCCCAGTCCTTGTGCGCGGCCTTGCCGCGCTGGCCCGTGGCGCGCCACTGCGTCAGCACGTCGGCGGGAATCTGGAACGGCGCCTCGCTCCAGCCGAGCTTCTCGCGCGCGCCCTTGATCTCGTCGGCACCGAGCGGCGAGCCGTGCGACGACGCCTTGCCGGCCTTGGTCGGCGCGCCATAGCCGATCACCGTCTTGCAGGCGATCATGGTCGGACGGTCGGAGCTGCGGGCCTGCTCGATCGCCGCGGCAATCGCCGCCGGATCGTGGCCGTCGATGCGCGACGCGTTCCAGCCGGCCGCCTCGAAGCGCTTCACCTGATCGACCGAGTCGGAAAGCAACAGCGGCCCGTCGATCGAGATGCCGTTGTCGTCGAACAGCACGATCAGCTTGCTGAGCTTGAGATGGCCCGCGAGCGCGATGGCCTCCTGGCTGATGCCCTCCATCAGATCGCCGTCCGAGGCGATCACGAAGGTCGAATGGTTGACGACGCCGTCGCCGAACTCGGTCGCCAGATGCCGCTCCGCCATCGCCATGCCGACGGCATTGGCGATGCCCTGGCCGAGCGGGCCGGTGGTGGTCTCGACGCCCGGCGTGATGAAGTTTTCCGGGTGCCCCGGCGTCATCGAGCCGAGCTGGCGAAATTTCTTGAGCTGATCGAGCGTCATCGCCTCGTAGCCGAGGAGGTACAACGCCGCGTAGACCAGCATCGAGCCGTGACCGGCCGACAGAATGAACCGGTCGCGGTCCGGCCATGCCGGATCGGCCGGATCGAACTTCATCGCCTGCGTGAACAGCACGGTCGCGATGTCGGCGGCCCCCATCGGCAGGCCGGGATGGCCGGATTTGGCCTGTTCCACGGCGTCCATTGCGAGCGCCCGAATGGCGTTCGCCAGCCGGTCATGGTGGGCACGGGTCATAGGCACTCCATCACCGTTGCGCGAGGAACTCGCCACGGCGGTCGTCGATGCTGTTGCGTTCATGAGGTCCTGTCCGGATGGCCGGTGGATAGCACGCGCGGGCCACGAGTCCAACGAATGCGGCGGGGCTGCCTGCGCGCCGTGCACAGGGTCGCGAAAACCCAGGGATAACGTGGCTTTGCGGCGTTGACGGGCAGGTGACGCAACACCTAAAGTTTCGCTTCTACATTATTGCCGACTCAGCGTTTTTCATCGCGCATTTGCCGCATTAATGGCGCGATGGCGCGAAAGAAAGAACGCCGGCACCGATTGAACAAAACCATGACCGAGCAGACCGCGATCGAGCAGGCGACGAGGCGTCTTACCGAGGCGCTGGATGCGCTCGACGCCGCCGTCGAGCGCCGGATCGAAAGCGACCGCGAGCGGGCGACGCTGGGCGAGCAGGTCCATGCGCTCGCCGCCGATCGCTCCAGGCTTGCCGCCGATCTGGACGCGGTGCTGGCGCGCAGCCGCAGCCTCGAAACCGCCAACCGCGACATCGCCCGCCGGATTGATGCCGCGATGGAGAACGTCCGGCTGGTCCTCGAATCGACCGATTGAGGCGAGCATCGCTGTGAGCATTCGATGGCGCAGGTGAACGTCAGCATCAACGGCCGCCAGTACCGCATGGCCTGCGAGGACGGCCAGGAGGACCATCTGCGTTCGCTGGCGAAGGCCTTGGAAGATCGGATCGGCGCGCTGCGCGGACAGTTCGGCGAGATCGGCGATGCGCGGCTGATGGTGATGGCGGCCATGACCGTCGCCGACGACGCGATGGAAGCCGGGAAGAAGCTGCAGAAACTGGAGCAGGAGATCGCCGCCTTGAGGGATGCGCGCAGCAGCTCCGCCGAAAGGGCGCAGGCGACACAGGCCGCGCTCATCGCGGCCTTCACCTCGGCCGCCGAGCGGATCGAGGGCATGGCCAGGAAGCTGAACGCCACCGGCAGCGCCACCAACGAGCCGTCCGCCGGGTGAGCTCCTCGCCGGTGGCATCCCTCGCCGCGAAGCACTACATTGCCTTCGCGGGGCTGCGGGGCGCGTTTGGAGTAAATTCCCCGGGGCCTTACGATCCTGACGGGAGCTGTCCCTGACCTGGTCCCTGGACCGGGACATATGGCGCCCACCTACTTCTGTAGGTTCCCGGGATCACAACTCCGACGGCCACTGCGGCTCCGCACTGTTCTTCCGTCGGCCGGATGGGACGCGTTTTCGTTGATGACGACCATTCCGATCGACCGGCTCAAGGCCGAGCTTCGCAAAGCGGCGCTGGCGCGGCGCGAGACGTTGCCCGCCGAAGAGCGCCAGGCGGCGGCGGTCACCATTGCCGCGCGGCCGTTTCCCTTGCCGGTCGTGCCCGGCGCCGTCGTTTCCGGCTTTTTCCCGCTCAAGAGCGAGATCAATCCGCTGCTGCTCCTGCGCAAGCTCGCGGACGCCGGCGCAGGGCTCGCTTTGCCGGTCGTCGCCGGCCGCGGCCAGCCGCTGATCATGCGCGCTTATGCGTTCGGCCAGGAGCTCAAGTCCGGCGTCTGGGGCATCCGCGAGCCCAGGGACGACGCCCCCGAGGTCGATCCCGACATCCTGATCGTGCCGCTCGCCGCCTTCGACCGCCGCGGCAACCGCATCGGCTATGGCGCGGGCTACTACGACATGACCATCAACCGGCTGCGCGCGCGAAAGCCGGTCAAGGCGGTGGGCATCGCCTATGCCGCGCAGGAGGTGCCCGAAGTGCCCGTCACGGAGCGCGACGCGGCGCTCGATCTTGTGCTAACCGAGCGTGAAGTGATCGACTGCCGCAGGGCTTGAGATGCGAATTCTTTTCATCGGCGACATTGTCGGGCGGAGCGGCCGCGCCATCCTGCTCGACCGGCTGCCCAAGCTGATCGCCGAGTGGAAGCTCGATCTCGCGATCGTCAACGGCGAGAACGCGGCCGGCGGCTTCGGCATCACCGAGGCGATCTACCAGGAGTTTGTCGATGCCGGTGCCGACGCCATCACGCTCGGCAACCACGCCTGGGACCAGCGCGAGGCGCTGGTGTTCATCGAGCGCGCGCCGCGGCTCATCCGCCCGATCAACTATCCGTCCGGCACGCCGGGGCGCGGCGCGGCGATGATCGACACCAGGAGCGGCAAGCGCGCGCTGGTGATGAACGTCATGGGCCGCATCTTCATGGACGCGCTCGACGATCCGTTCGCGGCGGTGGAGCGCGAGCTTTCGGCCTGCGCGCTCGGCTCCGGCGCGGACGCCATCGTCATCGACATGCATTGCGAGGCGACCAGCGAGAAGCAGGCGATGGGCTACATTGCCGACGGCCGCGCGAGCCTCGTGGTCGGCACCCACACCCATGTGCCGACATCCGATCACCGCATCCTCAAGGCCGGCACCGCCTTCATTTCCGACGTCGGCATGACCGGCGACTACGACTCGGTCATCGGCATGTCGAAGGAAGAGCCGCTCGGCCGTTTCATCCGCAAGATCCCGCAAGCCAAGTTCGAGGCCGCGAGCGGGCCGGCGACGCTCTGCGCGCTCGCGGTCGAGACCGACGACGCGACCGGGCTTGCCACGCGCGTCGGCCCGGTGCGGCTTGGCGGCGCGCTGGAGCAAGTGCGGCCGGCCTTCTGGGGCTAACGCTCGGAAATCGGAGCTAACGTTAACCGAAGGTTGCAATTTGCCAGCCGCGGCACGCGCCGTACCCGTGTGAACCGAGTTGATGGGCAAAACGGCTTTTTTGTCAGTCGGTTCGCGGCAATTCCGACATGTCAGGCTTTTACCGGATCGTAAGGCCCCGCTCCTAGTTCTGGTTGAAACATATCAATACCACCAGAACGGTGCCGCGTGCTCGAAGGCAACAATTCTCTCATCGCCGAAGTTGAAACCGCCATCTCGTCCGGATCGGCGGACAAGCGCGTCGATACGCTGCGCAAGATCACCGACCTGTTCATGCTGCGCGCGGACAGCTACGCCGACGACCAGGTCGAGGTGTTCGACGACGTCATCTCGCGGCTTGCCGCGAAGATCGAATCCCAGGCGCGCGCCGAGCTGGCCAAGCGGCTGGCGCCGGTGGCTCGCGCGCCGCTCGCGGTGATCCGCTCGCTGGCGTGCGACCAGTCGATCGCGGTCGCGGCTCCGGTGCTGACCCATTCGCCGCGGCTCAGCGAGGAAGAGCTGCTGGCCATCGCCAGGGGCGAAGGCCAGGACCGGCTGCTGGCGATCTCCAAGCGCGTGACCGTCAGCGAGGCGGTGAGCGACGTGCTGGTGACGCGCGGCAACCGCGAGGTCCTGCGCTCGGTCGTCAGCAACGAGGGCGCGCGGTTCTCGCATGCCGGGTTCGGCCGGCTGGTCGAGCGCTCGGTCGGCGACGACGAGCTCTCCGCGAGCGTCGGCCTGCGCAAGGACATTCCCAGGGAGCACTTCAAGACGCTGGTGTCCAAGGCGTCGGAGGCCGTGTTCAAGAAGATTTCCGCCGCCAATCCGGCCGCGGCCAACGAGATCAACCGCATCCTGTTCGAGCTCACCGGCCACAAGGCCGGCGCGGAGCTGCCGCCGGCTCCTGCCGTGCAGCGCGACTTCACCAACGCGAAGAGCCATTTCGAGGCGTTGCAGCAGTCGGGCAAGCCGCTTGAGCCCGCGCTGCAGCAGCTTGCCGGCACCGGCCGGTACGAGGAGATCGTCGTCGCGATCGCGACGCTGTGCCAGTTGCCGGTCGAGACCGTCGATCGCATCTTCAGCGACAAGTCGGCCGACAACGATCTGGTGCTGCTCCTGATCAAGGCGGCCGAATTGCGCTGGCCGACCGCCAAGGTGATCCTCGACCTGCGCCGCGGCGAACGGCTGGCCCCTGCCACGGCCGACACCGCCCGCGTGCACTTCGAGCGCCTGCAGACCAGCACCGCCAAGCGGGTGGTCCGCTTCTACCAGGTCCGCCGCGCCTCCGGCGAGGTGCAGTAGCCGGCACGCCCGGCCAACGGGCCTTTCTGGATTTTCCCGCTGCCGCGTTTTATAACGCGGCGCATCTCATCATCGAGGGATCGCGATCCCGCCTCCAAGCGGGCGCGAATCTGTGTCGGACAGAGCGGGCCATGGCCGGACATTCGCAGTTCAAGAACATCATGCACCGCAAGGGGCGCCAGGATAAGGCGCGCTCCAAGCTGTTCTCCAAGCTCGCCCGCGAAATCACCACCGCGGCCAAGCTCGGCCTGCCCGATCCGGCGATGAACGCGCGGCTGCGCGCTGCGATCATCGCCGCCCGCGCCGAGAACATGCCGAAGGACGGCATCGAGCGGGCGATCAAGAAGTCGCAGGGCAACGACAGCGAGAACTACGAGGACATGCGCTACGAGGGCTACGGCCCGGGCGGCGTCGCGGTGATCGTCGAGGTGCTGACCGACAACAGGAATCGCACCGCAGGCGATGTGCGTGCGGCGTTCACCAAGAGCGGCGGCAACCTCGCCGAAACCGGCGCGGTGTCGTTCATGTTCGACCACGTCGGCATGGTCGAGTTCGACGCCAAGGTCGCCAATGCCGACCAGATGCTCGAGGCCGCGATCGACGCCGGTGCCGACGATGTCGTTTCGAACGAGAACGGCCATGAGATCTACACCGCCTCGGCTTCGCTCGGCGAAGTGGCGAAGGCGCTGGAGGCGAAGTTCGGCGAGCCGCGCAAGGCGGCGCTGGTGTGGAAGCCGAAGAACACCATGGCGGTCGACGACGAGAAGGGCGAGAAGCTGCTCGGCCTGCTCGATACGCTGAACGAGCACGACGACGTGCAGAACGTCTACGCCAATTTCGAGATGTCGGACGCGTTGCTCGCCAAAGCGAGCGCCTAGCTGAACGCCAGCGTCACCATGGCTGCGGCGGCGCGCGGCGGCTTGATGCGCCTGTCGGAAGCCACACAGGGTCGCGAGCGAGCAGAATACCCAGACCTGGTTCGCAAGCACAACTCGCGTAGGGTGGGTTAGCGCCGAAGGCGCGTAACCCACCTGCTGGCCATGCCGCGAGTCCGAATGGTGGGTTACGGCGCTGCGCGCCTAACCCACCCTACGGATTGGCGAGCGCCTAGCTGAACGTCAGCGTCACCATCGCCGCGGCGGCGACGACGAGCCCACAGCGCTTGCGCCATGACAGCGCCTCGGCAAACAGCAGGCGGCCGAGCACCGCGGTGAACACGAAGCCCAATTGCGCGACCGGGATGAGCACGCTCGCCGGGCCGACCGCGAGGCCGTTGAGCAGCACCATGAAGCCTGCGAGCAGCGTCACGCCGGCCAGCGCCCCGTAGCGAAAGCCCGCGCGCGGCAGCTTGATGCGGCCGTCGTAAAACCACACGAACAGGGTGGCGAGCGAGCAGAACACCCAGGCCTGGGTCGCGAGCAGCGTCTCCGGCGGCGAGCCGGCCAGAAGCCCGATCTTGTAGAGCAGGTTGCCGATGCCGGCCGCGCCGGTCGCAAGCAGCACGCGGGTCAGCGACCCGACGCTCGTGGCCGTGCGCGGCTCTCCTTGAGGCTCGCCGGCGAGCACCAGCACCGCGATCAGCGCGAGCGCGAGCCCCGCGAGCTTCGTCAGCGTCAACGGTTCATGCAGAAAACCAATCGCGAGCGCCGCCGTCAGCGTGAAGCTCAGCCGGAAGATCGGCGCGTTGGTGCTGATCGAGCCACTGCGCAGGCTGCGCGAGAAATTGTAGAAGGCGAAGAACATCACGAGGCCGGCAACCGAGCCCCACAGCGCCGCAGGCTCCAGCACGAGCTGTTGCCGCGCGAGCGCGTAGACCGTCACCAGCGGGCAGAAGAACCACGCCTGCAGCATGATGAAGTGGCGCGCTTCGATGCCTGCGGCCGCCGCGCGCTTGTAGATCAGGTCGCCGGCGCCGAAGCAGACCATGGCCAGCAGCGCAAGCCCGATGCCGGGGGTCATCGGCCGGCGAATTCCAGGATGAACAGCCCGGCGTTGTAGTCGGTCGAATAGATCAGCCCGGCCGCATCGACGAACACGTCGGCCGACTGGATGACCCGCGCCCGGCTCGGGCGGTGATCCATCATCCGCGCCGGCTGAGGCGGCACCCAGGCGCCGGCTTCCACCGGCATCCGCTCGTTGCGGATGTCGAACACCCGCACGCCGGCGTTCTGGTAGGTCGCGAAGATCAGCTCGGAGCTGACGAAGCTGCCCGGCCGGTTCTCATGGATGTTGTGCGGCCCGAAATGCCCGCCCTTGCCGCGGTAGTCGGCTTCGCCGGGCTGCGGAAAGGTCGCGATCAGGCCCGGGTTGGATTTCACCTTGTTGTCGAACACCCAGATGTGTTTGACGCCGTCCTCCTGATGGTCGAGCACGGCCTCGTCCAGCACGATCAGCAGGTCGCGGTCGGGGAGCGGCAGGCAGTTGTGCGTGCCGCCGCCGAACGGCGGCGCGCCGTCGCGGTGCGCGATCAGCTTCGGCTTGGCGCGGTCGGCGACGTCGATCACCACCATCCCGGCGTCGCGCCAGGCCGCATAGGCGGTGTCGCCATGGACGATGGCGTGATGCAGCCCGAAGCGGCTCGTGCCCGGCCACGAGGGTGTCTCGCCCGCTGCCTGGTTCATGCCGGGAATCCACCAGCGGCCGGCTTCGCGCGGATGTTGCGGATCGCTCATGTCGATGGTGATGAAGATGTAGTCGGTGAACCCGTCGATCAGCGCCGATGCATAGGCCCAGCGGCCGCCGGTGTACCAGACGCGGTGGATGCCGCCGCCTTGCACCGGCATGAAGCCGATCCGGCGCGGCTCGGCGGGTTTCGCGATGTCGTAGACCGCAAGGCCTGCCGACCAGTCCCGCTCGGCTTTCGGCCTGGCTTCGGCCGTGCCGACCACCTTGCCGAGCTGGCCCTTGTAGTAGGCCTTCTCGTCGGCGAATTCGGCAGCGGCAAACATGTCCTTGGCATGGATCACCAGCAGCAGGTCGTCATGGGTCTGCAGATGGATGTTCCAGGTGCCGGGCGGGGCTGCGAGGTGGTTCGCGGGCTTAGGCTTCGTCGGATCGCGCACGTCGACGACGGAAAATCCCTTCGAGAACATGTGGCCGATAAAGGCGTGGCCGCGATGCACCATCACCTGCACGCCGTCGGGCCGTCCGCCCTGGTCGGAATGGCCGACGATCCGCATGTTGCGCGCGAAATCGGGTTTCGGAAGCTCGCTCATCGTCAAACGCTCACTTGCAAAGCTCACTTATAAGCGTCGAGGAAGTTCGGCACCGCGATCCAGTCCATCATCGCGCCGTCGTCCTGCAACAGCGCGTGCATGCGGCGGTCGTCCTCGGTCTTGAGGTTCACGCCCATGTGCGTGCCGAGCCTGCGGCTGTGCTTGACGATGGTGTTGCCGATCGGCTGGCGCAGGGCGTTGTAGGCCTCGAGCGCGGTGTCGATGTCGTCGTGGTCGCGCAGCGCGTTGGCCAGCGCCTGTGCGTCGCCGCCCGCCTTGGCGACGCCGAAGCCCATGTGCGGACGCGCGTTCGCCGCGGCGTCGCCGACCATGGCGACGCGGCCGAACACGATGCGCGGCGCGGTAAAATCGTAGATCGGCGTGATGAACGGCTGCTTCATCGTCATCACGCAGTCGAGCATCACCTCCGGCATGATCTCGCGCGCGTCGGCGTACATCTCTTCGACCAGGTCCTTGCGAATGAGCGGCGGCGGCACCGAGAACTCGTGCTGATGGCCGTTCTCGTCGACGTTCATCTCGCGGAGCCTGGCTGCGTCCGCCACGCGGTACCAGATGAAATTGTAGCGCCGGTGGCCGGGACGCAGGTCGTTGTTGAAGCCCGAGATCGGATAGGTGATGACCTCCTGCCGCGGCGGCAGGTAGAAGCAGAAATACGGAAAGATCTCCTTCAGCGTCTTCGGCGACAGATCGGCCTCGTTCGGCGCGCCGCGCCAGATGTAGTAGCCGGCATAGTGAGGCTGCAGCTCCGGCGCGACCTCGCCGCGCACCGTGGAGCGGATGCCGTCGCCGCCGACCAGAATGTCGGCGTGCTCGATCCGGCCGCCGTTGAAATGCACCCGCACGCCGCGGCCGTCCTGCTCGACGCGCTCGAACGCCCAGCCGAGATGGTAGCGCGCCGGATCGATGGTCTCGCGCAGCAGCCGCTGCAGCCGGTCCCACGATGTGAGGATCTGCCGCAGCGGCCGTTCGCCGGTGATGCGGCCGTTCCGGTCGAGCGCGATGCGCTTGGGAACCTCGACGCCGAGATCGCGGGTGCCGGCGCCGCTTGCTTCGAGCGCCGCGAGCAGCTCCGGATGGGTGGTGATGCCCGCGCCGCGGCCGACCAGCTCGACGCCGGAGCGCTCGTAGACGTCGCACTCCCAGCCGATCTGGCGCAGGAAGGCTGCGGTGAACAGGCCCGACATCGAGCCGCCAACGATGATGGCCCGGCGCTTGCGCGCCGGCGACGAGTTTTGTCCCGGCATGGCGGCGCGAATGCTAACCTTCAGCGCAGGATCGAGTCGAGCACCGGCAGGCTGACGATGGCCGCAAGCGTGATGATCGCATAGGCGATGGTCCGATAGAGCTTGTCCGACGCGCCCTGGAAGAAATACGCGCCGATCCCCATGCCGACGAGATAGGGAACGCCGAGCAGCAGCGACAGCGCCAGCGGGCGCGGCTCGAACATGCCCTGATGCCCGAAGATCGCGACCAGCAGCACGTCGCAGATCATGAACAGGACCATCAGGTTCGCGCGCAGGACCTTCGGGCTGTTGCCGCCGCCGAGCCAGTAAAGAATGACCGGAGGGCCTGCGATCAGCACCGCGCCCCCGGAGACGCCGGAGAACAGACCGACGCCGAGGGTCAGCGGCAGACGCGGCGGGCCGTGATAGCGCCAGCCCGAGGCCAGCATCGGCACAAGGCTCAGCACCACGATGGCGATGCACCAGCGCAGCACGATCGGATCGAGCACGACGAGCAGCCAGACGCCGAGCGGCAGCCCTGCCGCCATCGCGATCGACAGCGGCCCCACCTCGCGCCAGGTGCAGCGGCGCAGCTCCGGGATGGCAAACGGCGTCGCCGCCACCAGGTCCACCAGCAGGACGGTGACGGCGGCGATGCGCGGATCGTAGATCGCCGAAACCAGCGGCATGTAGACCATCGCGCCGCCGAAGCCGGAGAAGCCGCGCGTGACGCCGGCGAGCGCGGCGACCGCCATCGCCGCATAGATGCGCGGCTCGGCGAGCGCGGCCGCGAAGGTTTCACTGGTGGGAAGATCGATCACATTGACGTTCCGGGGCTCCTCTCTAACAGCCGCTTGCAGGCATGGCGATTGGGGAGAGCGGGGAGCCGCCATGCGGATGCTTTGCTGCTGCCATCCCGCGGGGTTATCAACAGAAGCATGAACCGCCCGATTCGCATTCTCGGCATCGATCCCGGTCTCCGCCGCACCGGCTGGGGTGTGATCGAGGTCGACGGCAACCGCCTGATCTATTCGGCCTGCGGCTCGGTCGCGACCAGCGACAAAGCGAGCCTCGCCGATCGGCTGGTGACGATCCACGACGGGCTTTCCCGGGTGGTCGAGGATTTCGCGCCGGACGAGGCCGCGGTGGAGGCCACCTTCGTCAACAAGGATGCCAACGCCACGCTCAAGCTCGGGCAAGCGCGTGGCGTCGCACTCTTGATCCCCGCGCGCTCGGGCATTTCGGTCGCCGAATACGCACCGAACCTGGTGAAGAAGACCATCGTCGGCGCGGGCCACTGCGAGAAGGAGCAGATCAGGCTGATGCTGCGCGTGCTGCTGCCCAAGGCCGATCCGCCGAGCCATGACGCGGCCGACGCGCTCGCCATCGCCGTGTGCCACGCGCACCACCGGCAGAGCGTGGCGCTGAAGCTCAAGGTCGCGGCGCGATGATCGGCAAGCTCCCTCCACTTGTCATTCCGGGGCGCCGCCATAAGCGCGTTTACGCGCGTCTTCGACGCGCTATGGCGGCGCCCCGGAATGACAGCCGAAAGATTGTGCGATGATCGGCAAGCTGAAGGGCGTCATCGACAGCTACGGCGAGGATTTCATCGTTCTCGACGTGCACGGCGTCGGCTATCTGGTGCATTGCTCCGCGCGCACGCTGCAGGCGCTGCCGGCGCCCGGCGAGGCGGTGACGCTCGCGATCGAGACCCATGTGCGCGAGGACCAGATCCGGCTGTTCGGCTTTCTCAGCGACGCCGAGCGCGAATGGTTCCGCCTGCTGCAGACCGTGCAGGGCGTCGGCGCCAAGGTCGCGCTCTCGGTCCTGAGCACGTTCAGGCCCGGCGATCTCGCATCCGCCATCGCCATCGGCGACAAGGCCGCGATCAAGCGCGCGCCGGGCGTCGGCCCCAAGGTCGCCGAGCGGCTGGTCATCGAGCTCAAGGACAAGGCGCCTGCCTATTCCGACCTTGATCCCGCCGTGATCAAGCTGTCCGGTTCGGTCGCCGAGAAGCGCGCGCCGCAGCCGGTGCTCGACGCGGTCTCGGCGCTGGTCAATCTCGGCTATGGTCAGCCGCAGGCGGCGGCGGCGATTGCGGCGGCAAGCCGCAGCGCCGGCGAGGGCGCGGAGACGGCGCAGTTGATCCGGCTCGGCTTGAAGGAGCTTTCGAAGTGACGGCGCTGAGCAAGGCCGACAGCGAGTTGATCGAGGCCGCGACCGAGGCGATCCGCCAGCGCTACCGCTTCGACTGGCAGGAGGTTGGAGCTGCGATCCGGCTGCGCTCGGGAAAAATCTTCACCGGGGTCAGCCTCGACGCCTATCTCGGCCGCATGGCGATCTGCGCCGAGGCGGTCGCGCTCGGGCAGGCCATCACGGTCGCTGGCGAGTTGGGCATCGACAGCATCGTCGCGGTCCGCCATCCGCCGCCCGAGGAGAAGGACCGTCCGGTCGAGGTCGTCTCGCCCTGCGGTGCCTGCCGCGAGTTGATCTGGGACTATGATCGCAACGCGCGGGTCATCGTGCCGGGACCGGACGGCCCGGTCACCGTCGGCATCGGCGAACTGCTGCCGAACAAGTACAGCCGCGAGCGGGGGAACTGAGCTTGGGCGGCGCGGTGTGAATGCCGGGCGAGATCACTCAATTCGAGTGGGACGAGAACAAGCGCCGGCAAGATCTGGCGAAGCACGGCGTCGATTTCTTGCGTGCTGCACTGGTGTTCGACGGTCGGCCGGCGGTCATGCTATATTCGCCGCGAGCCGGCGAGGATCGCTGGCAGACCATCGCCGCCGTCGAAGGACGATTGATAACGGTGATCTGGACTTGGCGCGGTGAACGGTGCCGGATTATTTCGGCGAGAAGGGCACGTGATGGCGAAGAAAGAGTCTATCGTCAGACTTACGCTTGATCAGATTCGCGATCGGGTGGCCCGCGGTGAGGACCAAACCGACTGGGCCGCGGTTGATCGGAAGACGCAGGCGGAGCTGGAATCAGATATTGCCTCGGACCCGGATAGCGAGGCTGGCGCGCCGGTTGGGACCTGGGTCCGGGTGCCGCCCGGTTTCGACGTTCGTGTGGTCAAGAAGTCGGCCTGATCGCGCATGCAGCGATGCTGTCGTCCGGTCGGAGTGAAACAGCACGGCTGGAATTTCGACTGAATGGCCACCACGCCCCAAAATACTGCGAAACGCCTGGTTACCGCCGAGCGCCGCGAGGAGGACGCAGCCGAGCTGAAGCTGCGGCCGCAGCGGCTGTCCGAGTTCATCGGCCAGCAGCAGGCGCGCGCCAATCTCTCGGTGTTCATCGAAGCCGCACGCGCGCGCAACGAGGCGCTCGATCACGTGCTGCTGGTCGGCCCGCCGGGCCTCGGCAAGACCACGCTGGCGCAGATCGTCTCGCGCGAGCTCGGCGTCAATTTCCGCGCCACCTCCGGGCCGGTCATCGCCAAGGCCGGCGATCTCGCGGCGCTGCTCACCAATCTCGAAGAGCGCGATGTGCTGTTCATCGACGAGATCCACCGCCTCAATCCGGCGGTCGAGGAGGTGCTTTATCCGGCGATGGAGGATTTCCAGCTCGACCTCATCATCGGCGAGGGCCCGGCGGCGCGCTCGGTGAAGATCGATCTCGCGAAGTTCACGCTGGTCGGCGCGACCACGCGCGCAGGCCTGCTCACCAATCCGCTGCGCGACCGCTTCGGCATCCCGGTGCGGCTCAACTTCTACACCGAGCAGGAGCTCGAGCTGATCGTCAACCGCGGCGCGCGCGTGCTCGGCCTCGGCATGACCGAGGACGGCGCCAACGAGATCGCCCGGCGCTCGCGCGGCACCCCGCGCATCGCCGGCAGGCTCTTGCGCCGGGTGCGCGACTTCGCCCATGTCGGCAAGGCCGACAAGGTGGATCGGAAGCTCGCCAACAAGGCGCTGCTGGAGCTCGAGGTCGATGCCGCCGGCCTCGACTCGATGGACCGCCGCTATCTCACCACCATCGCCGAGCACTACGGCGGCGGGCCGGTCGGCGTCGAGACGCTCGCTGCGGCACTGTCGGAGCCGCGCGACGCCATCGAGGAGATCATCGAGCCGTATCTGATCCAGAAGGGCTTTCTCCAGCGCACGCCGCGCGGGCGTCTCATCACGGGACACGCGTTCAAGCACCTCGGCCTGGCCGAGCCTGCCCGCGATCCGTCACAGTTCGGCCTGTTTGCCCAGGATGATGACGGCGCTTAGCGCGCTTTCGCTTTGTTGATTCAATTTCACTGCAGAATTCCCTCGTAAGACCCACCGCATGATCACACGCCGGCAATTGCTGCGATGGATCGCGTCGCTCGGCGTCGTGGGCGCGGCCACCGCCGCCTATGCGTTCATCGTCGAGCCGATGTGGCGGGCGCGGATCACCCGCTACGATCTGACACCGCGGCGCTGGCCTTCCGGTCTCAATCTGAAGGTCGCCGCGCTCGCCGACTTTCACGCCTGCCACCCCTGGATGTCGCCCGAGCGCATCCGCTCGATTGTCGAGACCACCAATTCGCTGGGCGCCGACATGATCGTGCTGCTCGGCGACTACGTCGCTGGCCACCGCTACGTGACCGAATACGTCCCTTCCACCGAATGGGCGAAGGAGCTTGCCGCATTGCGCGCACCGCTCGGCGTGCACGCGATCCTCGGCAATCACGAGTGGTGGGAGGACCGCTCGGCGCAGCGGGCCGGCGCTGGGCCGACGATCGGCCACAAGGCGCTTGAGGCGGTCGGCATTCCGGTGCTGCAGAACGACGCGGTGCGGCTCGTCAAGGACGGCGCGCCGTTCTGGCTGGTCGGTCTCGGCGATCAGCTCGCGTTCCTGCCGTCGCGGCGCGCCAATCCGGGCCGCCGCATCGGCGTCGACGATCTCGCCGGATCGCTGGCGAAGGTCACCGACAACAGCCCGGTGATCCTGCTCGCGCACGAGCCCGACATCGCGGTGCGGGTGCCGGACCGGGTATCGCTGATGCTCAGCGGCCATACGCACGGCGGGCAGGTGCGGCTGTTTGGCTGGTCGCCGGTGGTGCCGTCGCGCTACGGCAATCGCTTCGCCTATGGTCACCGGCACGAAGCCTGCGACGTGATTGTCTCGGGCGGGCTTGGCTGCTCGATTGCGCCGGTCCGGTTCGGCGTGCCGCCGGAAATCGTGCTGGTGAATTTGGGCGGCGGAAACGTCTGAAGACCGGGCGGTTTTATCGTCGATGCTGCTCCACAACCGACACGATCTCTTTCACGCGGTCGAGCGTGATGCCGTTGCGCTGCTCGATCGCGAGCGGATGACCTGCCGGCTGGATCTCGAACGACGGCCGCCGCCGCGCGTTTTTCATCACCGCGTTGCAGGGAAGCCCGAGCGTTGCCGGATAAATGGGATTGTCGTTGGCGAGCTCAGCCTGCAGCGGCGGCTCGTGCTCGCGGACCGGCGCATCCCAGAGCTTGCCGAACCGCTCGAAGCTTTCCCGCGACACCGCGGCCCAGCAGCCCCAGATGAACGGATCGGTGTGGCCGACGATCGGAATGACGATCCGGCCGCGGATGAAATACTGCTGCTGGTCGATCACGCAGGAGTCGGTCCAGAGGATGCCGCGATCACAGCGCTCGTCCTCGGGCACGGCAAGCCACGCATCGGGCGCGTCGAGCGCATAGGCCAACGACAGCTTGTCGTATTGCTTGCCGCAGCAGGGGCAAGTCCAGAACAGGTCTAAAGTGTACGGCACTGCGATACGATCCTTCGCGACCTGTTAGAGCATTTTCCGGCGAAGTGTGCAGCGGTTCGCCGTAGAAAATGCGACCAAACAAAGAGGCTGGAGCCGTTCCCGATTCCGTAGGATCGGGAACGGCTCCAGCGATAGATTTCGCGCTTGAGTCAATGGCCGGCTTTGCTTAAACGCGCAGACAGGAGCGAGGCTTCGGATGTTGCAGACCTACGAGGGCGGGTGTCACTGCGGTCGCGTCCGCTTCCGCGTCAGCGGCGATCTCGGTCAGACCGTTTACTGCAACTGCTCGCTCTGCGGCATGAAGGGATTTCTGCATCTGATCGTGCCGCCGCAGCAATTCCAGTGCACCGGCGGCGAAAGCGAGCTCTCCACCTACCAGTTCGGTTCGAAGACCGCGAAGCACACGTTCTGCAAGACCTGCGGCGTGCATCCGTTCTATGTTCCGCGCTCGGACCCGGACAAGATCGACGTCAATGTCCGTTGCATCGATGGCATCGATCTCGCGGCGCTGTCGCCCAAGCCGTTCGACGGCCGGAACTGGGAAGCCGCCATCGAGGACAATCCATCGTGGCGATGACGTCTGCGCTCGACGGCGAAATCCGCGGCGGCCGGCACCACCAGCCGGTGCGGGTCTACTACGAGGACACTGACTTTTCCGGCGTCGTCTATCACGCGAGCTATCTGCGCTTCATGGAGCGCGGCCGCAGCAACTATCTGCGTCTGCTTGGCGCCGATCAGCGCGCGTTGTTCGAGGAGGTGGCGAAGGAGGCGCCGGGCTTTGCCTTCGTTGTCCGCTCGATGCAGATCGATTTCCGCAAGCCCGCGCGGATGGACGACGTTCTCGAGATCGTCTCCACCACAGCCGAGCTGAAAGGCGCGTCGGTCGTGCTGCATCAGCAGGTCGTGCGCGGCGACGAGCTGCTGGTCGAGGCGAAGGTGCAGGTTGCCTTCGTCTCCGGGGGACGGGCGCGTCCGATCCCCAAACCCTTGCGCATCGCCATGCAGGCCGATCAGGACGCGGCGGCGGCCGGGACGGCGCCGTAACGCTGTCGACGCGGCGCACGCCGTGATGTAAATGCTCTTCACATGAGCTGGTCGAAGCACGGTGGCGGCAAATCGCGCGGCGAGCAGTCGCGCGGCTATCACCACGGCAATCTCAAGGAAGCCTTGATCCGCGCGGCGCTCGA
Organism: Xanthobacteraceae bacterium; assembly: GCA_019746135.1. Classification (GTDB taxonomy): domain Bacteria; phylum Pseudomonadota; class Alphaproteobacteria; order Rhizobiales; family Xanthobacteraceae; genus Z2-YC6860. Next base: position 35,508 of record JAIESI010000026.1, read on the forward strand.
ACTGATCGCGCAGAAGGGCCCCGCGGGCTTCACCTTCGCCGAAGCCGCGCGCTGGGCCGGGGTCAGTCCCGCGGCGCCTTACCGTCACTATCGCGACCGCGACGAGCTTTTGTCCGATGTCGCCAGGCGCGGCTTCGATCAGTTCGAGGCGGCGCTGACGCGTGCCTGGGACGACGGCAAGCCCAAGCCGTCCGAGGCGTTCGACCGGCTCGGCAAGGCCTATCTGCATTTCGCGCGCACCGAGCCCGCCTACTACTCGGCGATGTTCGAGGCCGGCATTCCGCTCGACGCCAATCCCGAACTGCGCGAAGCCGGGGACCGTGCGTTCGACGTGCTGCGCCGGGCCACGGAAGTCATGATCGCAACAATGCCCGCCAAGAATCGCCCGCCGGCGATGATGATGGCGCTGCACATCTGGGCGCTGTCGCACGGCATCGCCTCGCTGTTCGGTCGGGGCGATGCGGCAAGCCGCAAGCTGCCGATGCAGCCCGAGGAATTGCTGGAAGCGGGCGTGCTCCTATATCTGCGAGGCCTCGGGCTTCCCGAGGCTTGACGCAGGGGACGCCCCGAAACCGCACGTCGTATCTGAATTTCCGGGCGTCCCTTGACAGCCGGTCTGCCCCGCTCTAGGTATGTAAATGTTATTAACATTCACGCGTGAGGTGTGCGATGCCGATCGTTGCCAAGCTCGATGAACTGGGAAAGGGAGCCTGGATCGCGCTGATGGTCCTGGGCTTTTACGTGTTCTGGCCGCTGGGCCTCGCGATCCTCGCCTTCACATTCTGGAGTGGACGCATGGGCTGTTGGAAAGGTCATGAAATGAGTCGCTGGAACCGCGGTGGCGAGATGCGCGATGCGGGCACCTGGTGGCAGCCGCCGCAGCGGTCGAGCGGAAACCGCGCCTTCGACGAGTATCGCACCGACACGCTGCGCCGGCTCGAAGAGGAGCAGCGCGAGTTCCACGAGTTCCTCGGCCGGCTGCGCATGGCCAAGGACAAGGCGGAGTTCGACCAGTTCATGGCCGAGCGGCGCAACCGCCCGAGCCCCAATCCGAATCCGGAGCCGTCTCCGCCGCAGAACTGAGTGCGCGTATCCTGCGACAACCCGCCCGCCGTGTTCCCCGACACGGCGGGCGCTTCTGTCTGCGCCTCTTGAGCTGCCTGCCGCGACCATTTCCCGCAGCCCGCCGGGGCGCGCGTTCCCAGCCAAGCCGCCATTTCGCGAGTTCGGTAACCCGGCATTAACCCAAATAACGCTGCCTAGTCCCCGGACTGATCGGTTCGGTGCCCTAGTTTGGTCAAGTTGCGGGACTTTCTGGCCTTCGACGGTGGTGGGACGGCTTGAAGCTCTCGCGAAATTTGGCCTCGCCTGCGGGTCGCGTTGCGATGTCGCGCTGAAGGCCTTTGGGGTCTGCGGAGCACCGTACCGGTTCTTGTATCGAAGTGCGGCCGGCCTTTGCGGTCCGGTCACCGCCGCAAGGGGACTCGGAAGGGACTTGAAGCGATGAATCCTGCGGACGTGGCGCAAGCGGCGCTGCCGCTGACCTCCTCCGACCTGTCGCTGTTCGCTCTGTTCTGGCAGGCGCACTGGCTGGTGAAGTGCGTCATGCTCGGCCTGCTGATCTCTTCGGTCTGGGTCTGGGCGATCGTCATCGACAAGTTCCTGCTCTACACGCGCACCAAGAAATCGATGGACCGCTTCGAGGAGGCGTTCTGGTCGGGCCAGTCGCTGGAGGACCTCTACAAGACGCTGTCCGCGCGCCCGGTCCATTCGATGTCGGCGCTGTTCGTCGCCGCCATGCGCGAATGGAAGCGCAGCTTCGAGGGCCAGTCGCGCTCGTTCGCGGGCCTGCAGACGCGGATCGAGAAGGTGATGGACGTCACCATCGCCCGCGAGATCGAGCGGCTGGAGCGCAGGCTTCTGGTGCTGGCGACCGTCGGCTCCGCCGGCCCCTTCATCGGCCTGTTCGGCACGGTCTGGGGCATCATGACGAGCTTCCAGTCGATCGCCGCCTCGAAGAACACTTCGTTGGCGGTTGTGGCGCCGGGCATCGCCGAAGCGCTGTTTGCGACCGCAATCGGCCTCATCGCCGCCATCCCGGCGACGATTTTCTATAACAAGTTCATCACCGAGGTGAACCGCCAGGCGCAGCGCCTGGAGGGCTTCGCCGACGAGTTCTCCGCGATCCTGTCGCGGCAGATCGACGAGCGGGGCGGGCACTAGGGGTAGCGAGAGGGGGACCGCCGAAATGGGGATGAGCGGCGGCGCGCATTCGGGGGCGTTCGGCAAGCGGCGGCACCGCCGCCAGCCGGTCATGGCCGAGATCAACGTCACCCCCATGGTCGACGTCATGCTGGTGTTGCTGATCATCTTCATGGTGTCGGCGCCGCTGCTCACCGTCGGCGTGCCGATCGACCTGCCGCAGACCCAGGCGGCGAGCCTCGACCAGGCCGACAAGGAGCCGCTTGCCATCTCGGTCAACACCAAGGGGCAGGTCTTCCTGCAGAACACCGAGGTCAAGCTCGACGAGCTCGTTCCGAAGCTTAGGGCCATCGCCGACGCGCGGGGCGGAAACGACGAGCGGATCTATGTTCGCGGCGATAAGACCGTGGATTATGGTACGGTGATGAAGGTCATGGGACGGCTCAACGCCGCGGGCTTCCGCAAGGTCGCGCTGGTCACGGAGGTGGAGCAGGGCTCGTGACGATGAAGCTGCCCGAGATGAAGACCGGTCTGGCGATCTCCGCGCTGGTGCATACGGCCCTGCTGTTGTGGGGGCTGATTTCTTTTGCCGCAAAGCCGCTCGAAGCCAAGCCCAACGACGCGTTGCCGGTCGACATCATCTCCGACAAGCAGTTCTCCGAGATGACCAAGGGCGTGAAGAACGCGCCGAAGGACGCCAAGCCCGCGCCGCTGGTCGAGAAGGTCGATACGCCGAAGCCGGTCGACGATTCGACCGCGAAGATCACGCCGAAGAAGGAGCTCGACGCGACCAAGGCCGAGGTCCAGCCGCCTCCGCCGACGCCCGAGCCCAAGCCGAAGCCCGTCGAGGCCAAGGCTGAGAACAAGCCCGAGAAGAAGCCGGAGCCCAAGGTCGATCCGATCGCCGAGACGCTGAAGAAGGAAGAGGCGAAGAAGAAGGCCGAGGAGCGCGCCGCCAAGGCCAAGGCGGAGAAGCTCGAGCGGGAAAAGAAGCAGGCGCAGGCCTACGACCCGACCAAGATCGCGGCGCTGCTCGACAAGCGCGAGGCGCGGCGGGAAGCCGCCGCCGGCGATCACCTCAGCACGAACCCGGGGCTCGGCAAGTCGCAGGGCAACGCCGCCGTGCTGTCGCAGAGCGAGATCGACGCGCTGCGGCGGCGGCTTGCCGAATGCTGGAATCCTCCGGTCGGCGCGTCCAACGCGCCCAATCTCAAGGTCGTGATGCGGGTGCTGTTCAAGCAGGACGGCTCGGTCGCAAACCAGCCGGTGCTGGTGGCGGGCACCGCCTCGCCGTTCGGCCCGGCGATGGCGGAAAGCGCCAAGCGCGCGATCCTGGGCTGCCAGCCGTTCAAGATGCTGCGGCCGGAAAACTACGAGCTCTGGAAAGACATCGAGATCACCTTCGACCCGAAGGATATGTTCGGGGGCTGACGAGATTGGTCGGGAAGCTGAATTCATGACGTTCGACAATTCGTATGCACGGCTGCCGGTCATCTGCCGGCCGCTGCCGATGACGCGCCGCCTGCTGCTCGCAGGCGCGGCCGCAGGCGCCGCTTCGCTCTGGATTCCGCGCGACATGCGCGCGCAGACCCGCATCGACGTGACGCAGGGCACCATCAAGCCCATGCCGATCGCGCTGCCCGATTTTCTCGGCGGCACGCCGAACGACGGCGAGGTCGGCCGCAACGTGACGCAGGTGATCACCGCGAACCTCAAGCGCTCGGGGCTGTTCGCGCCGATCGATCAGGCCGCCTACATCGACAAGGTCAACTTCGAGACGATGCCGCGCTTCCCCGAGTGGCGCACCATCGCCGCCCAGGCTCTGGTGACCGGCCGCATCACGCGGCAGAGCGACGGCCGCCTCAAGACCGAATTCCGGCTGTGGGACGTCGCCTCCTCCGAGCAGCTCATCGGCCAGCAGTATTTCACCGTCGCCGACAACTGGCGCCGGATCGCCCACATCATCTCCGACGCGGTCTATCAGCGCCTCACCGGCGAGATGGGCTACTTCGACAGCCGCGTGGTGTTCGTCGACGAGTCCGGCCCGAAGAACCAGCGGGTCAAGCGGCTCGCGATCATGGATCAGGACGGCGCCAACGTCCGCTATCTGACCCGCGGCGACGATCTCGTGGTCACGCCGCGTTTCTCGCCGACGACGCAGGAAATCACCTACATGTCCTATGGCGGCCGCGAGCCGCGGGTGTTCCTGCTCAACATCGAGACCCTGCAGCGCGAGGTGGTCGGCAACTTCCCGAACATGAGCTTCTCGCCGCGCTTCTCGCCGGACGGCCAGCGCGTGATCATGAGCCTGCAGCAGGGCTCGAACTCGAACCTCTATGTGCTCGACCTGCGCTCGAAGGCGATGACGCGGCTCACCGAGACGCCGGCGATCGACACCGCGCCGTCCTATTCGCCCGACTCGGCCCGCATCTGCTTCGAGAGCGACCGCGGCGGCACGCAGCAGATTTACGTCATGCCCGCGACCGGCGGTCAGGCGCAGCGCATCAGCTTCGGCGAAGGCCGCTACTCGACGCCGGTCTGGTCGCCGCGCGGCGACTACATCGCCTTCACCAAGCAAAGCGGCGGCAGCTTTGGCATCGGCATCATCAAGCCGGACGGCTCGGGCGAGCGCATCCTCACCGAGGGCTTTCACAACGAGGGGCCGACGTTTGCGCCGAACGGCCGGGTCATCATGTTCTTCCGCGACCCGGGCGGCAGCGCCGGGCCCGCGCTCTACACCGTCGATATCAGCGGCCGGAACGAGCAGAAGGTCCCGACCCCGGGCTTCGCCTCGGACCCGGCGTGGTCGCCATTGCTGTCATAGGGGGCCGGGCTGAACATGGAACCCGGCCAGGCCACACCAGGGACACGTTCACGCCTCATTAACCATGAGAGTGGGTTTCCGCGTTAAGCGCTTTTTTCGCGGGTTTGACAACGGCTCATCAAGGTTGACGGAACGTTCGTTTAACGAACCTCCGGTTAGATGGGGGCTGGTCCGGCGAAGACTCGAAAACGGAGGCACCGGGATGAATTCTATGTCGCGTATCGTCCGCAGTGCGGGGATCATTGCCGCGTTGTTCGCGGGTCTGGCGCTTTCGGCTTGTGCCAACAAGGCCGCCGATTCGCTGGCATCCGCCGGCGTCGCAGCGCCCGGCAGCCAGCAGGACTTCGTGGTCAATGTGGGTGACCGCGTGTTCTTTGAATCCGACTCGTCGGAGCTGACGATGCAGTCGCGCGCCACGCTCGACAAGCAGGCGCAGTGGTTGCAGCAGTACGCCAACTACACGTTCACCGTCGAAGGCCATGCCGACGAGCGCGGCACCCGCGAATACAACATCGCGCTCGGCGCTCGACGCGCCCAGGCGGTGCGGGACTATCTTGCGTCGCGGGGCATCCAGCCAAGTCGCATGCGGACGGTGTCCTACGGCAAGGAGCGCCCGGTCGCGGTCTGCAACGACATCTCGTGCTGGTCGCAGAACCGCCGCTCGGTCACCGTGCTGGGCGCCACGTCCTGACGGCGCAGTGACGCTCACGGATAGCGTGCCGGCGCCCCGAAAAGGGCGCCGGTTTGCTTTGGAGATGGGTCTGGAAAAAGGCGCCAGTCACACTTTGGTCCCGATCCAGCCGTTATGGTAAAGCCTTGCCGGGCAAACAACGAAAGCCATGACCATCGTGATGACTCGCGGCCTCTCCGCAGCGGCGCTCGCCGCCGCCCTCTGCCTTTCGACCGCCGCTTACGCGCAGGACGGCGGCGGTTCGCCGCTGTCCGTGCTGGATCGCATGTTCGGCGGCAATCGGCAGCAGGCCCCGGCGCAACCGCAGACCACCGGGCAGGAGCCGTCGCCCGATCAGGTGGTGCGGATCGAGCGGCTGGAAAACCTGCTTCGGCAGGCAACCGGCCAGATCGAGCAGCTCCAGTTCCGCAACCAGCAGCTCGAATCGCAGATCCGCGCCATGGGCGGCACGCCGGGCGGCGCGCAGACGATGCAGGGCGCCGCGGCGCAGCCGTCCGCGCCCGTCTCGCAG
>JAIESI010000052.1 GCA_019746135.1 Xanthobacteraceae bacterium
TCGACCGCGTCGGCCGAAAGCGCCCTGCGGGCGCGGTCGAGATAGAAGCCCGCCGCGATGTTGACGACGTCGACCGCGACATGGGTGTCGTAGACGAAACGGTCGTGCAGCCGCCTGATCTCCGCAATCAGCTCCGGCGTCGTCAGCGGCTCGAAGTCGGCCACGGTGGTGATCCGGCTTTCATCGAAGAACTGCGGCAGGAAAACATCGCGGAAATCGCGCTCGATGCGATCGGCCATGCGGACGAGCCGCCGCGCGGCAAGCGAACCGATGACGAGCGCCCGGGCGCGCTCCTCGCGCTTGTCGATATAGAGCCGGCCGAGAATGGTCGTCAGATACTGCGAGCCGCCTTCGACCCGATAGGCGAGGCCGAGCTGGCGCGCGGCGAGATCGACGCTGCCGCCTGACGCCCAGAGCGCCTCCATCAGCGAAAGCGACAGCGGCGTCGGGCGCGGCAGCATTTCCGACAGCTCGTTCTTGGCGAAGACGATCTCCTCCGGCTGCGCGCCTTTCGCCCGCTCAACCGCGCGGGTGAGGTCGTTCTGCAGGGCAACCGCGTCGGCATCGCCCGATATCGTGCGCGTAATGTCCCGGCTCTGGACCAGATAGAACTGGCCGCCGCGCCAGGTCCATTCGATGTCCTGCGGCCGGCCGAACAGCGCCTCGGCCCGATCGCCCAGTGCCAGCAGCGGCTTGAGGTCGATCGGCGCGGCGCGATCGCCGAACTGTGCCTTGGTCACCCGACCGAAGCGGAAGCTTTGCGGCCGCGCATTGCCGGAAACCAGGTTTTCCGCGGTGCCGCTCACCATCTCGACCATGGCAAGCCCGCCGGCCGACGGATCACGCGTGAACAGCACGCCCGAATAATCCGCATCGACCATGCGCTGGACCAGGATATTGCCGGCCCCGGCCGAGAGCCGGTAGCTCGAAACCCGCGCCGCCTCGAACGACTCCTGGACCCGAACGACCGCGGCCTCGAGCCCATCGCGGCCGACATGGGTCACCGACTCGAACACGCCGGCAAAGCTGTGATTTTCGCCATCTTCGCCGGCGCCGGAGCTGCGCACCGCAAGCGCAACACCGCCGAGCCGCTTCCAGATCCAGTCCAGCTCGCGACGGCGCGCGGCTGGCGACGCGCTCGCGAACCGATCGAGGAAATCCGGCTTCAGGACAAGCCCATCAGGCACCGGCAGGCCGGCCGCGCGCAGGCGGGCGAGCCGGTAGGCCTTGTTGCCGCAGCCCTCCAGATGCGCGACGTCGGCCAATGCAACGATGCCGTCCGGAATGCGACTGCGACGCCATCTTTCCAGCATCGCCGCGAAGAATCCCACGACCCACAGCCGCTGCACGATCAGCAGCGCGGCGCTGGTGATCAGGTAGATGTCGCCGGCAGCGCTGAGCAGCGCGCCGGTTACGGTCAGGGCCGGCAGGGCAATGGCCCAGATCGCGATCCGCCGGTTGCGGGAGGTCGCAAAGGCCAGATCGAGATAGCCGGTGATCAGCACGCCGAACACGAGCGGCAGGATCAGCCAGGGATCGCGGTCGCCGACATTCGCAATCCAGCCGAACGACTCCGTGCTGCGGCTCGCCAGGTGCTGCACCGCCATCAGCGCCACGGCCATGATCGGCAGGAACAGCAACGCAACGAGATTGCGGCCCGGCGTCATCCCGTGACGCTTGTAGAACGCGCGGATCGCCCGCGCTTTGACCACCGGATCGTGCTTCAGTCGCCGGTTGATGTCGTCCATCTCGGCCGATGCATCGCGCGCGCGGATCTGATCGCGCTCGGCCTTCACCGCGAACGGCAGGATCAGGAGCCGCGACACGCAGGCCAGCAGAATGATCGTGAGGATCATGCCGATGACCTTGGCGATCAACGACAGGCCCGACGCCAGCGCCTCGGCCGAGCGGTCGAAGGCGCCCTTGTTGGCCTCTTCAAGCCACTGCTGGATGTAGGGCCGCGGCTCGCTTGCGGCATAGTATTCCCACGGCAGCGTGTATCGCCCGCGGAAATCGTGGCCGGCCCGGACCAGCTCGAGGCCGAGCACCTCGCCGAAGAAGCAGCTCCTGCGATCGTAGCACGGCACCACGACCGGCTGCTTCGGCAGCTCGGCCAGTTGCTTTTTCAATTCTGCAGTCGGCGTCGTTCGCAGCGGCAGGTTGATCGCACCCGGCAGATGGCCGCTTGCGAACTCGCTCGGATGACGCGGATCGACCAGGATCGCTTCGTCCTTCGTGATGAGATCGCGAACCTGCGGGGTATCGAGCAAGACACCTTGATTGCGGTGCGCCGGCACCGCCCGCAGATCCGCCAGCGTGCTCGCGTTCAGCCCGGCAAGCGGGCGGCGCTCGACCAGCCATTTTTCCAGTCCGCCGACGAGGAAGCGGCAGTCGACGCCGAGCTCGGCCAGCGCCGTGCAAGCTTCATAGCTGCGGTTGCCGTCGTCATCGATCAGGATCGCGACCTTGTTGGCCAAGGCGATGCCGGACGTCTTGATGTCGGGCCAGCGCGCCTTGAGCGCACCGGCCATCGCGCCCATCTCGGTTTCGCCCTGCTCACGGATGTCCAGCAGGAACGTTTCCCGGCGCTCGCCGCGCGCCTTGGCCTCCAGCAGCCGTTCGAGATTGCTGGTGGTGATGCCGCGCGGGTGGCGAAGCTGCTCGCCGTAGGACACTTCCTTGAACGCCGGATCGGTTGCCCGGCCCACCGGCCTTTGCACGGGCCGGTTCAACGTCGCTTCGAGACGCTCCTGCCTGGCGTTGGACTCGGTCACATACTGGTAGATGTTGACGCTGACCGAGGCGACCAGCACCACGAACATGACGGCCGAGGTGTAAAGCAGCCCGCGCGACATCGCCGCGCTGCCGTTCCGGCCTGCCCGGATCGTCGCATAGGCGGCACCGCCGCCGAGCACGGCCGATGCCAGCGCGAACAGCTGCGAGATGCTGACGAACGAGCCGACGACGAGTTCAGGCGACGGAATGGCAAGCGCCTGCCCGGTGCCCACAACCAGGAGGGTCACCGCTCCGGACACCGATGCAAGTCCCGGCACGCAGGCCGCCGCGCGCCGAACGCAACTCACGATGGTTGACCGCGCGATACCTTGCGCCGGGCAACAGGATGCGGATGCCCATCGACCGAGGTCGAACGCCCGCCTGACGCGCCAAATTTTCACGGAAGCCGCCCCTCCGCATTTCCTCACAAATTAAATTAACAAATCGGTAGTAATTCTTAAACAGCATTTACTTCTGTGGGTTAACCGTTGCTTACGATTTATGGTTAACGTTTGGTTAAGCGGCCGCCAACGGCCCCGATAACTACCCAAATACGCAAATTGATCTGTAAATTGAGCTGGACCTCCGGACGCAGGCACGCCACCGGTCCGGACTGGCGGTCGGCGCCCACCAGCAGTTGCGGCAGAGGATCGGCAATTTTCACGTGCAATTTCAAGTTCTTGCGCCGTACCGCGGTCGGCCCAGGGAATTGCGCCACCATCCGGGCATGGTTACGTTTGCGACCCTGCCGACCCCTGGCGGCGCGTGCCCGGCCGCCGGGCGAATATGATGGTCTCTATGTCCAGCCCGGCGGAACAAATCGAACCAAGGTCGCCGGCGCGAGCGCCGCGCCATCGCGGACCTCGTGCGATGAAGCGCCGGCGCATCCTGGCGCTGGCGGGAGGCGTCGGCGGCGGCAAGCTCGCCCGCGGCCTTGCCGCCGTGCTGTCGCCGGAGGAACTGACGCTGGTCGTCAACACCGCCGACGATTTCGTCCATCTCGGTCTGCATATCTGCCCGGACATCGACTCGGTGCTTTACGCCCTCGCCGACCGCAACGATCCCGAGCGCGGCTGGGGGCTCGCCGGCGAGAGCTGGAATTTCATGGCGGCGATGGAGCGGCTTGGCGGCGAGACCTGGTTCAAGCTCGGCGACCTCGATCTTGCGACACATATTCTGCGGAGCCATGAGCTCGCAACCGGGAAAACATTGTCGGAGGTCACCGCGCTGATCGCGCAGCGGCTCGGCGTGACGCATCCGGTCCTGCCGATGAGCGACGACCCGGTCCGCAGCATCGTCGAGACCGACGAGGGTGCGCTCGAGTTCCAGGACTATTTCGTGCGGCGGCAAGGCAAGCCGGTGTTTCATGGCGTCACCTTCCACGGGGCAACACAAGCACGGACCTCGGCGGCATTCCGCAAGGCACTCGATGATGCAGACGCGGTCGTCGTCACGCCATCCAATCCGTTCGTCAGCATCGATCCGATCCTCGCGCTGCCGGGCGTTCGCGGGGCGCTTCGCCGGCGCGGACGGCCGGTGGTTGCCGTGTCCCCGATCGTCGGCGGCGATGCGATCAAGGGCCCGCTGGCCAAGATGCTGCGCGAACGCGGCGTCCAGCCCTCAGCCAGCAGCGTGGCGCAGCACTACGGTCCCCTGATCGATGGATGGATAGTGGACAACGCGGACGGCAACCTTGTTCCGGCCATCGAAACACTTGGCCCTCGCGTGCGCGTCTGCAATACAATGATGCACGCTCTCGACGATAAGCGCCGTTTGGCGCAAAATGTGCTGGAATTTGTTCTGGAATTATCTGCGGAACAGGTCAGTTGAGTATGGATTGCTGGGCCATTATTCCCGCGAAGCCTTTTCACGCAGGTAAGTCGCGACTGGCTGCCCTTCTGGGCGTGGATGAGCGCGCCGCCCTCAACCGCCGCCTGTTCGGCCGCGTGCTCGACGCAGCGCTCGGCACGTTTCCCGCCGATCGGATCCTGGTGGTCACCACCGACCCGCTGCTGTTGGCGCTGATGCGCGGCCAGGGACTGCATGCGCTGGAAGACACGGAGTGCGGCATCAACGCCGCGCTTGCGCTGGGCTCCCGACACGCGGTCGAGCACGGCGCCCGCGCCATCGTCGCGCTCGCGAGCGATCTGCCGAACATCACAAGCGGCGACGTCGCGGCATTGCGCGCCTCCTTGAGCGACACGCCAAGCTGCACGATCGCGCCCGACGAGCAGGAACAGGGCACCAATGCCCTGGCGCTCAGACCGCCCGCCGCAGATTTCTTCAAGTTCGGACCGGACAGCTTCCAGGCACACCTCGCCGCCGCGCGGGCGCGCAAGCTTCCGGTGCGTGTCCTGCGCCGCACCGGCCTCGCGCTCGATCTCGACACGCCGGAAAACTACCGGCGCTTCGCCAAGGAACAGCGCATCCCGTCCGGGGCGATGGCGTGAAGGTCCTGATCACCGGCGGAATGGGCGTCATCGGCGCCGAAACCAGCCGCAAGTTCGTCAAGGAAGGCCACCGGCCGGTGGTCTTCGCGCGGCATCGCGACGACAGCCTGATCGGCGACATCGCCGACAAGATCGATTTCGAGCAGGGCGACGTGCTCGACATGCCGCGCATCCTGCAGGCGATCAAGAAGCACCAGGTGACGCATGTGGTGCATGCCGCAGCCTTTGTCGGCGCGGTGTCGGCGGGCAATCCGGCGCTGAGCATCCAGGTCAACGTCATGGGCCTGGTCAACGTGCTGGAGGCGGCCCGCGCGCTCAACGTTGGGCGCGTGGTGTTCACCAGCGCCAAGGGCGTCTACGGGCCGGTCACGGGCGAATACGGCGCGCCGACCTGGAAGCCGATGTCCGAGGACCTGCCGGCCAAGCCCAAGCGCATCTACGACTCGGCCAAGTTCATGGGCGAGAACGTCTGCACCTATTACAACGACAACATGGGCATCGAGACGGTGTCGCTGCGCTTCGCCTCGACCTACGGGCCGGGCAAGACCGCCCGCCACGGCCCGATGGCGGTGATGAGCCGCATCGTCGAGAACCCGGCGCACGGCCTGCCGTTCAAGCTCGAGCAGGGCGGCGACGACAAGGACGACTTCGTCTACAACAAGGACTCGGCGCTCGGCATCTATCTCGCGACCGTCGCCGACAAGGTGAAGAGCCGCGTCTACAACATCGGCACCGGCACAGGCGTGACGCTGCGGGACTTCGAGCGCGTCATCAGGAAGCACATCCCGAACGCCCAGATGGAGATCGGCGGCGGACTGAACTTCTACGGCTTCCCCTATCCCGCCACCGGCGTCTACGACATCTCGCGAGCGCGCGACGAGCTCGGCTACAAGCCGGAATACGATCTGGAGCGCGGCATCGCCGACTATCTCGCCGCGCTGAAACAGCTCGGCGTCTGAGAGGAGCGACCATGCGCCCCATCCTCGAACTCCCGAGGCTGTCGCTTGCGGAGCGCGACCGGCGCTGGGCGGCGGTGCGCAAGGAGATGGCGGCACGCAACCTCGACGTCATCGTGCTGTGGGGCTGGCCGACGATGTGGGACTTCTACACCGCCAACGCCCGCTACCTCTGCCCGATCGGCGGCAATGCCGAGTTCAACATCCTGATCTTCCCGGCCACCGGCGAGCCGACCTCGATCGTGCAGATGCCGACGTTTCTCGAAGGCTGGCGCTCGGCGCAGAACTGGGTTTCCGACGTGCGGCCGCGCACCAGGAGCTGGGCCGACTCGGTCGCGGGCCGCCTGAAGGAGCTCAAGCTCGACGGCGGCCGCATCGGCATGGACGGCTATGCCGGACCGCTCGATCCGGACGGCTGGGTGCCGCACGATGTGCACCTTCGCATGACCGAGCTGATGCCGAAGGCGCAGATCGTCAATCTCGACGACATGCTGGAGAAGATCCGCTCGATCAAGAGCGCCGAGGAGCTCGACGCGCTGCGCCAGGCCGCCAAGCTCGGCGATCTCATGCTGACAGCATGCCGGGACATCGCCCGCCCCGGCGTCAAGGAGTGCGAGGTCTATGCCGGCATGATGCAGGCGATGATCGCCAACGGCGGCGAGGAACCGACGCTGTTTCTCTGGGCCTGCGACCGCTATCCGTATCCGCATCCGTTCCGCGTGCCGACCATGCGGCCGATCGAGCGCGGCGATCTCATCATCTGCGAGATGCATCCGAAGATCGGCGGCTACTTCACCCACGTCGAGCGGACGTTCTGTCTCGGCGAGCCGGAGCCGAAGCAGCTCGAAATCTACGAAGGCTGCGTCGCCGCCTACAACAAGGGGCTCGAAGGCTTCGGCCCCGGCAAGACCATCTCAACGGCGCTGGAAGCGGTGAAGGACGAGATCGTCGCGCGCGGGCTCGCCATCTGCGAAGCCGGCATCCACGGCCACGGCCTCGCCTCGCTGGAATATCCGCGCTACCGCCATCATGCGATCGCCGCCGACCGCGAGGCGATCAAGGTGGTGGGGGACCGGTTCGAGCCCGGGATGGTGTTCGCGTTCAACATCGACCTGTTCGACCCGAAGTGGATGGACGGCAAGACCGGCTGCGTGTTCGCCGAGACGATCGAGATCACCGAGACCGGCGCGCGGCGCATGCACTCCTTCTCTACTGACTTCCAGCGGCTGCCGGTATAGCGTTCTCAAAAGCCTGAACGAGGATGCCATGGTCAAGCTGCCCGAGGGTGCGCCCAAGCTCGAAGAGATCCTGATCGACACCGCCAAGATGCCGTGGCGCGAGAAATCGCTGAAGGGCATCTCGGAGAAGATGCTGTGGCGCAACGAGGAGACCGGCGCGTCGATCGCGCTGATCCGGTTTGCCAAAGGCGCAGGCATCCCGCAGCCGCATTATCATTCGTCGAACCAGTTCATGATCTGCCTGAGCGGCAAGTATGAATACACCTCGACCGGCGTGGTGCTGACCGCGGGCTCGTTCTACTGCAATCCCAAGGGCAACGTGCATGGCCCGGCGATCGCCCACGAGGATACCGTGGTGATCGAGGTCTATGACGGGCCGCACTATCCCGAGAAGCCGTCCTGGTACACGGACGAGCGCGACGCGCACTGAAGAGCTGCCAGCCCCCTGGACAAGGGTCCCGCATCGGACGACCATCGAATTCAAGGCGCGCCAGACGCCGGTTCGACGGGAAGGATGCGATGCGGCGACGGGGCTGCGGAATTGCGTTCGTTCTGTTTCTGGCGGCCGTGGCGGCCGCGGTTTCCCCTGACAATCAGGCGCAGGCGCAAGGCGGCTATCCGAACAAGCCGGTGCGGATCATCGTCGGCTATGCCGCAGGCGGCGGCACCGACGTGGTCGCCCGCGTGATCGGCGAAAAGCTTGCCGAGCGGCTCGGCCAGCCGGTGGTGGTCGAGAACAAGCCGGGCGGCGGCGCGCGCATCGCGGTCGACTACGTCGCGACCCAGCCGGCCGACGGCTACACCATCCTGATCGGCGGCGGCAGCGAGCTCAGCATCAGCCCGCTGATCTACAAGACCAACTATTCGCCGCTGACGAGCTTCGTGCCGCTCACCATCGCGATCGAGATGCCGCTCATTCTCGTTGCGCCGCCGGATCATCCGGCCAAGACCGCAACCGAGCTTGCCGCCTGGGCCAAAGCCAATCCCGGGAAATCGAACTACGCCACCACCGCGCCGGGCTTCACGCTGCCGGCCGAGCTGTTCAAGCTGCAGACCGGCGCGCCGGGCGTTGCGATCTACTACAAGAGCGCGGCCGAGGGCGCGATCGCGCTGATGAACGGCGCGGCATCGTGGGCGACGTTTACGCCGCCCGGCATCGTCAACCTGGTGAAGGACGGCAAGCTCCGTGCGCTCGCGGTCACCACCGCTGCGCGCTCGCCCGACCTGCCCGACACGCCGTCGATGAAGGAGCTCGGTCTCGACATCAACATCGCCAACTGGAACGGATTTTTCCTGCCGGCGGGGACGCCGCGGCCGATCGCCGAACGGCTAACCAGCGAGATGCGGGAGATCGTCCTCAACACCGAGGTGAAGGACAAGCTGCGCGGCATGTTCACCGTGCCGGTCGGCAAGACGCCCGCGGCGACCACGCGGCACATCGAGGCCGAGATGAAGGTCTGGAAAGGCGTGATCGAGAAGGCGCAGCTCAAGTTCTCGAACTAGCCAGTGCGCTCTCGACGTGCGTTCAAGTCCACCTAGGCCGCGATCAACTCCTTGATGCGAGGCCAATGCTGGAGCCCATCACGGCCGGTATCGTCGTAGTCGGTCGGCGGATACTCTGAAATCGCCCGAAAGCTCGGTCGCGCCTTGATCCGGCTGAACCAGTCAGCGACATGCGGGCGGGTTTCCCACATCGCCGCGAGGCCAAGCCGGTCGATGCGCTCGACATAGGGCGTGATCTCCGCATCGGCCAAGGTGTACATGTCCGACGCGAGCCACTTCGTCTTGGCCAGCTGCATCTCCATTTCGCCAAAGGTCTTCTCGAACACCTTGATGTGATCGCGGAAGAACGGCGTTTCGATTCCTTTTTCGATCAGCGCCCGCTGGCGGTCACGCCGGGCCGGATCGGGCATCTTCATCAGGCGCTCCTCGAGACCGGAGCCCACCTGTTTTTTGAGCTGCTGGGCAAACGAGATGGCAAAGCTCACCGTCGCACAAGCCATGTGCAGGATGTCGTCCGGGAGCTTGCACCAGAGCCGCATCGTCGCACGCTCCACCGGACGCTCGGGCATCAGCGGCGGGTCCGGAAACACCTCGTCGAGATACGAGCAGATGACGCTGGATTCGACGATGACGTTGCCATCATGCACGAGCACCGGCACGACCCCACGCGGATTCATCTTCTTGAACTCGGGCGTGAGCTGCTCGCCGCGCGCCAGGCTCAGATGATGGTTCGTCCAGACGACGCTCTTTTCCGAAAGCACGATGCGAACTTTCTGTGCGCAGACGGAAATGTTGTTGTGATAGAGCTCGACCATCGAAAGCCTCCCCGGGCTGCAGGCTCGTCAAAGTATGGAATGTGCAGAGCCGTCTTCCAAACGATCTGGCCCAACCGAACGCCCCGCTCGAGCATGCGCTCTCCCCTAGACGGCCTTGTCACAGACCATGACGCCGATCTCGGCTTCGGAATAACCGAGCTCTTTGAGAAGAGCCGTGGTATCGGCGCCCAAGGCAGGCGGCGGCGAGGCCGGCGCGGGATCGCCGCTGGCCAGACGAAAACCGGAGCGCACGACGCTAACATCGGTATCGACGTTCGGCACGTCGTTGAAGGTGCGCAGCAATGCCCGTTCGACGACCTGCGGATGCTCGAGGATCGAAGGCACGTCCAGCACCTCGCCGGCCGGCACGCCTCGGTCGTTCATCAGCTCGGACCATTCGGCGGCCGGACGGGTCACCAACGCACGTTCGATCTCGGCGTTCAGCGCGAAGCGATGCTTCTTCCGGTCCTCACGTCCGGCAAAGCGCGGGTCGCGCACCAGCTCGGGCCGGCCGATCAGCTCGCACAGCGTTTCGAACTGCTGCTGCTGGTTGGCGGCAATGTTGAGAAGCCCCGCGCCGGTGCGAAACGCGCCGGACGGGCTCGCGGTCATGTTCTCGTTGCCGAGCGGCTGCGGGCGGACGCCGGCGATCAGCCAGTTCGACACCACCCAGGCCATTGCCACCAGCGTCGACTCCAGCATCGATACGTCGATCAGCTCGCCCTCGCCGCTCCGCTCGCGGCGGAACAGCGCCGCGGCGATCGCATAGGCCGCGGTGATGCCGCCCATGGTGTCGGCGACGGGATAGCCGACGCGCAGCGGCGCGGACTGCGCGTCGCCGGTGACGCTCATGACGCCCGACAGGCCCTGGATGATCTGGTCATAGGCCGGGTTGAGCCGCAGCGGTCCGTCCTGGCCGAAACCGGAAATCGCGCAATAGACCAGGTTGGGCTTGGCCGCCTTGAGCGTGTCGTAGCCCAGGCCCAGCCGGTCCATCACCCCGGGCCGGAAGTTCTCGACCACGACATCGGTCGTCGCGACCAGGCGCAGGAAGGCCTCACGCGCCTTCGGATGCTTGAGGTTGAGCGTGATCGACCGCTTGCCGGCGTTCTGCGCCAGAAACGACGCGCCCATCAGGCGGCGGTTGAGCTCGGGGTCGGCACCGAGCTGGCGCGCCAGGTCGCCGGTGCCCGGCGTCTCGACCTTGATCACCTCGGCGCCGAGCTGCGCGAGCTGATAGCAGCAGAACGGACCCGCCAGCACGTTGGTGAGGTCGAGAACCCGGACGCCCGCAAGAAGCCCGGCCATGCGCAGGTCAGCGGGTCTTGCGCGGCTTGCAGAACGCGTCGTGCAGCACGGCGATCACGTCGCGCACCTCGCTGCGCGCCAGCGAATAATAGATGCTCTTGCCGTTGCGCCGCGTCTCGACCAGGCCGTCGGCGCGCAGGCGGGCGAGCTGCTGCGACACGGCGGGTTGGCGCAGGTTGAGCATCTTCTCGATCTCGCCCACCGATTTTTCGCCTTCGATCAGGAAACACAGGATCAGCAGCCGCACCTCGTGCGACAGCGCTTTGAGCAGTTCGCTCGCCTGCCGCGCGTTCGCCAGCAGCATGTCGAAATCGAGCGGCGGCGTGGCCGCGACCTTTGCGCCGGAGCTTTTGGGCGCCGGGCTTTTGGATGCGGAGCGCCGGGCGGCGGATTGAGCCCGAGACTTCATCGCGGCCGCTCCGGGATCGGGGTCCCCATCACCGGCGGCTCCGGCGCGAGACCATCCGCGGGCGTCGCCTGAGCGCGCGGCTGATCGAGGACCGTCAGCAGGCTCGCGAGCCTGACCCAAAAGAACTCGTCGCCAGGATAGCCTTCGATGCGGCCGATTTCTTTCGCGTTCTCCACCAGCACGAAGGTCGGCGTGTAGCGAACCGGCCCACGCGAAATCGGCAGATCCTTGTCGCGGTCGAGATTGACGATCCGCAGCGGGACACGACGGCTGATGTCGGTCTTGGGATAGATCGGCCCGATCTCTCGGTCCCACTTTGCGCACCACGAGCAGCCGTCGCGCCGGTACATCACAAGCTCGGCGGCCTGCGCGAAACCCGACAAAACAACGAGAGCCCACAGCGCGGCAAAAGCGCGAAGGATCGGGCGTATGGCGCGCGGCGCTGGCATCGGACGAGCCTTTCTATAGCGCATTTTCAGGATGTCCAGGGCGCCCACGACGGCCGGCCGCACGCGGCTAGCCGAACCGGAACGCCAGGAGTTGCTCGAAAGACCGCTGCTCGATCAGCAAGCGGTACAGCCAGGCGCCATCTCGCGCACGGACCGCCGCCGGCACCTGCTGCAGGCTCGCGCGCATCCCGTCGAACAGGCGGCGAAACTCCGGCTCCCGGCGCATGTCCTCCGCGGCCTCACTCTCGCAGCGGTCGAGCGCGGCCAGCACCCGGCCCGCGGCATCGACAGCGCGTTCTCCGGCGCCCGCCGTCGAAAGCTCCGGCGCCCGCCCGCGAAAGCCATCGAGCGGTTCATAGGCAACGCTGATCTCGGCGATGCAGTCGGAAAACATCCGGATCCGGTTGGCATTGCGCCAGGCGTCGAGCGGCCCGCTTGCGCTTTGGAGGAGACTGCGCGCGCGTTCGAGGTCGCCGTCGTCCGCGGCCTTGAGGCTGTCGGCGACGGCCGCCGCGCCGCGCGACAGCGCCGATGCAAGCTCCGCGTCGGCGAGCGTTGAAGCCGAAAGCGCCCGGCGGTCGTCCGCGAACCTGTCACGCAGCCGCTCGATCTCGACCGCGGCGAGATCGGGATTCTGGGTCCGCAGATAGCCGAGCGCCACGCGGCGGTGCGCCTGAAGATTTTCGATCAGCACGCGAAGGTCGCCCGGCAGCTCGCTCGCAGCCGCAAGGCTGGGCGGCAACAGCAGCAGGGTTGCAAGCACCGTCACGACAATGTGCATATTCCGTCCACCCGCGGCCCCTGTTCCTCGGCGCAGAGCTTCTGATATACACTTGCACGATTCTGAATATCAGGTGTGGTTCATGATTTCGCGCCGCCTTTTGCTCACAGGGTCCGCTGCGTGCGGACTTGCCGCGCTGCAGGGCGGCCCGGCACGCGCCCAAGCCGTTCTGACCGAGGACGGGATTTACCGCGAGCCGTGGTTCCTCGAAAGCTTCCTCGAGTTGGCCGACGATCTCGCGGCAGCGAACGAGAAGCGGAAGCGGCTTGCCATCACGTGGGAGCTGCGCGGCTGCCCTTATTGCAAGGAAACGCATCTGGTCAATTTCGCCAAGCCGGAGATCACGGACTTCGTCCGGCAGCGCTTCGAGGTCCTGCAACTCAACCTGATCGGCTCGCGCGAGGTCGTCGATTTCGACGGCGAGAAGCTGTCCGAGAAGCGGCTGGCGCAGAAATACGACGTCCGCTACACGCCGACCTTCCAGTTTTTCCCGGAAACCACCGAAGGGCTCGCCGGCAGGAAGCCGCGTGAGCGCGAGGTCGCGCGCGCGCAGGGCTATCTGCAGCCGCCGCATTTTCTGGCGATGTTCCGTTACGTCGCCGAGCGCGCCTATGAGAAGGGCAGCCTGCGCGATTACCTGAGGGCGAACAGCTGAAGGCTGGGCTCGCCCCGTCAGGCTACGGCGTGAGCACGACCTTGCCGATCCCTGCCCGCTGCTCGACGATTTCGTGCGCAACCCGCGCCTCCCCGAGCGGCAGCACCTTGTCGATCAGCACCTTCAACTTGCCTTCGGCGGCCACCTGGAGTGCGAGCCGGAAATTATCCGGCGTATCGATCGGGTTGCCGAAGATCGTGATCACGTTGAGATAAAGATACTTCACGTCCAGCGGCACGTTGCCGCCGCCGTGACCGCCCGCCGTGACGAGGCGGCCCTGAAAGCCGAGCGAGGCGAGCGCTTTCGGAAACGTGGCCGGATCGCCGATATTGTCCGCCACCACATTGACCCCGGCCCCGCCGGTGATGCGCCGCGCTTCGGCCGTCAAATCCTTGTTCCGGTAGTTGATCCCCTCGTCCGCGCCGAGCTCGAGGGCAGCCTTGACACGCGCGTCGCTGCCGGCCGCCGCGATCACGCGCGCGCCGAGATACTTCCCCGCCTGCACCAGGGCGCTGCCGAGGCCGCCGGCCGCCCCCATGACCAGGACCCACTCGCCGGGTTTGACCTGGGCGCGATCGCGCAATTGCGTGAAGGCGAGCGGGCCATGCCGCCCGACCACCGCGGCGGTGATAAAATCGAGCTTGTCCGGCACGATCTGCACCGTGCTCGCGGGCACCTTCACAAACTCGGCGTAGGTGCCCCAGGTGTCGACACCGAGCAGCCGCGGCGCGCCGCTCGGCTGGCGGCCGACAATCGGGTGACAGACGACGCGATCGCCGGCCTTGAGGGTTTTCACATCCGGGGCCACGGCCGTGACCTCGCCGGCGGCATCCGACCCCGGCACATGCGGCAACGGCGGTCGCCTGGCGTAGGTGCCTGCGCGCAAGGCGACGTCCAGGGTCTGGTTCACGGTCGCGGCGCGGACCTTGATGACGATTTCCCCGGCCTCGGGCGTCGGCTGCGCAACGTCCTCAAGGTTGAGCACGTTCGGATTGCCGAACTCGCGAATGACGATTGCCTTCATAAAACCGACTAACCAACCTTCAGGTAGGCGAAGCCCTTGGTCTGAAGCTCGGCCACCGCGGCAACGCCGGACGGCACGAACTTCAGGAACTTGTCGTTCTTGGTCTTGGCCTGATCGATGTTGTTGCGCTTGTAGGTGATCTCACAGAGATAGGCCTCGACGCCGAATTTGGTCAAGCCGGCGAAGCGCTTGTAGAGGTCGGGATCGATCTTGTCATTGGCCCAGGGCGTGCCCGAGAGATCGTCGAGGAAGAACTTCAGGCCCGCGCCATGCGCCACGAGCACGAGCTTCAGGCGCATCGTGTCGAACTCGTAGGCGCTGAGGTGATTGTTCATGTTGGTGACGAGCTGCCCGAACCGCTGCGGATCGCCAAAGTCGCAGTGGTAGACGCAGGCCACGTCGGTGTCTTTTTTCATCGAAGCGAGATCGAGCTTGTCGGGCGCCGCCGCAAGCTTCGTTGCCGTGAGCGTCGCGCCGGAAACCGCTAGCGCTCCGAGAAATCCACGCCGGCTGGTGTTGGACATGGCTTGGCCCCCTGTGGTGTCGCGGTTCGGGCGCTCGCTCGAATTTGCCAAGCGAACTTCCGAACCAAGCGACACTACCACTATACAGGTCCAGAGTCCCCTGGACCCGAGGCGCCAGCGAAGCGATTACTTGTTGACCGGACTGTCGGGGCTCATCACCAGCGCCACGAGGTCCTTGATCTGATCGATGGTGAGAACCTTGTTCAGGCCGAGCCGCGGCATGTTCGAGCACGGATAGGCGGCATGGGCGTTGTAGATCTTCTCGTACACCGCCTTGGTGTCGGCCTCGCTGAAGTTGCGGTTCTTGCCGTAGTTCAGAAGCGGCGGGCCGATCGTGCCGTAGCTCACCTCCGCCTTGGTCAACTGATGGCAGGCGTAGCAGTTGCCGCCGTTGGCCTGACGCGGCGGATAGTCGGTGAAGCGCATGCCATAGCCCGACTGGGCGATCCGCTCGCCCTGTTTCCAGTCGCCGAGGAGTTTGCCGTCGGCCGGATATTCGATGCGGGCCTTTTCCCGCTTCTGGATCTCGTCGGCGATCGCTTTCGGCGGCAGATTGTGATGCAGCGAGCACTGCTTCATCGTCTCGTCCTGCTCGAAGCGCGGGCGCCAGTCGGCCGGCGCGGTCGGGAACGCGACGACAACCGCGGCGTCGACCTTGGCGGTGTCGACGGGCGCCGGCTGCTGCGCCTGCGACGGTGCGGCGAGAACAACGGCTGTGAGAGCAGCGAGGGCAAGTTGTTTCATGGTGCGTCCCCCACTCAGCGCTTGAGGCCCGGAACGGCGATCTCGCCGCCCTGCGCGTTCTTGGTGAGATAGGCGATCAGCGCAACGCTGACGTCCGATCCCATCTCCAGCTCGGGCATCCGCATCTGCCAGTAGCAGTCGTAAAGCCGGTGCTGCATGGTCATCACGTGGGTGCTCGACACCCGGTAGGCCGGCCATTCACCAATGACCTTCTTGGCCTCCTCGGGCTGCAGCAGGAACGGCAAACCCTGAAGGCGGATGCGCTTGCCGGAATCGGCGTGGCAGGTCGCGCAGGCAAAGTCATGCGGGCCCTGGCGCCGCCAGAAAACCGCCTGGCCGAGCTCGACGACGGCCTTCTCCGGCGGCGTGTCGAGCTTGGCGGCGAACTTCTGGCCGCTCGACTTGCTCGCGACGTAGGTCGCCATCGCGCCGAGATCCTTCACCGGCTGTCCGCCGGAGGGATGCGGCCGCTTCACCAGGTCGGCGCGGTTGAAGCCCTGGATCTTCTCCATGCACCACAAGAGGCGGGTTTCGAGATCCATCACCTTGCCGGCGTCGGCGAAATAGCGCGGCAACTCGGCAAACGCGCCGTCGACCACGCCCGCCCCCTTGCCGAGATCGCATTTTTCCAGCGTCGCCTTGTTCGGGCCGGCCGCCGTCTTCCACAGCGCCTCGCCGCGGTCGGCGTCGAGAAAGCCCGGATTGCTCCAAGGGTCTTCCTTCAGCATCTGGCGATATTTCTCGACCGCCTTCTCGGTTTCGTCCTGGGCCGACGCCGGAAGCGCGAAAAGGAGCGCACAGCACGCCGCCACGATGGTTGTTTTCCTCAAGTTTTCCTCCGGCCGCCGTCCGATCCGGCGCTTCATTGTCGCGACATTGTTGGCTGCGCGTCCGGAGTCAAGCTGGACCCGAACGGCAGCGACTTCATTTCAGAATACATGCGGTTCGTGGCACGGAAAAGCATGTTGCGCCCGATCTGTGGGACACGATTGCCGCAGCCCTGCGAATATCGTTGCAAAAGCTGCCGCGATCGTCTAGTTACTTGCACTAAAATGAATATGTTTCGCATCAGGCGAACGGGGGAGACTGCGAAGATTCCGGCGACAAAGCCGTTTCCAACGCCGTCTGCGTTGTCTATCTAGTCGCTCAACGAAAATGAAATTCGAGACTGAAGGAGTGGCAATGACGCTGATCTTCAATCGCCGCCAGATGCTGGCGCTCGGCGCGGGCATGGCCGGCGCGGTTGCGTTCGGCGCGACGCAGGCGTTCGCCAAGAACGACGCCGAGGATGCGATCAAGAAATTCACCGGCGGCAAGGCCCCGGCGCAGGGCAAGGTCAAGCTCGATCTTCCCGAGATCGCCGAGAACGGCAACACCGTGCCGATGACCGTGACGGTCGAGAGCCCGATGACCGAGCAGTCGCACGTCACCGACGTGCTGGTGCTGGCGAGCGAGAACCCGCGCTCGGGCGTTGCGACCTTCCACTTCTCGCCGGCGAGCGGCGTGGCCGAGGCCAACACCCGAATCCGGCTCGCGTCGACGCAGGACGTGATCGCGGTGGCGAAGATGAACGACGGCTCGTTCTTCATGGCGAGCAAGCAGGTGAAGGTCACCATCGGCGGCTGCGGCGGCTGACCGACCTTCCCTCCCGCATCCGGAAATTCAGGAGACAGCAATGGCCGCCAAACCCCGCATCAAGCTCGACAAGAAGGAAGCCAAGAAGGGCGACATCGTCGAGGTGAAGGCGCTGGTGTCGCACGTGATGGAATCGGGCCAGCGCCGCGACGGCGCCGGCAACGTCGTTCCGCGCAAGATCCTCAACAAGTTCGTCTGCACGGTGAACGGCAAGCAGGTGTTCGCCGCGGACTTCGAGCCGGCGATCTCGGCGAACCCGTATATCCAGTTCAAGTTCCGCGCCGCGGAGTCGGGGCCGGTGGTCTTGACCTGGACCGACGACGACGGCAGCACGATCGTCGGCGAAGAGTCGATCAAGGTCAGTTGACGGTGCATCGCCGTCATTCCGGACGCCGCGAAGCGGCGATCCGGAATCCAGTAAAACAGGGACCGCCCATGTCTCTGGATTCCGGGCCCGGCGCTTCGCGCCGCCCCCGGAATGACCGCGGCAACATTTTCGACAACGCAGAAACCTGAATGATCTCACGACGCGAATTTCTTCAGGTGGCAGCGGCGACAGCGGCGATCACGCCCGCGAGTTGGAGCCGCAGCTTCGCCCAGCAGCGTCTGACCCAAGCCGACCTGCTGCGCTTCGAGCCGGTCGGCAATGTCACGCTGGTGCATCTCACCGACATCCATGCCCAGCTCATGCCGGTGCTGTTCCGCGAGCCGTCGACCAACATCGGCGTCGGCGAGGCGCGCGGCAAGGTGCCGCACATCACCGGCCGCGAGTTTCTCGATCTCTACAAGATCCCTCCGGGCAGCGCGCCCGCCTATGCGCTGACCTCGGAAGATTTCACGGCGCTGGCGAAGAGCTACGGCCGGCTGGGCGGCCTCGACCGGATCGCCACGGTGCTGAAGGCGATCCGCGCTGAACGCTCCGACCGCACCGTGTTCCTCGACGGCGGCGACACCTGGCAGAACAGCTTCACGTCCCTGCAGACCAAGGGTCAGGACATGGTCGACTGCATGGCGCTCTTGAAGCCCGACGCCATGACCGGCCACTGGGAATTCACGCTCGGGACGGCACGGGTGAAGGAGCTGATCGAGAAGCTCGGCTTCCCGTTCCTCGCGCAGAATATCCGCGATACGGAATGGGACGAGCCCGCCTTCGACGCCATGCGCGTGATCGAGCGAGGCGGCGTCAGGATCGCGGTGATCGGCCAGGCCCTCCCCTACACCGCCATCGCCAATCCGCGCTGGATGATCCCGAACTGGTCGTTCGGCATCCGCGAGAACGATCTGAAGGCCAACGTCGAGAAGGCGCGCAAGGACGGCGCGCAGCTCGTGGTGCTGCTCTCCCACAACGGCTTCGACGTCGATCAGAAGCTCGCCGGCCGGGTGCAGGGCATCGACGTGATCCTCTCGGGCCATACCCACGACGCCCTGCCGGACGTGGTGAAAATCGGCAAGACGCTTCTCGTGGCCTCGGGCAGCCACGGCAAATTCCTGTCGCGCCTCGATCTCGACGTGCGCGGCGGCGAAGTGAAGGACTATCGCTTCAAGCTCATCCCGATCTTCTCCGACGTGATCGCGCCGGATGCCGAGATGGCGGCGAAGATCGCAGCGATCCGCGCTCCGCACGAGAAGATGCTGCGCGAAGTCATCGGCAAGACGGAAACGCTGCTCTACCGCCGCGGCAATTTCAACGGCACGCTCGACGACGTGATCTGCGATGCGCTCTTGGCCGAACGTGACGCCGAGATCGCGCTGTCGCCCGGCTTCCGCTGGGGCAACTCGCTGCTGCCGGGCCAAGACATCACCCGCGAGGACATCTACAACGCCACCGCCCTCACCTACCCCGCTGCATACCGGATGACCATGACCGGCGCGCGGCTCAAGGAGGTGCTGGAGGACGTGGCTGACAACATCTTCAACCCCGACCCCTACTATCAGCAGGGCGGCGACATGGTCCGTGTCGGCGGCGTGTCATACACCATCGACATTAAAGAGGGCGCCGGACGCCGCATCGGCGACCTCACGCTGCTCAAGAGCGGCAAGCCGCTCGAGCCCGCGAAGGAATACGTCGTCACCGGCTGGGCGAGCATCAACGAAGGCACCGAAGGCCCTGCGATCTGGGACGTGGTGATGCGCCACATCGAAAAGAAGAAGACCGTCGCGCCGCGCGAGGCAGGGCACGTGCGCGTGGTGGGTAACTAAAAAAATTTGCCCGAACATATGCAAATTCATGCATAATTTGATCGGGGACACCGAAGGACCGGCGGCATGAGCAAAAACGACCCCAAACGTGTCCACTCCCGCCGCGCCGTGCTGCGCGCGGGACTTGCCGGCGGCGCTGCGGCGCTGGCCCCGCTATCGGCCGCATCCGCGCAAACCAATCCGGCCAATCTGCCGCCGAACGTCGCCGACTGGACGAAGATGCTCGGCGAAGGCGTGGCGGCGCGGCCCTACGGCAAACCCTCGAAGCACGAGGCCCATGTCGGCCGCCGCGACGTGTCCTGGCTCACCGCCTCGCCGCAAAGCTCGGTGAGCTTTACGCCGCTGCACGAGATCGACGGCGTCATCACCCCGAACGGACTTTGTTTCGAGCGCCATCATGCCGGCATCGCCGAGCTCAACTCCGCCGACTACCGGCTGATGTTGCATGGCCTCGTCGACAAGCCTCTGATCTTCACGCTTGACGACATCAAGCGCATGCCGCGCGTCAACCGCGCCTATTTTTGCGAATGTGCCGCCAATTCCGGCATGGAGTGGCGCGGTGCACAGCTGAACGGCTGCCAGTACACCCACGGCATGGTGCACTGTGTGATGTACACCGGCGTGCCGCTGAAGGTGCTGCTCAACGAGGCGGGGCTGAAGCCCAAAGCAAAGTGGCTGCTGCTCGAAGGCGGCGACTCTGCGGCGATGACACGCTCGCTGCCGCTCGCCAAGGCGCTCGACGACGTGCTGATCGCCTACCGCATGAACGGCGAGATGCTTTATCCGGAGAACGGCTATCCGGTGCGCGTGGTGGTCCCCGGCTGGGAAGCCAACATGTGGGTGAAGTGGCTGCGCCGCATCGAGGTCGGCGACGAGCCCTGGCACACCCGTGAGGAGACGTCGAAGTACACGGACCTGCTCGAGGGCGGCCAAGCGCGGCGCTTTACCTACCTGATGGAGGCGAAGTCGGTCATCACCAATCCGAGCCCGCAGGCGCCGCTGAAGCACAAGTCGGGCTTCACGGTGCTCTCAGGAATCGCCTGGTCCGGCCGCGGCAAGATCGCGCGGGTGGACGTGTCGCTCGACGGCGGCCGCAACTGGCGCACCGCCAAGATCGATGGGCCGGCCTGGGACAAGGCGCTGACGCGCTTTTATTACGAGTTCGAGTGGGACGGCAGCGAGCTGTTGCTGCAATCGCGGGCGATGGACGAAAGCGGCTACGTGCAGCCGAGCAAGGCGGAGCTGCGCAAGTATCGCGGCGTCAACTCGATCTATCACAACAACGGCATCCAGACGTGGCAGCTCCACAAGAACGGCGAGGTCGAAAATGTCGAGGTCGGCTAAGCTCGCCACGTTGGCCGCAAGCGTCGTTGCCGGCATCGTCGCCAGCGCCGGCATGATGGCTGTGGCGCAAAAGGCGCCTGCTCCGAAACACGTCGCCACATCGAAGTCGCTCGGGATCGGCCGCGAGGCCAAGCCCCAGGAGATCGCCGGCTGGGACATCGACATCCGCCCCGACGGCCAGGGCTTGCCGCCCGGCAAAGGCACGGTGAAGCAGGGCGAGGCGATCTACATGCAGCAATGCGCCGCGTGCCACGGCGAGTTCGGCGAGAGCGCCGGCCGCTGGCCCATCGTCGCCGGCGGCGCGGGCACGCTCGCGAGCCACGATCCGGTCAAATCGATCGGCTCGTACTGGCCCTATGCGTCGACGGTGATCGACTACATCCGCCGCGCCATGCCGTTCGGCAACGCGCAATCGCTGTCGAATGACGAGCTTTATGCGGTCACGGCCTACGTTCTCTACCTGAACGACGTCATCAAGGACGAAGATTTCGAATTGAACGCAACCACGTTCAAAACCATCCGGCTTCCCAACGAAGCGAATTTCCGCGACGACGATCGCGACACTGCGGAGAAGGCGTTGTGGCGGAAAAATCCGTGCATGACGAATTGCATGCCCGGACCGGCGAAGGTGACCGGGCGGGCGCGCGTCATCGACGTGACGCCGGAGCCCGGCAAGGGCCCGAAGGTCGAGTAAAGTGATCTGGAACACCCCCTGATGCGAGCGCGACTTGCGCGCGCGTGCGTGCGATTTCCTCGGGTTGCGCCGTATCGGCGTCGGCTCTTTGCCGGTGCCGCGCGAGCCTGCATTGGCCAGGTCGTTGCCGTCTCGGGGAAGCTCGTCCTGAGATGTTCGGCCAGGGCTTCGGAAAATCTCTGCGGGTGATCCGGCAGCGTTTGCCGCTTGTCCCAGATGACCGCCGGCGCAATCCGAGCAGCTCGCCCCGGTGAGTGGCGCGCAGCACACGCAATCCGTCGCCGGGCACCCGCAATATCGAAGGAACGATCAATCCCCTCGGTCACGATTGCGCGGTCTGCGCGTTGCGATCTTGTCGGCGCGCACAATGCAGGGCAATCTTCAGCCATGATTCAACGAAGCAAGCCTTGCATGGGCCGACGGACCGCAACACGCGTCGTTGTGGCGTTGGCGGCCGGACTCGCATCAGCGCCGGTAGAAGCCCAGGGCGACCGCGCGCTCGGCGAGTACCTTTCGTCCGAATGCGTCACGTGCCATCAGCTCAGCGGGCGCTACCAGGGCATTCCCCCGATCGTGGGATGGCCCGAGCAGAGCTTTGTTGAGATCATGGAAGAATACCGCTCCAAGAAGCGCGACAATCAGGTCATGCAGACCATCGCGGGTAAATTTTCCAAGGACGAGGTCGCGGCGCTCGCGGCCTATTTCGGCAGCGTGAAGCCCAAGAATTAGGGTCATGCAGAAGCTGTAGTCTGTTTCATCCATCAAGGGAGGCAAACGATGAACACCAATCGCAGACAATTCATTGGAGGCGCCGGGGCGCTGGCCGCTTCGACGTTCCCCATGCCGGCACTGGCGCAGGCCAAGCCCAAAGTGGTCGTGGTCGGCGGCGGTCCTGGCGGCGCAACGGTCGCGAAATACGTCGCCAAGGACGGCGGCGTCGACGTGACGCTGGTGGAGCCGGCAAAACAGTTCACCACCTGCTTCCATTCCAATCTCTACCTTGGCGGCTTCAGGAAATGGAACGAAATCACCCATTCCTACGACAAGATGACCAAGGCCTACGGGATCAAGCACAACCGTCAGCGCGCGTCGGCGGTGGACCGCGACAAGAAGCTCGTCAAATTCGCAAGCGGCAGCACTGTTGCCTATGACCGCCTCGTGCTCGCGCCGGGCATCGACATCAAGTTCGACTCGGTGCCGGGCTATTCCGAGGAAGTGTCCAAGAAGCTGCCCCATGCCTGGCAGGCGGGCCCGCAGACCGAGCTGCTGAGGCGCCAGTTGCTCGCGCTGTCCGACGGCGCGACCATCGTCATGGTCGCGCCGCCCAATCCCTATCGCTGCCCGCCGGGTCCCTACGAGCGGGTCTCGATGATGGCGCACGTGTTGAAGGCCAAAGGCCACAAGAAGTCGCGCATCATCATCATCGACCCGAAGGAGAACTTCTCCAAGCAAGCGCTGTTCATGGAGGGTTGGCAGAAGCACTACCCCGGCATGATCGAATGGCAGGACGGCAAGATGCACGGCGGCGTCAAGGGCGTCGACGCCAAGACCATGACGGTCAAGACCGACCTCGCCGACCACAAGGCGAACCTGATCAACGTGATCCCGGCGCAGATGGCCGGCAAGATCGCGCGTGACGCGGGGCTCGCCAATCAAACCGGCTTCTGCCCGATCAATCCGGAAAACATGCGCTCGATGACCGACGCCAACATCTACATCGTCGGCGACGCCTGCATCCCCGGCGACATGCCCAAATCCGGCTTCTCGGCCAACAGCCAGGCCAAGGTCGCGGCGATGATGATCCGCGGGGAACTGGCGAATGGGCGCACCTTCCCGGCGCGCTACACCAACACCTGCTGGAGCCTGATCGAGACCGACGACACGGTGAAGGTCGGCGGAACCTATGCGGCGAAGGACGGCAAGATCGCCGCGACCGAGACGTTCATCTCCAAGACCAACGAGAGCGCCGAGCTGCGCAAGCAGACCCAGCAGGAGAATATGGGCTGGTATCAGGGCATCATCGCCGACATTTTCACCTGAACCCCCAAGTCCGCTATACGGTGGCCAAGGGCGGCGCAGACCAGCGCCGCCCTTGAGCATTTCGAGGGAGCCGTGTGATACAGGGCGGCAAACCAAGAAGAGCGCGGATACCCATGAACAATGCCGATCTGATCGTCGCCACCCTGAAAGCCGCCGGCATCGACCGCGGCTTCGGCATCCCGAGCGGCAACGTGCTGCCGCTGATGGAGGCGATGCGGAAGGGCGGCATCGACTTCGTGCTGACCGCGCACGAGGGCTCCGCAGGCTTCGCCGCCGACGTCACCGGCCGCATGACCAAGGCGCCGGGGCTTTGCATCGCCACGCTCGGGCCCGGTGCGACCAATCTCGCGACCGGCGTCGGCAACGCCTGGCTCGACCGCTCGCCGATGATCGCGATCACCTGCAACCTCGTCACCGAGCAGCTCGGCCGGCGCATCCAGATGTGGATCGACCATCACGCCTTGTTCAAGCCGATCACCAAGGCCTCGTTCCGGCTGGAGAAGGGCAAGATCGCCGAGACCGTCAAGGAAGCGATCCGCATCGCCATGAGCGAGCCGCGCGGGCCGGTGCATCTCGATCTGCCGGAGGACGTGGCACTCGCGCCCGCCAAAGGCGACGCCGCGGCGATGAAGGCATTGTCGAAGGTCCTGCCGCCGACCAGCGACATGATCAGCAAGGCGGCGGAGCTGATCGGCAAGGCCAAGCGGCCGATCGCCGTGCTGGGTTCGACGGCGATGCGCGTCGCCGGTCCGGACCTCCTGCGCCAGGTGGTCGAGCGCCACAAGCTCCCGTTCGCCACGACGACGATGGCCAAGGGCATGATCGACGAGGATCATCCGCTCTCGGTCGGCGTGATCGAGCGCGCCTGCCGCCAGGTGCAGCGCAAGCTCCTGCGCTCGGCGGACCTGATCGTCGGGCTCGGCTACGACACCATCGAGGTCGAGTACGAGGCCTGGATCGCCGACGTGCCGCTGCTTCAGGTCGATATCGAGAAGGTGGATGTGGCGCCGCAGGTGAAGGTCGTCCACGAGGTCACGGGCGATCTCGATGCCTCGCTGGCCAGGCTCGCGGCATTGCCCGCAAGCACGAACACCTGGAAGCCCGAGATGCTGGCCGAGCACCGCCGTGCGTTCCAGGCGGCGCTGCGGCCGTCGACCAACTCGTTTACGGCCCACGCCGCGATCGACGCGGTGCGGCGGGCGCTGCCGCGCGACGGGCTGCTGTCGTTCGACGTCGGCGCCCACACCCACCAGATCGCAAGCCAGTGGACCGCGCATGCGCCGAAGACCTTCCACATCACCAATGGCTGGTCGTCGATGGGCTTCGGCCTCCCCGGCGCGATCGCTGCGAAGCTCGCGCGGCCGGACCTGCCCGTGGTCTGCATGCTGGGCGACGGCTGCTTCCAGATGACCTGCGGCGAGGTCGCGGTGGCCAAGCGCATGGGCATCACCCTGCCGGTGGTCGTGCTCGACGATAAATGGCTGGCGCTGATCAAGGTGAAGCAGATCCGCCGCCAGTTTCCGCTCTACGGAACGGAACTGCAGGCCGAGGACTACACCGAGCCGCCGCAGCACTATTTCGGCGTGCCCGCGGTCGGCGTGCGGAGCCCGGAGGCGCTGGAGGCCGCCGTGACGAAGGCGCTTTCGGCCAAAGGCCCGACCGTGATCGAGGCGGTGGTCGATTCCGACCACTACGTGGACACGGTCTACGACTGACGGAACCGGGATTGCCTGAACACCGCCTTCGCCGCATCATGGCGGCAACAGACGGAAAGGAACCCGACATGTCCAAGCTGCGCCACATCGCCATCATCGTCGAGGACCCGGAGGCTTCGGCCAAGTTCTTCGAGGAGGCATTCGACATGAAGCGCGCCGGCACGGCGCGGCGCGGCATCTACATGTCGGACGGCATCTTCAACGTCGCCCTGCTCAAGAAGGAGAGCGACAAGGAGGAGCTCGGCCTCTACCATTTCGGCATGTGGGTGGACGATCTCGACGAAGCCGAGAAGAAGGTGGTCAACGCCGGCGGCAAGTACCTCGCCGGCCGTCCGACCTCGGCAAACTCCTACTATGAGGCCAAATACAAGAGCCCGACCGGCCTCGTGTTCGACCTGACGCACACCGGCTGGGCCGGCGCGGTGAAGGACGTGGTCCCGGCCAAGGAGCCCGCTCCCGCCAAGTAGCGGTGCAGCCGCCGCGTGGGTGCGTTCCATGGCAAGGCCTGATCCGGTTGCGGTGGTGGGCGCAGGCCCGGTCGGCCTGTGCCTTGCGCTGGCGCTGGCGCAGCAGGACGTTGCCGTGGTTCTCGTCGAAGCGATGACCGATGGGAATTTTCTCGATCAGGTGCCGCGGGCGGGCTCCAACCATCCGACCACGCTCGAGCTCTTCGACCGCATCGGGCTCTACGAGAAGATGGAGCCGCGCGGGCTGATCGCGCCGAAATTCCACTACTGGGACCGGCAGGACAACGCGCTGATCGCCGAGTTCGATCATGCGCTGCTCAAGGACGACACCAAATTCCCCTACGTGCTCCAATGCGAGCGCATCAAGATCATCGAGGAAGCGCTGAAGCTTTCGAAGGCGCATCCGCTGATCGAGGTGCGGATGGCGACCGAGTTCACGGGCTTCGAGCGGAAGGCCGAAGCCGTTGCGATTGAAGCGAAGAACGCCGCAGGCGAGCGCGAGATGTTCCGCGCGAGCTATCTCGTGAGCTGCGAAGGCGCGCGCAGCATCGCCCGCAAGGAGCTCAATCTCGAATTCGAAGGCTTCACCTATCCCGAGCGCACCATCAACATCGAGGTTGCCTACGACTTCAGGAAGCACGGCTACACCGAGCGCAACTACATCTCCGACCCGGTCGAGTATTCCAACCTGTTCCACTGGAAGGGCCCGCCGGACCGCTGGCGCATCCACTTCCCGACCAACATCGACGACGACGAGAACGAGCTGAAGCGACCGGAGGCGCTGCAGACGCGGCTGCGACAATTCCTCGGCATCGACCACGATTTCGAAATCTGCGGCTGCAATCTCTACACGGTGCATCAGCGCGTCGCCGCCAAGTTCCGCGTCGGCCGCGTGGTGCTCGCGGGCGACGCCGCCCACGTCAACAGCCCGATCGGCGGCATGGGACTGAACAGCGGCGTGCACGATGCGTTCAACCTCGCCGACAAGCTGGCTCGCATCCTGCATGGCGAAGCCTCCGATACGGAGCTCGACAGGTATGAACGGCAGCGGCGGCACGTGGCGGTTCAGCACACCCAGGCGCAGACCATCCGCAACAAGCGGCTCCTGGAGGAGCGCGACCCGGCCGTCCGCAGGCGCAACCACGACGAGCTGCGGCGGCAGGCCGAAGATCCGGCGCTGGCGCGCAAGTTCCTGCTGCGCACCGCACTGTTCGACAGTTTGCGCGAGGCCGAGCGAATATCGTAGCGGATTGGGGGGCGACGATGACACGGGTACTTCTGTTTCTTGGCTCGCTCTGCACGGCTCTCACGCTCATCGTCCAGCCCGCCTTGGCGCAGTGGCCGGAACGGCCGCTCAAGCTGATCGTGCCGTTTGCCGCGGGCAGCAGTTCCGACACCATCGCCAGGATCATCGGCGCGAAGCTCGGCGAACGGCTTGGCCAGCAGGTCGTGGTCGAGAACCGCGTCGGCGGCAGCACGGTGATCGGCACCGACGCGGTCGCGAAGGCGGCTCCGGACGGCTACACGCTGGGGCTCGCCAACACCACGACGCATGCGGCAAGCGCCGCGCTGAACGCGAACCTGCCGTTCGATCCGGTGAAGGACTTCACCCCGGTGGCGATGATCGGCAGCTCGCCGTTCGTGCTGATTGCCGCGCCGCAGGTACCGGCAGCGACACTCGCCGAGTTCGTGGCGCTTGCGAAAGCGAGGCCGGGCGTGCTGAGCTACGCGTCCGCCGGCACGGGCACCCTCGCCCATCTCGCCGGCGAACTGTTCAAACGGCAGGCCGGCGTCGACGTGACGCATGTCCCCTATCGCGGCACCGCGCAATCCGTGGTCGATCTGATGCAGGGACGGATCGAGCTTTCGGTCAGCACCATCCCGCCGACACTGCAGCAGATTCGCGAAGGCAAGCTCCGCGCGCTCGCCACCATGAGCGACAAGCGCAACGAGATGCTGCCGGAAACCCCGACGGTCGCGGAGGCCGGCGTTCCCGGCTGCGAAGTGGGTCTCTGGACCGCGCTCGTGGTTCCGGCCGGAACGCCGCCTGCGATCGTCCGGCGGCTCAACGAGGCGGTGCTCGCTGTCGCGGCCGCGGCCGACGTGCAGCAGGCGATGAAGATCCAGGGCGTCGATCCGGAGCCAGGCACGTCCGAAGCCGTCGCCGAGCGGATCAGGACCGACATCGTCAAATGGAAAGAGGTCGTCGCGGCGGCCAAGATCGCAGGCACCACGCAGTAGCCATGACCAACCAGATCCTTACCCTTGCCTGCTGGGACTACGACCGCACGAGGCCGCTGCTCGACGGCCGCGTCCGGGCCGACGGCCTGACACTCGACATCAAGCTGATGCGGCCGCAGCAGGCATTCCAGGCGATGCTGCGGAACGAGTTTGACGCCGCCGAGATGTCGCTCGCCAACTACACTGTCCTGAAGGCACGCGGCGAGTGCCCCTTCGTCGGTATTCCGGTGATGCTGTCAAAGATGTTTCGCCATTCCTGCGTCTATGTACGCAGCGACGCCGGCATCCGCACGCCGGCCGATCTCAAGGGCAAGCGGGCGGGCACCGCGCAGTTCACCTCGACCGGCGTGGTGTTCGTGAAGGGAATGCTGGAGCACGAATACGGCCTGTCGCAGCGCGACCTGGCGTGGTGGCTCGGCGGGCTGCACGCGCCCGTGCCGCCGCCCTCCCCGCCGCCGGCAGCGCCGCCCGGCGTGACGATGCACTATCTGTCCGCCACGCAGACGCTCGAAGGCATGTTCAAGGCCGGCGAGCTCGACGTGCTTTTCTCGAACCACTTTCCAAAACTCTGGGAGGAGCGGTGGCCGGGCATCGCCCGGCTGTTCCCTGGATACAAGCAGACCGAGCAAGGCTATTTCCAAAAGACCGGAATCTTTCCGATCATGCACACTGTGGTGATCCGCGAAACGCTTCACCGCGAGCAGCCGTGGATCGCCAAGGCCTTGTACGCTGCGTTCTGCACGGCGCGCGATATCGCCGTGGACGGCCTCTACGACACCGATGCGCTGCGGTTGTCGCTGCCCTGGCTGATCGACCACCTCGAAGAGACGAAGGCCGCGATGGGCGCAGACCCGTTCGCTTACGGCATCGAGCCAAACCGGCCCGCTCTCACCGCGATCGGCCGATACCTGCACGAGCAGGGGCTCGCCCCGCGCGTGGTGCAGCCGGAGGAGCTGTTTGTCCCGGTGTAGACGCTGCTTCGGCCGCAATGACAGCGAAGGGCGGGCTGCTAGACTGTTCGTCTGAAGCTTCTGGAGCACTTCATGCCGCCCCACACCGCCGCGCAACCCGACCTTGTCATCCGCGAGGCGCTGCTGATCGACGGCACGGGCGCATCGGGCTTGCGCGGCGATCTTGCGGTGAAGGACGATCGCATCGTCGCCATGGGCGATCTTGCGACCATCAAGGGCGGGCGGGAGATTTCCGCGAACGGCCTCGCGCTGGCACCGGGCTTCATCGACACCCACACCCATGACGACCGTGCGCTCTTGAGCGACCCGCTGCTGCCCTGCAAGATCAGCCAGGGCGTGACCACCGTCATCACCGGCAATTGCGGCATCAGCCTCGCACCGCTGTCGATCACACGCTATCCGCCGCCGCCGCTCGACATCATCGCCCGCGAGCCTGAGCAGTTCTTTCCGACCTTCGACCAGTATCTCTCGGCGCTCGACCGCGATCCGCCGGCGCTCAACGCCGCCTGCCAGGTCGGCCACACCACCTTGCGCGCCGGCGCGATGGACGCCTTCGACCGTCCGGCCACGGCCGGCGAGATCGGCGCGATGCGGCGCGTGCTGGAAACCGCCTTGGAACAGGGCGCGATCGGAATGTCCACCGGGCTCTACTATCCGCCGGCCAAGGACGCGCCGACCGAGGAGGTGATCGAGCTCGCGAAGCCGATGCGCGCCTATGGCGGCATCCACACCACGCACATGCGCGACGAGGCCTCGCACCTGATCCGGTCGGTGAACGAGACCATCGCCATCGGCAAGGCCTCGGGCGTGCCGGTCGTGATCTCGCACCACAAGGCGAGCGGCACGCAGAACCACGGGCTGGTCAAGGATTCGCTCAAGCTGATCGACGAGGCGCGCAAGTCGCAGGCGCTCGGGCTCGACGTCTATCCCTACGTCGCCGCCTCGACCATGCTCGACGCGC
This sequence comes from Xanthobacteraceae bacterium, assembly GCA_019746135.1. Classification (GTDB taxonomy): domain Bacteria; phylum Pseudomonadota; class Alphaproteobacteria; order Rhizobiales; family Xanthobacteraceae; genus Z2-YC6860. Next base: position 29,899 of record JAIESI010000052.1, read on the forward strand.
GGCGCATTGCCGCCTCGAGCAAGATCATCGTCACCTGGTCGAAGAGCATGCCCGAGCATGCCGGCCAGGCGCTCGACGCCATTGCCAAAAAGCTCGGCTGCACGATGGAGCAGGCGGTCGAGAAGCTCGTCCCGGCCGGGGCGATCTATTTCATGATGAGCGAGGACGACGTGCGGCACGTGCTGTCCTATCCGCACACCATGATCGGCTCGGACGGCCTGCCGCACGACCAGCATCCGCACCCGCGGCTGTGGGGCACGTTCCCGCGCGTGCTCGGCCACTACGTGCGCGACGTGAAGCTGTTTCCGCTCGAAGAGGCGGTGCGGCGAATGACCGCGCTGCCGGCGGCGCAGTTCGGGCTCAAGGACCGCGGTATGCTGCGGCCCGGCGCTTACGCCGACCTGGTGCTGTTCGATCCTGCGACCATCGCCGACACCGCGACGTTCGAGAAGCCGAAGACGCCCGCCGCGGGCATCGCCCGCGTGATGGTCAACGGCCGGACGGTCTGGTGCGATGGCGCTGCGACCGGCGAGCGTCCGGGACGCGCGCTGCGGCGCGGAGCGCTGGGACCGATGGGTGGAAACATGCCGCTTCACTGAATTGCAGGGCGCATGGCCCATGTCTTGCTTGGGACTGGTCGTCGCTTGATGGGGAGACAACCGATGAAACGCGCAGTTCTTGCGGGATGTGCCGCTTCGATCCTGGCGCTGGCGGCGGCCGCGACCGTCAACGCCCAGGGCAACTATCCCGACCGTCCGGCACAGATCATCGTGCCGTTCCCGCCGGGCGGCAACACCGACATCCTGACGCGGGTGATGGCCGACCAGTTCTCGGCCGCGTTGAAGCAGCCGTTCACCGTGACCAACAAGCCCGGTGCCGGGGCCAACATCGGCGCGGGGTTCGTGGCGAGCAGCGAGCCCGACGGCTACACGCTGTTGATGGCGCCGCCGGCGACACACGCGATCAACGCCTACCTCTACAACACGCTGCCGTTCGACATGGAGAAGTCGTTTGCGCCGATCACCATGGTGGCGCAGTTCCCGAACGTGCTGGTGGTCCACCCCTCGCTCGGCGTCAAATCCATCGAGGAGCTGATCGCCAAGGCCAAGGCCGAGCCCGGCAAGATCGATTTCGCCAATTCGGGTGTCGGATCGACCAGCCATCTGTGCATCTCGCTGTTCATGGCGATGGCGGGTATCGAGATCAACCACATTCCCTACAAGGGCACGGGCCAGTCGATCCAGGATCTCATCACCGGCCGCGTTCCGGCGACAATCGACAATCTCGGGCCGATCCTGCCGCACATCCAGGCCGGCACGCTGATCGCGCTCGGCGTTTCGACCGCCACGCCCGTTGCCGTTCTCCCGGACGTGCGGCCGATCGGCGCGGTGGTGAAGGGCTATCAGGCAGCCTCGTGGAACGCGCTGTCGGCACCGGCCAAGACGCCACGTCCGATCGTCAGCAAGCTCAGCGTCGAGGCCAACGCGATCCTGAAGAAGCCCGAGGTCATCGAGAAATTCCGCGCCATCGGCTCGGAGCCGATCGGCGGCACGCCGGACGAGATCGAGAAGTATTTCGTTGAGGAGCGCGCGCGCTGGAAGCAGGCGGTCGAGGTCGCGAAGCTGCAGAAGATGTGACGGCTACCTCGCTGCGAACGCCTTGCCGATATACGCCATGTCGGCCGGCGCGGTTGGGCCGAAGAACGTCAGCGCCAGCTCGGTGACGCCGGCCGCGGCATAGGCCGCGGCGAGTTCGCGGCAGTCGTCGGCATTGCCGGCGATCGTAAACGCCGTGACATAGCGATCGTCCAGCGCCACATCCGCCGCCTCGCCCGCCTTCAGGCGCGCGACCGCGGCCGCAATGTCTTCCTCCGACAGCCCCGTGCCGTCGAGCAGCGCGGCCTTCGCGCCGGGCAGCTTCTGCGCCAGCGTCCAGTAGGCCGGCAGCATGTCGGCGACCGCGCGCTTGGCCGAACGGAACGCCTCGGCGCGGTCCGGGCGCGGCACGCAGGGCATGTACTGCACTGCGCCGGGCATCGCCGTGCGGCCCGCGGCGCGGGCCGCGTCGTGCAACGCCGCCACGGCCTTGGCTGCGAAGCCCGCCCCGCACATGTTGGACACGATCATGCCGTCGGCGATCTCGCCCGCGGCCTTCACCGCATTGTCGCCGCGCGCCGCCATGAAGATCGGGATGTCGGCGCGGGCGCGGTAATCGAGCTTCACCTTCTGTACGTTGAACACGGTGCCGGTGAAATTGACTTCATCGCCGCGAAGGAGCGCGCGGATGATCTCGATCGCCTCGCGCAAGGTTGTCAGCGCGCGCCGGGTGCTGAAGCCCATGCGCTCGACCGCATGGCCGAGCCCCGAGCCGATGCCGAGCCGGACGCGGCCGCCGGACAGTTCGTCGAGCGCGCCGATCTCCATGGCGATCAGCGTCGGATGGCGGCCGAACGGGTTGAACACGCCGGCGCCGATGCTCTGGGTCCGGGTCGCGAGCGCGCAGGCGGTCGCCGCCGTCATGATGCCGCGCGCGAAGGGATTTTCCGCAAACCAGACGGCGTCGATGCCGGCGGCCTCGGCGGCCCTGGCCTGCTCGACGCAGGCCTGCGGCGTCATTCCGCCGTGCAACCGGACGCTCAGTCGGGGAAGCTTCGCCAAAGCCTGCCTCTATGCGCCACGCCTATACGCCACCCGGCCGCGGCCCGGAATCCGCCGGCGAGAAATGGGCGTGGACCACGCGCCACGTCCCGTCCTCCTTGCGGAACACCATGGTCGAGCGGGAGATGAACTCCTGGCCGCTGTAGTTGATGTCCTTCGGCGGCGGCTCCTTGCCGGTCCATTGCCGTCTGGTGTGGCGATGGCACCAGACCACGGCCATGTCGCCGGTAACCACGCCGCCGATGTCGAACGGCGTCCAGTAGGTCGAGGACACGTTCTGGCCGTAGAACTTCCAGAGCCGGATCCAATGGTCCCTGCCCTTATAGGTGTGGCCGTTGAGGTTGAAATAGGTCGCCTCCGGCGACGGGCTGTAGAGCGGCGTCAGGCCCTCCCAGTCGAAGCGGGTGTTCACGTCGATGTATTTCTCGTGCAGCCGGAGGATTTCCTTGCGGTCCTCCTCGCTGCCGCCGGTCAGTTGAGCCTCGGCCATCGCAACGCCCCTGCAAAATCCGCGCGCATTCCCTATAACACCCCGGCGCCAGGCGCCCGACGGCAATTTCCGCATCGGGCGCATGCGCGGGTCAAGAGAGCGGAACAAGACGATGAGAAAGCTGTCCATCATCGGCATCGGCGCGGGCAATCCCGATTACATCACCGTGCAGGCGATCAAGGCGCTGGAGACGGTCGATGCCGTATTCCTGGTCGACAAAGGCGCGGAGAAGGACGATCTCGCCAAGCTCCGCCGCGAGATCTGCGGGCGCTACATCAAGAAGGCCTACCGGATGGTCGAGGCGCGTGATCCGGAGCGCGACCGCACGCCTGACGACTATGGTGCCGCGGTGACGGCGTGGCACGACAAGCGCGCATCGATCTTCGAGGCGATGATCCGCGACGAGCTGGCCGACGGGCAGCACGGCGCGTTTCTCGTGTGGGGCGATCCGTCGCTCTACGACAGCACCTTGCGGATCGTCGATCAGGTCGCGGCGATGAAGACGGTTGCGTTCGAGCTCGATGTCATTCCCGGCATCACCAGCGTGCAGGCGCTCGCGGCGCGGCACCGGATCGCCCTCAACCGGATCGGCGGGCCGGTTCACATCACCACCGGCCGGCAGCTGGCCAAGGGCATGCCGGGCGATGACGTGGTGGTGATGCTCGACGGCGAATGCACCTTCAAGACGGTGAAGGAGAGCAACGTCGACATCTATTGGGGCGCCTATGTCGGCACCGCCGACGAGATCCTGGTTGCGGGCAAGCTCATCGAGCGTAGCGCCGAGATCGAACGCGTGAGAGCCGAGGCGCGGGCGCGCCACGGCTGGATCATGGACACGTATCTGCTGCGGAAGGCGTAGAGCAGTTTTCCGCTTGAATGGCTTCGCTGCGAGCCGCGCAAAACGGGTTCGTTTGTTCTGTTCACAATTACCGTTTGAGACGTTTAATTCTACAACTTTAGATGGAGATCCAGCATTTGCCTCAGTTGCGGATTTGGAAAACGCGCACGAATTCTTCCATGGCGTCTTTCTCGTCAATCATCAGACGTCGCATTTTTTCCGGAGTGCTTGTCACAACCGGAGCCGCCAACTCGGAGAGCTTTTGCTGGAGCTCTTCATCCTGAGACGCTTTGATGAAGCCATCCCTCAACGCCTCAATAATCTGCGGCGGCGTGCCGGCGGGAGCCGCGACCCCAAACCAGTTGGCAATTTTCTGATTTCCGTATCCCAGTTCGGCAAGCGTCGGGACATCCGGCAGCATCTTGGACCGAACATCCGCATCGATGGCCAGCGCCTTCAACTTTCCATCTTTGACGAAGGCGCCACCCGAAGCGACACTGGCAAAGCCAAAATCAACGCGCGCCTCGATCAAATCCGTCATCAAGGCACTGCCGCCACGGTAGTGTACAGGTTGCATCGGGACCTTCGCCGCGGCGGTGAGCTTCGAACCAAGGATGTGGGGCGGGCTGCCCACGCCCTGGGTCGCCATCAGCAGGCCCCCCGGCTTCGTTCGTCCCAATTCAAAGAGCTGTTCGAACGATTGGGCAGGACTTCTGGCTGGAACGACAAGGATCGTCGTGAGGTCGAAAAGAAGACTGATCGGCGAAAAGCCATCGACCGACTGATACATGCCAGGGGTCACCGCCGCGACGGTTGCGTGCTGCGACCCGGAAAAGATCAGAAGCGTGTGTCCGTCGGGAGTTGCATTTTGAACATAGGTCGCGGCCACCCCGCCGCCCGCGCCGGTGCGGTTCTCGACGACGATCGTCCAACCTGATTTCTTCGATAACGTATTTGCGTAGGTGCGGGCGACCGTGTCGGTGATTCCTCCCGGAGACAGCCCCACCATCAACGTGATCGGCCGGCTTGGAAAATTCTGAGCTGCCGCATTGGTGCAGGCCAGAAGCAGTGCAGCGAGGAACGTGAGCAGGCTGCCAAAAAAGCCGGGCCCGTCATTCCGGGGCGCGCCGAAGGCGCGAGCCCGGAATCCAGTTCCGGAGAGAATCTTTGCTTGGCTGGATTCCGGGCCCGCCGCTTCGCGGCGTCCCGGAATGACCGCGGGAGAGTTGCTCATCGCCATGCCATCTTCGAAGCCAGCGCAGCGCCTTCGGCGAGGGCACGAAGCTTCGCCCACATGATGCTGCGGTGGACACGGCCGGCGAGCGGGCTTTGCGAGAAGCCGCAATCGCTGCCGGCCATGACATTGTCGCGACCGACGCATTCGACAAAGCGCATGAGCCGTTCGGCCACGAGCTCCGGATGCTCCACGACGTTCGTCGAGTGGGTGACGAGGCCGGGCATCAGGACCTTGCCGGGCGGCAGCCGCACCTCCTTCCAGACCTTCCATTCGTGCTCATGGCGCGGATTGGCCGCCTCGAAACTCAACGCGCCGGTTTTGACCTCCAGCACCAGATCGACAATGTCCTTGAGCGGCACGTCGAACAGGTGTGGCCCGTTCCAGCTGCCCCAGCAGATGTGATAGCGGGTGCGCTCCGGAGGCAGGCCTTCCAGGGCGTGGTTCAGCGCGTCGATGCGGAGCCTTGCCCAGGAGCGGAAATCCGTCAGCGTCTTCGGCGGGATCATCTTCTCATGCATGATCGGAAGAAACGCATCGTCGACCTGCAGATCGAGCCCGGCATCGATGATCGCCCGGTATTCGGTGCGCAGCGCTTCCGCGAGGGCAAACAGAAAGCTCTCTTCATCGCGGTAAAATTCATTCTTTGCATTGGGCAGCGCGCTTGCGGGCGCCACGACGGGTAGAAAGCCGGTTACGCCGTTCGCGCGCGCGAGCCCGGCCTTCAGGTTGGCAATGTCCCGCTGCAGCTCGGCCTGTCCCGTATAGACCAATGGCGCAGTGATGATCGGCCTCGGCGTCTTGCGCGCGTTGGCAAGCACGCGCGCGTCGTATTCTGCATAGAATTCAGGGAAGGCCTCGCGGTCGCGGCCACTGATCACCGCGATCGTCGGGTCCTTCGCCTCGGCTTCGGTGAATGGACGCCAGGTGATGCCGCCGAGCCGGCGATGCACATAGAACGCCCAGGTGCCCGACTTCCCGTATTCGCCATCGCTGACCACGTCGATGCCGATTTCAGCCTGCAGCCGGACAGCTTCACTCACCGAGTCGGTAAGGCATGCGTCAAAGGCCTGTTGGTCGAACGGCTCACCTGCCTGCTGCTTCTGCAGGAACGGGATCATCGCCGGCGGCCGCACCATGCTGCCGACATGACTTACGACAAAGCGGCGATCGGCTTTCAGCATGATCTCCTCCTCAGCTCTCTCCCCACACGGCCGTCGCGGCCTCGACGAGCCGCGCGAGCTTTGCTTCCTGTTCGCTCTCGGTCATGGGATTGCCGGCAATCGAGCTCGCAAACCCGCACTGCGGGCTCAGCGCAAGCTGATCTCGCGACACATAGGCTGCCGCCTCATCGACGCGGCGACGCAGGAAGTCCACGGATTCCAGATCAGGGGATTTGCTGGACATGATGCCTAGAACGGCAACCTTGCCTTTCGGCAGGAACCGCAACGGAGAGAAGCCACCGGCTCGCGAGGTGTCATATTCGAGGAAGTAGCCGCCGACCTTGATCTGGTTGAACAACACATCCGCAACCGGATCGTACCCGCCTTCGGCGCCCCAGTTTCCTTCGCGGTTCCCACGGCACTGGTGCAGCGTCACGGTGACGTGGTCAGCCACATGCGCGAGCACGGCATTGATCCGCTGCGCGTACTCTTCCAAGAGCTTGTCCGGCTCGCTGCCCCAGCGCCGCACGGTTTCGCGATGCTGCGGATCGCAGAGAAATGCGATGCTGGTATCGTCGAACTGGATGTAGGTTGCGCCCAGCGCGATCAAAGCATCGAGCTCCCGGCGATAGGCCAGGGTCAGATCCTCCCAGAATGCCTCGACATCCTTGTAGTGGCCTTCGCGGATGCCGTTGTCGCCGCCGCACATGAAATGAATCTGGTTCGGCGCAGGAAGCGTGACCTTCGGCACCAGGCTGGTGTTTTCCTTAAGGAAGGCGAAGCCGCGCACCGTCGCGCTCTCCCGCCAGCGGATGGGTCCGCGCGTCCAAAGCCGGGAGAAAGCCTGTGTCGGGCCGCTGGCGTTGCGCCACATGACATCCTTGCTGCCCGTCCTGTTTGCCGAGAACCCGTCCCAGCCCATGATCAGATCGAGCCACCAGCTCCTCCGCCGGAACTCGCCATCTGTGGCGGCCTTGAGTCCGGCCCGCTCCTGCATGGCGATCACATCGCGGACGCAATCGTCCTCGATTGAGCGAAGCTCGGCGTTGTCGTGAGGACCAAGATGCTGGTCCGGTGTTTGCGGACCGAGCAGCCGCGCACGTGCGGACTTGAGCCTTTCCGGTCGAAGGAAGCTCCCGACCACATCGGCACGGAAAGGCGGCGCCTGTTTCGCGGTGTCCTTAGTGGTGTCCTTGGTGGTGTCCGCTCGTGAGAGAGCCGTCCGTGCTGCCACGTTGCAACCTCCCTGACTCACCGTTGCGCCGGTGTCGTTCGTCGATTGTTAAAAATTCAACTATATCGACGGCGAGCGGTCAAGCTCCGGGCCCCTCGCTTGAGCCGCTATTCTGATCGACGGGGCGCTGAGGACCTTGCGGGACGCCGCCCACCCGCGCGTTTCACGGCGGCGCTGCGGCCACCGGACTCGAGATTGTGCAGGACGGCCCTGAGCTGCGCCTTGAGGGTCCTGATCTGCGCTGCCGTGAAGCCGGCAAAAGCGATCATCTCGTATCGGCGCACGATCGGCAGAATGCGGAGCGCCAAGGCGCGTCCGTTTTTTGACAAGTCGATGATCGCCACGCGGCCGTCATCGTGATGTCCATTTCGCACGATCAGGCCAGCGCGGATCATGCGCTTGAGCAGGTAGGACATCGTCGGGACTTCAATTGTCGTCAGCCTGGCGAGCGTGGTGATTTTTTGCGGTCCCCGGGTCAAAAGGCTGACCAGGACGCGCCACTTCTCGATATTGATGCCAAACGGCTTTGCCCGAGATTCAAAATCTGTGCGAATGATGCCGGTCGCCCGGTTGATCAGGTGCGGGAAAAAGTTATCGAGCTGAAAATCCGCAAGATCGGCCTGGGCACGGCGGCCTGCCCGCGCCGCCGGGCTTTGGCGCCGACTGTTTCGCTTTTTCATGCGAAAACCTTACCTGGATACACCCGTGGTGCAATCCATCGAGCGCCGGGAGGCTTTACCGCAGGCTTTGCACCGCCGCGCTTGCGACCAGAAGCACGATCACCTCGCCCGCCTGCTCCAGCGCGCCGAGCACGTCGCCGGTCTGGCCCTCGATCTGCCGCCGGCAGAGCCAGCTCAGGAACGCGCAGGCGCCGACCAGCAGCACGACAGCGACAAGGCCGGTCGAAAAGCCAAGACAGGCAACCACAGCCACCGCGCCGATCAACGCCGCGACAAGCGAAGACTCACCGGGCGGCGTGCCTGCACCCGCGCTCAGGCCGTCGGCGCGCGCGGGCGGCACGAATTGCATGAAGGCCGGGATCGCCGCCCGGCCGCCCGCGTGGGCGGCGATCAGCCCGAGCGCCACCAGCGCGGGATCGCCGAGATGCGCCAGCGCGCCGATCCGCAGAACGAACGACAGGATCAGCGCACAGACGCCATAGGTGCCGATGCGGCTGTCGCGCATGATCTCGAGCTTGCGCTCGCGCGTGCCGCCGCCGCCGAAGCCGTCGGCCACATCGGCAAGCCCGTCCTCGTGCAGGGCGCCGGTGAGCAGGAGCGTCGCCGCGACCGCTAGCGCCGCGGCCGGAAGCTGTGGCACATGCAGGGCGGTGGCAACCGCATAGACCGCGGCACCGGCGAGCGCGACCGCGACACCGACCACCGGCGCGGTCCACAGCGCCCGCGCGAGCTCGCCGTCCGCCATCGGCTCGTTGTGGGTGAGCGGCAGCCGCGTCAGGAAAATGAAGCCGATCTTGAGCTCGATCAGTCGCCGCTGCAGCCAGAGGTCGTCGGTCATGGCCGGCAGTTATAGAATTGTTGGCCGTGTACCTGCTAGGTATGGCGAACCTGACAAGGACGCCTGCCACCCGCATGACCACAGCGCCGCCGACCGAAAGCACCGAAAAGACCGCGCCCTTCCGGTCGCTGGCCGAGCTGCGCGCGGCCTGCCTCGATCTTCCAGCCGGCGACGGCGCCGCGGCTGACGCGGTGAAGGCGCGGCAGGCGGAGCTGACCAAGCCGCCGGGCAGCCTCGGCCGGCTGGAGGAGATGGTCGCCTGGCTCGCGCGCTGGGGCCGCAACCCGCCGCGGCTGGACACAGTCGACGTGCTGGTGTTCGCCGGCAACCACGGCGTCACCGTGCACGGCGTCTCGCCCTTCCCGGCTGCGGTCACCGCGCAGATGGTGGCGAATTTTTCGGCCGGCGGCGCCGCGATCAACCAACTGGCGGAGGCCGTGTCCGCGACGCTTCGCGTCATCCCGCTCGATCTCGAGGCGCCGACCGCCGATTTCACGGCTGAACCTGCGATGGACGAGCCGGCGTTTGCCGCGGCGGTCAGCGCCGGTTATGCCGCGGTGCGGCCCGAAGCCGATCTCCTGTGTCTCGGCGAAATGGGCATCGGCAACACCACGGCGGCCGCCGCGGTCGCAGCGGCCCTGTTCGGCGGCGGCGGTGCGCGATGGGCCGGACGCGGCACCGGCCTCGACGACCGCGGGCTCGCGCGCAAGCAGGCGGTGATCGACAAAGGCTTGGCGCGGCACGCCAGTGCTCTGCACGATCCGCTGCTGGTCGCCGCGGCGCTCGGCGGACGCGAGCTCGCCGCCATTCTCGGCGCGACGCTCGCCGCGCGCCGTCTTCGGATACCTGTGCTGCTCGACGGCTTTGTCTGCACGGCCGCGGCCGCGCCGCTCGCCAAGCTCCGCGCCGACGCGCTCGATCATACGCAGGCCGGGCACGTCTCGGCCGAAGCCGGCCATGGCGCGCTGCTCGACGAGCTGAGGCTCAAGCCGCTGCTCGATCTCGGCATGCGGCTCGGCGAGGGCTCGGGCGCGGCGCTTGCGGTGTCGATCCTGCGCGCGGCGCTCGCCTGCCACGACGGCATGGCGACGTTTGCCGAGGCCGGCGTCGCCAACAAGTCGCACTAGGATCGGATCCCGATCGACCTCTGCGTTCAATCGCATCAAGCCTGCTGCTCGACAGCCGGGGAGCTCAACGTCGCTCTTGTTTCAGCCGCTCGATCTCGGCGCGGATCGGTGCGAACGGACCGTATTTGTGCTGCTGTTCGCTGAACCCGTCAGCATAGGGTCCGTAGGCCGCATCGACCGGCTTCAGCAGCTTGTCGGGAAAATCATTGGCGAGCCCGGCCCGACGCGGGCGCGGCTGCGACAGGACAAAAGCTGCCACGTCCCACGCCTCCTCTACGGAAAGCTGAGGGTCGAGATAGTCGGCGCCGTGCGGCATATTGAAGTGAACGAAATTGGCGAAGTTGATGAGCCGTGCCAGTCCCGCGCCGTCGTTGAAGCTGTCCGATCCCCACAGCGGCGGCACCATATAGCCCAGCGTCGACCCCTGCCCGCCGCGACGAAGCCCGGAGCCGTCGGTGTTGTGGCAGGCCAAACACTTGCTTTCGTAGACCGGCTTGCCGCGTGAGGGATCGGCGGCGCGCGTGAGCTCCGGCATCTTGCCCGCACCGAGGCCCGGCAGCCTCTCGCCCGGCGGGACGCCGGTGCTGAGAAATTCGATGTAGGCGACCAGCGCTCGCATCTCCGGCGCGTCGCTCGGCAGCGGCCGGCCGTTCATGCTCCGCGTCATGCAGGAGTTGAGACGATCCTCAATGCTGATCTCGGAGCCGGAGCGTGCGCTGTACTGCGGGAACAGGCCGTAGAGTCCGAACAGCGGCAAGGCGAATTTCCGTGTGCCGGCGGAGAGATGGCAGTTGGTGCAGGCGAGATTGTTGCCGGCATAGCGCCTGGCGGGCTCGCCGACGTTTGGACCGATCAGCGAATAGGTCGCCGTGATGAGATCGCGACCGAGCCGCACCCGCTCGCCGTGTCCATCGCGCGGCAGCGCGCCGACCTCGGGCACCGTCCACACCGTCTGCGCCAAGGCATCGCCGGACACCGCAACCAACCCGGCAACCAGCACACTGGTGATCCAGCCTTGTATTGCCATTCGTCCAGTATGATTGAGGAAGGCCCTTGCGAACAGGGCGCGTACCCGGCTGTGTACTCATAAAGATGCGATGTCTGCTTTGCACCCAATAGCGACCGGAAAGCGGACATTGCTGGATGTCCGCTTCGTGCCACAAGCCGACATTGCCGCTTGCGAGAGTGAACTGAGGGTAGCTTGCAGCAGCAGTGAAGGAGTCATTACCCCAATCCCACCCCGTACCTTCGGCCTAGAACTTCGCACCCAACCTTGCGTTAGCGCGCCAGTAGCGCAGGTCCTGGCCGAGCCACCGTATTCCATGCCGGGCGAGCCTACGAGCCCTTGCCGCATCGACGCTTCGATAACACCGTCCTTGATCCAATATTGAGCGTGAACGAGGCCACACATAGTTGGCCGTGTGCGTTTTCGCACACTCGTCCATGAAGCAGCGTGGCCGGCAAAGGGAGGGACGGCTTTCCTTGGTGATTGCAGCATCGGCAAAAGCCCTGAGTCGATCGGCACATGCCAAGTATGCGGAGGCAGAGCGCACCAAGTTTGGGCGTGGAACCGCTACCGTGCTGTGACTTTGCGCGCTTCACTCGTGACGACTCTCGGCAGAAATATCCCGTGAAATAGCGGGGGGCGTCGATGGAAGGGATGCCGTCATGTACGAGACCACCCAGAATTTCACTCCTCAGCCCTACGCCGTCGGTGCCGTCGCGGGGTTGGTTGGAAATGAGGGTGGCGTAGTCTCCGAGATGTTCAACCTCGAATCATCCGGCGTT
>JAIESI010000282.1 GCA_019746135.1 Xanthobacteraceae bacterium
GCGCGAAACTACCTGGCGGCTGTCTGCCTGACCGCCGCGCTGGTATGGTGGATTTAATGAGTCTGGACCCTAGTACCCGAAAGCCGCTTCCAACGGCCCTTTTGGCAGGATGACTTCGAATGCCAATTGGAACGTGAAGAACATTACCGCGGTGAGAAGCAAAGCGGTCAAAATCGACTGCCAAATTGCAATACGGCCGATGCCCCACATGAACCCGGAAATCAGAAGGAAGCTCGCCACGTAGAGGCCAAGCCATGCGGTCGCGAGCACGAACAGGAAAGTCGGAAAGAGAACCTGCATGACGCGGCGTAGCTGCGCCCGGGTCACAAAGGCGTCGACGGCTGCTTCATCCCGCGACAACAGCGCCGAGCCCAAGCCGTACAGCGCGGCACCGGCCAGGATCACCGACAGGTAGAACGGCATGTAGCCGGCCTGAGGCCCGGTATCCTCCCATGACATCCCGGTGCGGTAGTTGTCATAGCCAAGCAGCACTGCAAGCCCGAGCAGCCCGATCATGACGGCTGCATCGACCACACGATTGCTGACCACGGAAGGGGACTTTGCTCCGGGTGCGATCGGATCTTCAACGACAGTTTCAGTATCGGAATTGGCCATGACGTTTTCCTTCCCGAATCAAGGTCTGTCCAAGACAATGCGTCCCCCGCACGAGTGACACGGCGGACGCTGTGCATGGTGAGGCCAAGGGATTATTTCGCGAAACCTGCTTCGGTCATCAGTTTCTTGTTGAGCATGTCGTCTTCTTCAAGAAACTCCAGCATCTCCTTGCCGGTCAGGAAGATCGGCTTGAGAGCCTGCTTCTCCATGTACTCCTTGTATTCCGACGTCTCGCTGACCTTTCTGAACAAGTCAGTATAGAAGGCCGTTTCCTCGGGCTTCACTTTCCCCGGCAGGAACATCGCGCGCAGCATCAGATACTGGATGTCGAGACCTTGCTCCTTGCAGGTCGGAATGTCGTTCCACGACATATCGCCGACGACTTTCGCCTTGTACGAAATGCGCTCCTTGTCGAACACGCACAGTGGACGTACCTGTCCGGCGCGCCACACTTCGATATTCTCGGACGGATTGTTGACATTCGACGCGATGTGGTTGCCGACGAGCTGAGTCGCAGCCTCACCACCCGACTTGTAGGGTAGATAGAAGAATTTCACGCCGGTCTTCTTTTCCAGGAAGACGGTAAGGATGTGATCCTCGCGCTTCGATCCCGTTCCACCCATCTTGAACGGCGCAGATGACGCCTTCGCCGCATCGACAAAGTCTTGCACGCTCTTGTAAGGCTGCCCTGAATTGGTCCACAGCGCGAACTGATCGAGCGCAATGACCGAAACCGGCGTAAGATCACGCCAGTTGAAAGGAATTTTCGCGGACAGCGGCAGCATGTAGATGAGTGAATAGGCGATCAGCACCTTGTTGGCGTCGCCATCGCTGCCCTTCATATACATCAACGCTTCCGCACCGGACGCGCCGCCCTTGAGCGACACGACGATCGGCTGCTTCATTAGATTGTTCTTCTGGATGGCAGCCTGCATCATACGCGCCATTTGATCGGACGCGCCTCCGGCCCCGGCAGCCACCACGAGTTCAACTGGCTTGCTAGGTTCCCAGGCATTGGCGCCAGTCGCGGCGCCAAGCAGCAGCGCCGCGGCCGAGGCGCAAGCCTTCAAAATGGATTGCATGCGTTTTCCTTTCCTATGTGTTTTGGACTGCCGGTTGCTCCGGCTTATTTCTTTACGTGACGAGTAGCCGAGATTGTCTCCTTCACTGCTAGCGCACCACGGGCCGCTGAGATCGAGGAAGAGCCTAGGCAACCGAGCCGCGCGGCGCCGAGGTTATCGGCCCTTTCTTGCCTTTGAGGACATCCATCGCTGCAAGAACGCCGCCCGGCTCGAACGGCACTGTTGCGAGATCGAGCGCCATCTCGATACCCGCCAACGTCCCCATGAGCATCAAGTCGTTGAAGTGACCAAGATGGCCGATGCGGAACACTCGCCCCTTCACTTTCGACAATCCTGCGCCGAGGGACATGTCGAAGTTCTTGAGCACGACGTCGCGGAAGTTGTCGGCGTCGTGTCCGTCCGGCATGAGGACGGCCGTGAGAATGGGGGAATGCTCTTCCTCATTCTGGCAAAGGATTTCAAGATTCCATGCACGCACTGCTGCGCGCGTCGCCGCCGCGAGCCTGAGGTGGCGCGCGAAGACATTATCGAGCCCCTCCTCCGTCAGCATCGCCATCGCCTCTTTGAGGCCGTAGAGCAGATTGGTGGCCGGCGTATATGGCCAGCCACCGTTCTTGTTCTGCAGGATGACGTCGTGCCAATCCCAATAAGATCGGCTTGTCGTATTGGCCTTGGCCGCCGCAAGCGCCTTGTCCGAAACCGCGTTGAAGCCAAGCCCCGGCGGCAACATTAATCCCTTCTGCGAGCATGAGACTGTGACATCGACCCCCCACCCATCGTGCTCGTACGCGATCGAGCCCAGCGATGAGATGGTGTCGACCAGCAGCAAAGCAGGATGTTTCACGCGATCCATTGCATTGCGGATCAGGCGTATCCGGCTGGTGACGCCGGTTGAAGTCTCGTTGTGGACGACCATGACGGCCTTGATGGCGCGCTCATGATCGGCAGCAAGACGGGCTTCAATCTCCTCCGGTGATGCTCCGTGCCGCCAATCGCCCGGAAGAAAATCGACTTGCAGTTTGAATTTCTGCGCAAGCCCCTTCCACAAGGTGGCAAAGTGGCCTGTTTCGCACATCAAGACCCTATCGCCAGGTGCGAGCGTGTTGACGATCGCCGCTTCCCAGGCGCCGGTGCCCGACGATGGGTAAATCACGACGGGGTTTTTGGTCTTGAAGATGGTCTTGCACCCTTCGATCACATCAAGGCCAAGCTGAGCGAACTCCGGCCCGCGATGATCGATGGTGGGCATGTCCATCGCGCGCAGCACGCGATCGGGCACGTTGGTCGGCCCGGGAATCTGCAAAAAATGCCTACCGCTGCGGAACGTCGAATGATTGCCACGAACATTTTGCATTCAAATTATATCCATACAGGATTATTTCCCAGTATTAATGTATTCAAAAATCGATACAGCGCAAGCAAAAAATCGGTTACGTTCAAACCATGATTCAGCCGACACTCCGCCTTGAAGATTCACCAACTTGAGCAACCTGATGCTGGCGAGCGCATTGCGGCTCATGGGCGATGAACCCACATCGCTTCACGCCGATATCGTCAATCAACTTCGGGACTTTATCGTCGAAGGCCATTTACCCCCAGGAACGCGGGTTCCTGAGCGGGAGCTGTGCGAGAAGTTCGACATTTCGCGGACCCCCCTGCGTGAGGCGCTGAAGGTCTTGGCCGCCGAGGGCCTG
The DNA here is from genome assembly GCA_019746135.1 of Xanthobacteraceae bacterium. Lineage (GTDB taxonomy): Bacteria > Pseudomonadota > Alphaproteobacteria > Rhizobiales > Xanthobacteraceae > Z2-YC6860. The sequence goes on from JAIESI010000282.1 coordinate 3,392, forward strand.
ATCGAGCTGCTGCCAAACCGCGGAGCCCGGGTCCGGCAGTTCTCCGAAGCCGATATCCGTAACCTGTTCGAGGTCATCTCGGGACTGGATTTTGTCGCAGGCCGAATGGCCTGCGCGCGGATCACGGATGAAGGCATCGCCGAGATCGAGGCCCTGCACCTCGAGATGTACACGCACTATCTGCGGCGCGAATTGACCGACTATTTCCGGATCAATCAGAGCATTCATCAGGCGATCGTCGATGCAGCCGGCAATCCGGTCCTGAGCTCGAACTACGCGAATCTGAACGCCGTGGTGCGCGGGCTTCGATATTCCGCAAACCTCATTCGCCGCGATCGCCTGGGGGATGCCATGCGCGAGCACGAACAGATCATGGACGCACTGCGTCGCCGGGCCGCGAACGAACTCGGCTTGCTAATGTTCGAGCATATGCACCGCAAATGCGAGGCGGTTTGCGAGTACTTGCGCGAGCAGCCTAACGAGCCACCCCAACTCGAAGAGGCCTGATAGTTTTGCATTCATTATTTCCCCAGAAGACGCAAGAATGCACTCAATATCGACTCCACCCCAAACGCTCGATGCCGAGGCAGTCGAAACGGCAGGCCGCCGAGCAAGCCGATCCTTGCCCGTCTGCACGACACCCCTCGGCCCCAAAGCTGAAGGGCCTCAGCCTGACGATGGCCACGCAGAGGCCGCAATACCGTTTCCCGCTCAGGGCGGCGAATTGCAGGGCGCACGCATGTCGATCATGAACATGCCGCCGCCTGCGCAAAGCGCATTCCGGCCTGAGCTACGACATTCTCAAACCCCAGCGCTGAAGCGCGCAACCGTGCCCCGCAGGCAGCATCCGCCCAATAAAAAAGTAACCGCCCCGGCTGCACGGCCCAAGGCTCTCTTGCCACATCTGGCAGACACGTGACGCCGGGCGAAGCCACATTCATTTCCAGCAGAACTTGTCGTCCGCCTCGTTCTTCTTGCGACTGGCCGCGAACTCGCCGGCGAATTTCGGATCGTCAAACCGCGCCCACTCGCGGTCGGCATAGGTCTGCCCGACCGCGACGCGCGGCTGGTCGCCGGGCGTCCGTGCCGCCTCGTAAAAAGGTTGGACTTAGATGGCGATGCGGCGGACAGGTTCGGCGGCCGGGACCCGTTGGACGGCGAGCACTGCCATCATGATCGAGGATAGCGCCACCACACGCAGCATGCGCCCCTCCGTTCAGCCAATCGATGGGTTTCGCTTCGCTCAACCCTTCCCACAAAGATAAATCTATGCGCGCGGCGCAAACCGTTCGTCCACGCTTTCCCATTTGTCGTAGCCGACGACCTTCTTGTACTCCTCGAAATCCATGCCGTCGTTGCGCCTGGCGAACCGCCCGCTCTTCATGTCGATCAGCACGTTCTCGATCGCCTTGGCCGCGTGCATCACCGTGTCGAGGCCCAGCACCGCGCAGTTGAAACCGAGCTCGCCGAGCTCCTCCATGCTGAGGATCGGCGTGTGCCCGCCCATCAGCGGATTGCAGATCTGCGGAATGTCGAAGGCCTTGCCGATGCGCTTCAATTCCTCGATCGAGCGCGGCGCTTCGATGAAGATGCCGTCGGCGCCGGCCCTGATGTAGCGCTCGGCGCGCCGCATCGCCTCGTCGAGATCGTAGACCTGCCGCGCGTCGGTGCGCGCCAGGATCCACGTCTCCTTGTTGAGCCGCTCGCCGCAGGCGGCGCGGATTTTCGCCTCGGCGACCTCCACCGGCACCACCTTCTTGCCGGCCATGTGGCCGCAGCGCTTCGGCCACTGCTGGTCCTCGATCAGGATGGCGCTGACGCCCATCCGCTCGTAGCTCTGCACGGTGTGCACGACGTTCTTGACGTCGCCATAGCCGTCATCGCCGTCGACGAACACCGGCAGGTCGCAGGCCGCCATGATGTCGCGCACGCAAGCGGAGATTTCGCCGAAGCCCTTCAACCCGACATCCGGCACGCCGTAGCGCGCGCCGACCGCGGGAAAGCCGCCGATGAAATAGGTCTCGAATCCGAGCTTCTGGATGATGCGCGCGGAGAGCGCGTCATGCGCGCCGGGGACGACGAGAAAGCGCTTCTCTTGGACGGCCTTGTCGATGATCTGGCGAAAGCTTTTCGGCATGGAGGACTCCGGCATTTGCGAACGAGTGCGGCCGGATTGAAGCGCAGTTTGCCAGGCAAGGCCAGTGTCGCGGATTCCGTTGGTACTCACCGGCCTGTCCACGTCATGGCCGGGCTTGTCCCGGCCATCTCGCTTAGGTGGGCACTGTGCGTCCCTGAGCGAGATGCGCGGGTCAAGCCCGCGCATGACGGTGGGGAGAATGGTGCAAGCCAACTGAAATATGCGCTACGTCACGCCGCCGATGCGTTGAGCTGCTCGCGCAGATGATCCATGAAACGGCGCGCGGGCTGCGGCAGCGGATCGTGGAAGGCGCAACGCAATTCGAAGCCGTCGAGCGGACGCCCGCTGATCGACAGCCGCACCAGTGCGCCGGCGCGGAGGTCGTCCTGCACGGTGCAGAGCGCGATGCAGGCGACGCCGGCGCCATGGCGGGCGAGCTCGCGCACCATGCCGAAATCCTGAACCTCCATGGCGATGCTGCGGCGATTGACGCCGATCCGCTTCAAGAGCCGGTCGGTCATCTCGAAATAGGACGAGCTGCGCAGCCCCGTCACATAGGACGCGGCGGCGAGATCGGCGACGGTGACCGAAGGCTTCCGGGCCAGCGGATGATGCGGCGAAACCACGAGCACCATCGGCTCATGACCCAGCACCACGCTGTCGAGACCGGCGATCGCACCGAGCGACGGCAACAGCCCGAGACTCACGGTCCGCGCGCGCACCAGCGCCACCACGTCCTCGATGGTTCCGGTATGGGTGACGAAACGAATGCCCGGGCTGCGCCTCGCAAACGACGCCAGATGCGCCGGCAGCCGGTACTGGCCGTATTCGCGATGCACGGCAAGCGACATGACCCGGTCCTGCGCCGGCCGCAACTCGTCGAGCTGCTGGGCGGCCTCCTCGCCGCGGCGCAGCACCTCCAGCGCCATCGAGTAGACCGCCTCGCCGGCCTTGGTGAGCCGCGGCCGCGCGCCCCGTTTGCGCTCCAGCAGCGTGTGTCCGGCCTGGCGCTCCAGCGCCCGCACGTGGGCACCGACCGAAGGCTGGGAAATGTCGAGCCGCATGGCGGCGCGATTGAACCCGCCCTCCTCGACCACGGCCTTGAACACGGACAACCGGCGGGCACTGGCGGAGATCATCGAAAAATTATAGCCAAATGGCTACAAGCGTAAAGCCGAACGGCTGGTTGCTTTCGCTGCCGCGCAACCGCAGTTTTTCGCTCTCGCGGCAACGACCGCGGGCGTTGGGAGGAGCAGGCGTGATCTTCGTCGCGGTCGATATCGGCGGCACGTTTACGGATTTGATCGGGTTCGACGACGAGGCGCAGGCCTTCGTGCAGGCGAAGAGTCTGACGACGCCGTCGGAGCTGACCCAGGGCGTGATCAACTGCATCCGCGAGAGCGGGCTTGCGGCCGAGCGCATCAACGAGCTCATTCATGGCTCGACCACCGCGATCAACACGCTGATCGAACGCAAGGGCGCGAAGACCGGTCTCGTCGTGACGCGCGGCACCCGCGACGTCTACATCATCGGCCGCGGCAACCGGCCCGAGGCCTACAACCTGTTCTTCCAGAAGCACAAGCCGCTGGTCTCGCGCCGCATGACGCAGGAGGTCGACGAGCGCGTGCTCGCCTCCGGCGAGGTGTACGAGCCGCTGAAGAAGGCGAGCCTGGCGGCGGCGTGCAAGGCGCTGAAGGCCGAGGGCGTGGAAGCCGTCGCGGTGTGCTTCCTGCACGCCTATGCCAATCCCGACCACGAGCGCGCCGCGGGCGAAGCGATCCGCAAGGCGATGCCGGACGCTTACCTGTCGCTGTCGCACGACATCCTGCGCGAGTATCGCGAGTTCGAGCGCATGTCGACCACGGTGGTGAACGCCTATATCGGCCCGAAGGTCGGCGGCTATGTGAAAAGCCTGAAGTCGAGCCTCGGCGGCATCGGCTTTGCGGGCGACCTCTCGATCATGCGCTCCAACGGCGGCGTGATGACGCCGGAGGTGGCGACCGAGCGTCCGGTGGCGATGATGGAGTCCGGCCCGGTCGGCGGCATCATCGCCTCGGCCCAGGTCGGCCTCGCGCTCGGCTTTGCCAACGTCATCTCCTTCGACATGGGCGGCACCACCGCCAAGGCGAGCCTCATCCGCGAGGGCGAACCGACGCTCGCGCCCGGCTACTACGTCGGCGGCTATGCCAGCGGCCATCCGGTGATGCTGCCGATGATCGACGTGGTCGAGGTCGGCGCCGGCGGCGGCTCGATCGCCTGGATCGACGACATCGGCGCGCTGAAGGTGGGCCCGCAGAGCGCCGGGGCCGATCCCGGCCCGATCTGCTACCGCGGCGGCGGCACCGAACCGACCATCACCGACGCCAATGTGGTGCTCGGCCGGCTCGACCCGGATAATTTTCTCGGCGGCACCATGAAGCTCGACGCCGACGGCGCGCGGCGCGGCATCGAGGGCAAGATCGCCAAGCCGCTGAAGCTCGACACGGTCGCGGCGGCACAGGCGATCGTCGACATCTCGATCAACAAGATGTCGCTCGCGGTGCGCGAGGTGTCGGTCGCCAAGGGCTACGACCCGCGCGACTTCGCGCTGGTGGCCTCGGGCGGCGCGGGCCCGCTGCATGTCTGCGCCATCGCCCGCGAGCTGTTCATCCCGACCGTGGTCGTGCCGCTGTTCCCCTCGCACTTCTCGGCGCTCGGCATGCTGCTCGCCGACGAGCGCCACGATTTCACCCGCACAGTCTATTCGGATCTCGGAAGCGTCGACTTCGGCCGGCTCGTGAAGATCCACGACGAGATGGTCAAGGAAGCCAAGGCCGGCCTGCGCCACGGCAAGGACGCGCAGTATCAGGTCCATCTCGACATCCGTTACGTCGGACAGGAGTTCACCCTGCCGGTGCCGGTCACGCTCGAGCAGCTCAAGCGCGGCGACCGCAAGGCGATCCGCGACGCGTTCGACAAGCTCTACGAGCACCGCTACGCGCATCATTCGCCGGAGGAGCCGGTGGAGATGGTCAACATCCGGCTCGGCGCCATCGGCAAGCGGCCGAAGCTTGCGTTCCCGGGCCTCGGCGCGTCCGGCGCGGTGAAGCCGGCGGGAGAGCGGCAGGCCTATTTCTCGTCGGCAAAGAAGCCGCTGACCGCCAAGGTCTACCGCCGCGAGGCGCTCGGCGCCGGCGCGGAGATTTCTGGCCCGGCACTCATCCAGGAGCACGGCACCACCACGGTGCTGTTCGAGAACGACCGCTGCAAGGTCGCTCCGTCCGGCGAACTGATCGTCACGATCGGAGGCGCGCGATGAATGGTGCAACACGGGCGGCGCTGCTGTGTCCGTGCCCTCCCCCTGAAAGGGGGAGGGTCAGGGTGGGGGTCTGCGGCACGGCACGCCATCAGTGTGTTCACGCGCGTCTTCGTTCGGTGGAGCGTTCGGCGCGACAACGTGTACGCGATTGCGCCGGCGCCGAGCACATCGCGTTGAGCTTCGATGCACGCAAGCGGACCCCCACCCCGACCCTCCCCCTTTCAGGGGGAGGGAGCGCACCACCCGAGGGGGAGCGAGGCCGTGTGCGCGGTGAGAGGAGAGCGCAATCGTGAGTCTGAAGCTCGAGACCGTCACCCTCGAAGTGATCCGCAACGCCCTGCCCGCCGTCGCCAACGAGATGGCGGCCGACCTGCAGCGCACCTCCTACAACATGATGATCTACGAGGTGCGCGACTACTGCACCGCGCTCCTTGGCACCCAGGGCGAGCTCATCTCGCAGAACGTCGGCGGCGTGTCGCATTTCGTGGCCGACCTCGGTGTGCTCGTCACCGACGGCCTGCAACGCTACGGCAAGGACGGCTTCAAGCCGGGCGACGTGATCATCACCAACCACCAGGCGGTGGCGGGCCAGCACCTCAACAACGTCGTCATCTACATGCCCTATTTCTACCAGGGCGAGTTGCTGATGTTCCTGATGGTGCGCGCCCACTGGATCGACGTCGGCGGCACCTCCACCGGCTTCGGCGCAGGCGCGACGGTCGCCGATCCGTGGCTCGAGGGCCTGCAGCTCGACCAGTTGAAAATCTACGAAGAAGGCAAGCTCAACGAGACGCTCTACCGCGTCATCAAGGACAACATCCGCTTCCCGGAATCCTCGCTCGGCGACATGAAATCGCAGATGGCGGCCTGCAGGCTCGCCGCGCGGCGGCTCGACGAGCTGTTCGACAAATACGGCCGCGAGACGCTCCTGGCCGCCATCGACCGGATCTTCGACGAGACCGAGCAAAAGTGCCGCAACGTGGTGGCGCAACTGCCCGACGGGGTCTACGAGGCCTCGGCCTCGATCGACGACGACGGCGTGCTCAAGGGCGAAGAGGTGCCGATCCACGTCAAGGTCACGGTCAAGGGCAGCGACATGACCATCGACCTGTCGGGCTGCTCGGCCGAGCGCCGCGCCGCGATCAACTCGCGCACCTATGCCGGCGCCCGCGTCGCCTACAAGGCGCTGACCGGGCCCCTTGATCCCGTCAATGAGGGTTCGTTCCGCGCGCTCAACGTCATCATCCCCGAAGGCAACATCATGATGGCGCGATTTCCCGCGCCGATGGCGGGCTGGAGCGGCATCGTGCCGACCGTGGTCGATTCCATCGTCGTGGCGCTCGGAAAGGCCATGCCCGACCGCGTGCCGGCCGGCCACCATGCGCTCCTTGGGGGCGCGGTGGTGTTCTTCGGCACCCATCCGAAGACCAAGCGGCGGTTCGTGGTGCAGAGCATCGAGGGCGGCGGCTGGGGCGGACGGCCGTTCGAGGACGGCGAGTCCGGCACGGTCTCGGTCTGCCAGGGCGACGTGCGCAACGGCTCGATCGAGGGCATCGAATTGAAATGCCCGGTGGTGGTGCAGAGCCGCGGGCTCCGCCCCGACTCCGGCGGCGCCGGCAAATTCCGCGGCGGGCTCGGCATCGACATGCAGGTGAAGAACCTGGTCGAGGGCAAATGGAATTTCGAGATGCCGCGGCGGAGCAAGCGCCCGCCCTGGGGCATCGAGGGCGGCACGCCGGGCGAGCCCGGCGGCTACCTGCTCAAGCGCCCCGGCGAGAAGACGTTCACCATGATGGGCGGCTTCCACATCCCCGTCACGATCGGCGCGGAGGCGATCGTGCGCACCGGCGGCGGCGGCGGCTGGGGCGATCCGCTGCAGCGGCCCGCCGAAACCGTGGCGCATGACGTGGCCGAAGGCTTCATCTCGGCGCAGGCGGCGAAAAAGCTCTACGGCGTGGTGGTGCGCGGCAACCTGTCGCTCGACGAAAAGGCGACGCAACGGCTGCGAAAGCAGCTAGGATCGTCGGCGAGGAAAGCCAGACCGACACGCGGCAAAGCGAAGCGCAAAGCAAAATAACGCAAGATGACGACGGGCGACGCCGCGGTCAAAGTCAGGGATGTTTCGCACCAGTTCGGCGAGCCGGGCGATCCGCAGTTCGTCCGCGCGCTGCTCGACACCAACCTGGACATCACCCGTGGCGAGCTGCTCTGCCTGATCGGCCCGAGCGGCTGCGGCAAGAGCACGCTGCTCAACATGATCGGCGGGCTGCTTGCGCCGAGCGCGGGCACGGTCGAGGTCAACAACAAGCTGGTGCGCGCGCCGCTGCCCCGCGACATCGCCTTCGTGTTCCAGGAGAACGCGCTGTTTCCCTGGTGCACGGTGATCGAGAACGTCAAGCTCGGCATGGTGTTCCAGGGCGTGCCGAAGTCCGAGCAGGACGCGCGCGCGAAGAAATCGCTCGAAGCCGTCGGCCTCAAGGACTTCATGAACCACTATCCGGCGCAGCTCTCCGGCGGCATGCGCCAGCGCGCGGCGCTCGCCCGCGCGCTCAGCCTCGAAACCAGCATTCTCCTGATGGACGAGCCGTTCGGCGCGCTCGACGAGCAGACCCGCATGATCCTCGGCGAGGACCTCTCGGTGCTGCTCGCGGCCACCGGCAAGACCATCGTGTTCGTGACCCACTCGCTCGGCGAAGCCGTGTTCCTGGCCGACCGCGTGGCGGTGTTCTCGGCACGGCCGGGCCACATCAAGGAAATCATCGCGGTCGACGAGCCGCACCCGCGCAAGCCCTCGTTCGTCACCACCGAGAAGTTCGGCAAGCTGCGCAACACGCTCTACGGGCTCCTGCACGACGAGATCCGCAAGGCGGTCGAGCAGTCGGCGATGGCAGGGCCGGGCTCATGAAGCAGGACAATCGCATATCGTGCAGCGCGGGCCATAGCGCGTCGAAGACGCGCGTAAACGCGCTGGTGTCGCCCCCTCCCCATAGCCCGTGGCAGACGGGCGTGAACGCCCTTTTGGAAAGGGGGAGGGTTAGGGTGGGGGTCTGCGGCTCGGCGCGCCATCAGCGCGTCTACGCGCGTCTTCGATCCGGGGGGTGCCCGGCCCGCCAATGCAGACGCGATTGGGCCGATGCTGAACACAACTCGCCGACCTTCGATGCGCGCAAGTGGACCCCCACCCCGACCCTCCCCCTTTTAGGGGGAGGGAGCGCACCACCCGAGTGGCAGCATATGCGCCTCTGCCTCATGAAGGGGCCCACCTCATGAGCGGCAAGCGCGACCGCCGCGACAAGATCGTCAGCCGCGCGGTGCAGGTGACGTTTCTCGTCACCCTGGTGCTGCTCTGGTATTTCGGCACCACGCGCTGGGGCATCAATCCGCTGCTGCTTCCCAACCCGGTGAAGGTCTGGGCCGAGCTCAAGGACATTCTCGCCACCGGCGAGTTCCTGCCGGACCTTCAGGTGACGCTCTCGGAAATCGCCATCGCCTTCCTGATCTCCTGCACCAGCGGCGTCACGCTCGGCTATCTGATCAGCCGCTCACAATATCTGATCCGCGTGTTCGAGCCGCTGCTCGCCGGCATGTACTCGATCCCGATCATCCTGTTCCTGCCGCTCTACGTGCTGTTCTTCGGGCTCGGCCCGGGCTCGAAGATCGCGATCGGCACCACCATCAGCTTCTTCCCGATCGTGCTCAACACCATTGCGGGCTTCGGCTACGTCGACCGCATCTTCATCACCGCGGCGCGCTCGATGGGCGCCTCCGACTGGCAGATGTTCCGCCACGTGCTCCTCCCCGCGGCCTTCCCCGTGATCCTCACCGGGCTTCGCATCGGCTTCACCGTGGCGCTGCTGTCGATCCTCGGCAGCGAGACGCTCGCCTCGCTCGCCGGCCTCGGCCACCGCATCGTGCATCTCGCGGAAGCGATGGAGACGGCGCGGATGTTCGCCTACATCGCCTTTGTCGTGGTGATCGCGGCGACCCTGAACACCGCCGTCAGCGCGCTCGAAAAGCGGTCGAAGCGACAGCAATGAGCGGCGCGGCGCAGATCAAACGCTTCTTCCTGCGCCGTCCGGGCCTGGTGCGCCTCGCCGTGGTGGCCGCGCTGTTCCTGCTTTGGGAGATCGCCGCGCGCCACTGGATCGCGCCGATGTTCCTGAGCCCGCCGTCGAAGGTGATCGCCAACTTCGGCGCGCTGTTCGACACCAAGAACGTGCCGCAGGCGCTTCAGGTCACCTTCTGGGAGCTCGCGGTGGCGTTCGCCATGTCGGTCGTCATCGGGCTCGTGGTCGGATTGGCGGTCGGGCTGTCGCGGTTCTCCAACCGCAGCTTCATGCCGATCATCCTGCTGCTCTACGGCACGCCGCAGGTCACCATCCTGCCGCTGTTCATCCTCTATTTCGGCATCGGCCCGCCCTCGAAGATCGCCTTCGGCGTCAGCCACGGCATCTTCCCGATCATCGTCACCATCGTCGCCGGCGTGCAGAACATCAAGCCGATCCTGATGACCGCGGCGCGCTCGATGGGCGCGAGCCGCTGGCAGATCTTCCGCTGGGTGATCTTCCCGCACATGATCCCGAGCTTCTTTGCCGGCATGCGGCTCGGCATGACCGGCGTGCTGCTCGGCGTGCTGCTGGCCGAGCTTTATGTCTCGACCGCCGGCATCGGCTATTTCACGCAGCTGTTCACCCAGAACTTCGATCCGACCAAGCTTCTTGCCCTGATCTCGGTGCTGGCGGCGATGGCGATCGTGCTCAACGAGATCGTCCGCCGCGCCGAGGTGCACTTCGGCAGGTGGCGGACGGATTAGGGCCTACGGGACATTGGACGTTGCCCGCCCTAGTGACCTTCCAGGAATACGTAGTTCTCCCAGCTCCGCATGCGCAGCAGGATCTTGCGCAACAGCGAAAGATGGTGCCAGTGCTTCGTGTAGATCGCGACCTGGGCCGCGGAGCCAAGCGGAATCTGGTACCCCTGCATGTCGTCGGTGACATCGATGATCGTGAGTGCGCGGCCGGCGACCGTCCGCGTTTCGGGCTCGACAAGCGCCGGTGTCGTTGCCAATTGTCCAGCCGCGATTGCATCAACGACCCAACGGACCTTGGCCTTGAACACGCGACCTGGAACGGCCTCGAAGGCAACCTCGGCATCATCGCCTGCGTTGACCCGTTGCAAGGAGTTTTGATCGAATGCCGCCCCCAACTCGCGGTCGCCGTGGCCGGTATTGACGAAGAGCATGGCGGTCCGAAGCTGCGTCGGGATGACATACATCCCCGGCCGCAGCGAAACCTGGGTCACGAATCCCGGACCAGCCGCGCGTGTGGTGGTCTGATCGAGGTCAAACTCGGCATCGGCAAGTTCCGCACGCCGCTGCGCGACGGTGGTATTCACCCCGCCGACATTGGCCGTATAGGCCAGTCGAGCGCGCTCCTCGTCAGCTTTGGCCGCCGCCAGGGTCTGCTTTGAGGCTTCGAGGTTTCGGGTGTACGTGTCGAGGGTGGCCTTGGCGACGATGTTCTTTTGGAACAGCTCGTTCTGACGATCATAGTTCTGTTGCGCCAGTTGAAGCTGCGCATTGGCCCTTTCCCCTGAGGCGGTCGCTTGATCGAGCGATGCCTTCAGCTCATTGACTTTCTGTTCGGCGTCCGCGAGCGCCGCTTTCTTCTCGTCGACGACGTATTGATACGGTTTCGGATCGATGCGGAAAAGGACATCACCTTCCTTGAGCGGCATGTTCGATCGAACCGGCACTTCAATCACGCGGCCCTTCACCGTCGCCAGGACCGGGGTCACCGCGAAATAGATGCGAGCATTCTTCGTAAACGGATGATTGTAGTTCATGGTCAGCAGCAGCAGCGCGATGCCGAATATTCCGCCCAGCGCGGCGGTGGACAGCGACCATTGGTTGACCGGTATGCTGAAGATTTTGAAGACAACGATGCAGATTGAGACGTAAATGAGAACGAGGAGGATTTCCATTTTTAACCTCCTGCATCCATACGGCTTTTTTCAAGCGCGGATATGCGACGGCGTAGATCGTCTATTTCGCTTGCGCTGACGGCGGGTGTTTCGCCTGGGCTCAAGGGGGGCGCAGTCTCTGGCCTGGACACACCCCAGCCGCGATCCGGCCGGTAGAGCATCGCCCAAATCCAAAGGAACGGCCACAGCACATGCAAGGTGAACAGGCTTACCCAGCCTGCGGCATGGATCGCGTCCTGGTGCGGATGATGCCGCGCTTCGGCAATCTTGGCCGGAATGTCATGGATCGCGATGATCCCGTAGAAGACCACGATCACCACGAAAATAAGCAGTCCGAGCGCGAAGTAGTTCAGGAATGGATCATCGATCATTGCCCGGACTCCTGTCGTCGTCAGATCCTCGGGCGACAGATGCCTGCCCGCTCGTGCCCTAGCTCGTGGCGCCCACCATGACGACCTGCGCCGCGGGCACACCGTGTGCGAAGTGCCGCCGCAGCAGCATCGCTGCGAGGCTGAGCAATCCGGTCGGCACGATACCGGCAAAAATATCCGGCAGCAGCCACGCGCGCCGGCAGGCACCGGCCCATTGAAGGAGCGGCACCGATCGTTGAACCATGGATGCAGCGTGGACCGAGATCGACATGGCTAAACGTTTAGCCGTGGATGATCTGAGCACGTCCGATGTTCATATTACCCCCGGCCATGGTTCGCGGCCAGCAGCTATTGCCGTCGCGCCTTGACCCGGAATTGCACTCTGACCGCGAGTGACAGCCGTGATCGCGCCTTCGTCTTGCTGGTATTTTTTCGGACCGGGTTCTCGTCCCACCAGTCTAGCTCGAAAGTATTAGTCGCATGGAACGTGTGCAGAAAATTTCCGAAGCTGCGTTTCTCGACAGCGCAACGCGTTTCGTTCCCCGGGACAGTCGGGTGGCGCGCGGCAAGGCGCTGCGCGACAGGATTCCGCGAAAGCAGCACGGTCGATGGAAGGAGCTGAAAGACCGGCCGGATCCGATCGATATCATCCGCGAGGAGGATACAGGCCGAATGAAGGAGCTCGTGCCGATCCGCGAACTTGCGAACCGAAGCGACACGACACTGCTGACGATTCTCGTGTCCCTTTGGGCCCGATGTTCGATTTCGCAGGAACGACAACGGCTCTGGCCTAAACCCAAGTTCAGTTGGCGGAACTTTGCGACCTGCTAGAGTCTGCTGCTTTCCAGGGCATTGTGCGGCAGGGGGAGAAAATTCATGCCAGACGCCGGCGACGATCCGGACGGCCGCCACGATCTGACCGCGACCTGGATCGAGGTGACGATCAGGCTCGCCGTGCTGGGCCTGCTTCTCTACCTGGCCTTCACCCTGATCAGTCCGTTCATCACGATTGCCATATGGAGCATCGTGCTGACGGTTGCGCTTTATCCGGTCTACGACTGGATGGTGCGGCATCTCGGCGGACGGCGCCGGCTCGCGGCCGTGCTGCTGACGCTCGCCAGCCTCCTGATCATCATCGGGCCCGCGACGTGGCTGGCGCTGGGCCTGATCGACAGCGTCGGCATGCTGACGGCGCGGTTTGAGCTCGCGGCGCTGGCGCTGCCGCCGCCACCCGAAACGATCAAGACCTGGCCGCTGGTCGGCGAGCCGATCTATCAGTTCTGGGACCTCGCTTCGACCAATCTTCGCGAGGCGCTGGCCAGGGTCGCGCCGCAGCTCAAACCGGTCGGCAGCGCGCTGCTCCAGATCGCCGCCGAGGCCGGCACCGGCACGATCAAGTTCTTCATCGCGATTTTCGTGGCGGGTTTCCTGTTTTCGCCGGCCCCATCGCTGGTCGAGACCATGCGGCGCTTTTCGCGCCGGCTCGCGACGGGCCGCGGCGAGCAATTCGTCGATCTCGCCGGCGCCACGATCCGCACCGTCGCGCGCGGCGTGATCGGCATTTCGGCGCTGCAGGCGTTCTGTGCGGGGATCGGCTTCATGGCGGCCGGGCTTCCCGGGGCGAGCCTGCTGACAATGGCCGTCCTCATTCTGGGCATCATCCAGATCGGCCCGTCGATCATCATCCTCCCGGTGATCATCTGGAGCTGGTTTGCGATGGAGACGACGGCGGCGCTGCTGTTCACCGCCTACATGATCCCGGTCAACCTGATGGACAACATCCTGCGGCCGCTCGTCATGGGGCGCGGCCTGAGCACCCCGATGCTGGTGATCCTGATCGGGGTGATCGGCGGCGTCCTGTCCTATGGGGTCAGCGGGCTGTTTCTCGGCCCGATCGTTCTTGCCGTGATCTGGGAGCTGATGATTGCCTGGATCAAGGAGCGCGAGGGCGTCGCAACGCCGGCGCCCTGACGGTCCCGGACCAGGAATTCGGACCGCGAACATTGGGCCGGACTGATAGCAGTCAGCCGCGGCCGGATTTGCTATGGTGCGGCCATAACACCGAGGGGGAAATGCCATGCAATTCCATCGCCGTCGGTTTCTGCATCTGGCCGCGGGTGCTGCCGCGCTTCCAGTCGCATCGCGCACCACCTCCGCCCAAGCCTATCCGGCGCAGCCGGTGCGCATCATCGTCGGCTTCGCCGCCGGCAGCGGATCCGACATCTTTGCCCGGCTGATGACGCAATGGCTGTCGGAGCGGCTCAACCAGACATTTGTCGTCGAGAACCGGCCGGGCGCCGGCGGCAACATCGGCACCGAAGCCGTCGCGAACGCGCCGCCGGACGGCTACACGCTGCTCCAGACGGTCCCGGCGCACGCGGTCAACAACACGCTCTACGACAAGCTGAGCGTCAACTTTCTTCGCGACCTCGCGCCGGTCGGCGGCACCGCGCGCGTGCCGTTCGTGCTCGAGGTCAATCTGTCGGTTCCGGTCACCACCGTTCCCGAATTCATCGCCTACGCCAAAGCCAATCCCGGCAAGCTCAACTTCGCCTCGCCGGGCATCGGCACCGGCATCCACATGGCCGGCGAGCTGTTCAAGCTGATGACCGGCGTGAACATGGTGCACGTGCCTTATCGCGGCGCGGCCGGCGCGATGACCGACCTGATCGGCGGCCAGGTGCAGGTCATGTTCGACACCATGGCGGCCTCGATCCCGCACATCAAAGCCGGCAAGGTCCGGCCGTTGGCGGTGACGACGGCGGGGCGCTCGGCGCTGCTGCCCGAGCTGCCGACCGTGGGCGATTTCGTGCCCGGCTACGAGGCGAGCGGTCCGTTCGGCCTCGCTGCGCCGAAGAGCACACCGCCCGAGATCGTCGCGCGGCTCAACGCGGAGATGAACGCGGTGCTGGCCGATCCCAAGGTCAAGGCGCGCCTGGCCGAGCTCGGCAGCGACGCGCTGACCGGGTCGCCCGCCGAATTCGGCAAGCTGATGGCGGATGAAACCGAGAAGTGGGCCAAGGTGATCCGGACCGCGAACATCAAGATCGAAGCGGGCTGAGACGCACGCACCCCTTCCCGGAGCGCTGACGCATGTTCGCCGGGCTGTTTGAAAAGTGAATCGTAATCAAGGCACACCCGTGCGACTCGGGCGGGATCGTAGGGTGGGCCAAGGCGCGCATCAGCGCGTTCACGCGCGTCTTCGACGCGCTATGGCGCCGGGCCCACGCGTTCTTGCTCTGCGCAAAGAGGTGGGCACGCCGCTTCCGCCTTCGCGCTGCGCGCTTCGGCGGACAAGTCGCGGCTTTGCCCACCCTACGCTCTACGCTCGACTGCTTGCCGCGCCGTAGCTCGCACGCGAGCGAAGGCGAGACGTGCGCCTTGTCAGCTTACTCTATCGCCGGCATCCGATTCCCGGTCGCAATCGCAGCGATCTCCGCGACGTCGCTCAGCGTGTTGCCGCGCCACACGACGTGCATGTCAGGACGGATGAGCAGCAGGTCGTGGCCATAGATATCGCGCGCGATCTGGTCCGGAATCTCGAGCACATGGACGGGCGCCTTGCGCTCGCGCAACGCCGCAACGAGCGGCGCGGCGTCCGCGCCGTTCGGGTTGAGCTTCAGGATCGTGAACCCGTCCTGCGGGACATGGTCCTGCACCGCCGAGCCGTCGTTGAGCCAGACGTGCGGCAGCCGCGCGCCCGGCCACGTGGTCGGCTCGTAGCTGCGGAACAGATGCTCGGGGCCGCCCGGCACGTCGCAGATCACCGGCGAGCTGACGTAGCGGTAGCCGAGCTCGGCACCGATCATCTCGTTGCTCTTGCGCTGCTCGACGTCGGCAACCGCCGCGAGCGTGTCGCGGGTCCGCTTGCCGGCCGGCGTGTCGTCGGCGATGTCCGGCCGCCACATCGCGCGCCATTTGCGGCGGCCCTGGTTGGCATAGCGCGAGGCGCCCACGTTGCGGTCGCCGATCTGCCGCCGCTCGATCTCGTAGGAGGCGAGCAGCATCGGCCCGCCCCAGCCCTGCAGCGTCGCCGCAAGCTTCCAGCCGAGGTCGACCGCGTCGCCGACGCCCGAGTTCATGCCGAGCCCGCCGGTCGGGATGACGAGATGCACCGCGTCGCCGGCGAGCAACACCCGGCCCTTCTGGTACTGCTCGGCGAGCAGCAGGTTCTGCCGCCACGGATTGGTGGACAGCCGCTGGTACTTCACCGGAATGCCGACGATCCGCTCGAACTGGCGGTCGACCTCCTCGTCGGTGTCGGCGGTGGCGTGCAGCGTCCAGTGCCTGGTCGAGTCCTGCATGATCAGGAAGCTCGCGTTCTCCTCGGCCACGTGATAGTGGCGGCCGCGGCCCGGGCCGTTGCCGATCGGAATTCTGTCGAACAGCTCGTCGCAGCGGTAGAGCGCCTGGCGCAGCCGCAGCAGGTCGGCCTCGCCGCGCAGCCTGATGCCGAGCGCCTGGCGCACCGCGCTCGAGCCGCCGTCGCAGCCGACCAGATAGTCGCAGCGGATGCTGCGGGCCGTGCCGTCGGCGGATTTCACGGTGACGCTGACGCCGTCCGCGCTTTCCGCGTGCGTCACATATTCGGTGGACCAGTGCATGGTCACGGCCGGCAACGTTTCGCATGCGGACTTCAGCAGCGGCTCGAGCGTGTATTGCGAAATGAGCTGGTACGGCTCGAGCGGCACGCTGCCGTCGGTGGTGGCGCGGATCTCGGCCTCGGCCTCGGCGACCGACGGATAAGGCAGCCGCAGCAGCGGCGGCCGGGTGAGATTGAGAACGATGTAGACGTCCATCGGGACGTCGCGAGGCAGCCCCGCGGCGCGGATTTTCCCCGACAGACCCATGCGCCGGTAGATTTCCATGGTCCGCGCATTGATGCGCTCCATCTTCGGCAGGAACGCCGGCTGGTCCTTGCGTTCGATCAATGTGCATCGCACGCCGCGCCGGCCGAGATCGATGGCGAGCGTCAGCCCGACCGGACCGGCCCCGACGATCAGAACCTGGGTATCGGACAACGAACAACTCCTGAAACCGGATCGGGGGGTGGGAAACCGCCGTTTTGGGCGGCCCGGGTGTTTGGCCGGGGCCGCAGGGTGGTGTAATTTGGCGGGGTTTTCCAGGGCTTTATCCGGTGCCCTTGGGTTCAGCGGGGCCGCCTGCGGGCGCTGCGCCTGAGGTCGCGGGCACCAGGGAACAGAGATGACCGCCGCCAATGAGGCCGCCGCCGCGACGGAGGGGCAGCGCACCGCGCCGCCGGACCGGGGGCGCGCCTTCTCCTATGTCGGCAGCCGGCTGTTCCGCAAATACGTCGCGCTGTTCATGGCCGTGGTCTGTCTGGCGCTTCTGACCAACGGCCTGTTCGAGATCTGGTTCTCCTACCAGGAGAACAAGCAGGCGCTGACCCGCATCCAGCGCGAGCAGGCCGAGGCCGCGGCCGGCAAGATCGGCCAGTTCATCAAGGACATCGAAGGCCAGATCGGCTGGACCACGCAGCTGCCCTGGACCGCGAGCGCGCTGGAGCAGCGCCGCTTCGACGCGCTGCGCCTGCTGCGCCAGGTGCCGGCGATCACCGAGCTCGCCCAGCTCGACGCCAGCGGCAAGGAGCAGCTCAGAGTGTCGCGGCTTGCCATGGACGCGGTCGGCGTCGGCACCGACTACTCCAAGGACCCGAAATTCACCGAAGCGGTCGCCAAGAAAATCTACTACGGCCCGGTCTACTTCCGCCGCGAGTCCGAGCCCTACATGACGCTGGCGATGGCCGGCGCGCGGCGCGACGCCGGCGTCAGCGTCGCCGAGGTCAACCTGAAGTTCATCTGGGAGGTCGTCTCGCAGATCAAGGTCGGCATGAAGGGCCAGGCCTTCGTCATCGACGGCCGCGGCCGGCTGATCGCCCATCCCGACATCAGCCTGGTGCTGCGCAACACCGACATGTTCCGGCTCGACTACGTCAAGGCCGCGCGCGACGAGACCGGCGCGGGCCGCCAGGGCGTCGAGATCGTCAACGACATCCAGGGCCGCGAGGTGCTGACCGCGCACGCGCCGATCCCGCCGCTGCGCTGGCTGATGTTCGTGGAGCTGCCGATCGACGAGGCCTATGCGCCGCTTTACGAATCGATCAAGCGGTCGGCCTGGCTGCTGGCGGGCGGCCTGGCGCTGGCGTTCCTCGCCGGCCTCCTGCTCGCGCGCAAGATGATCATCCCGATCCAGCGGCTGCGCGAGGGCGCGGCGCAGATCGGCAGCGGCAACCTCGAGCAGCGCATCTCGGTCAAGACCGGCGACGAGCTGCAACTGCTGGCCGACCAGTTCAACGACATGGCCGGCCGGCTGGAGGAGTCCTACGCCGACCTCGAAAACAAGGTCGAGCAGCGCACCGCCGAGCTCAACCAGTCCGTGAGCGAGCTGCGCGCGCTCGGCGAAGTCTCGCAGGCGGTCAATTCGACGCTCGACCTGGAGCAGGTGCTGACCACCATCACCCAGCGGGCGGTGCAGTTGTCGCGCACCGATGCCGGCGCGATCTACGTGTTCGACGAGGCGCGGCAGGAGTTCAAGCTGCGCGCCACCTACGGCATGAGCGACGAGATGATCATCGCCCTCACCGACCGGCACATCGGCAGGGGCGACGCGCATATCGGTCCGGCGGCGACGCAACGAAAACCGATCCAGGTGCCGGACGTCACGCTCGAGCCGCCGGCTCCGGTCAACGAGATCAACCTGCGCGAGGGCTATCGCGCGCTGCTGATCGTGCCGCTGCTGCGTCCGGACCACATCGTCGGCGCGCTGGTGGTGCGCCGCAAGGAGCCGGGCGAGTTTCCGCAGCCGACCATCGACCTGTTGGAAACCTTCGCCGACCAGTCGGTGGTGGCGATCCAGAACGCCAACCTGTTCCACGAGATCGAGGAGAAGGGCAAGCAGCTTGCCATCGCGAGCCAGCACAAGTCGCAGTTCCTGGCCAACATGAGCCACGAGCTGCGCACGCCGCTGAACGCGATCCTGGGTTACACCGAGCTCATTCTCGACAGCATCTACGGCGACGTGCCGGAGAAGGCGCAGGGCGTGCTCAAGCGCGTCGAGAGCAACGGCCGCCACCTGCTCGGCCTGATCAACGACGTGCTCGACCTGTCGAAGATCGAGGCCGGCCAGCTCGTGCTGTCGCTCAACGACTATTCGATGAAGGACGTGCTCTACAGCGTGTTCAGCGCGGTCGAGCCGCTGGCCAGCGAAAAGAAGCTCAACTTCAAGGTCGACGCGCCCGGCGAGCTGCCCAAGGGCCATGGCGACGAACGCCGGCTGACGCAGGTGATCCTCAACCTCGTCGGCAACGCCATCAAGTTCACCGATCAGGGCGGCGTCATCATCAAGGCGACCGCCAGCAACGGCTCGTTCACCGTCGCGGTGAAAGACACCGGCCCCGGCATCTCCAAGGCCGACCAGGGTAAGATTTTCGAGGAATTCCAGCAGGCGGACAATTCCGCCACCAAGAAGAAGGGCGGCACGGGTTTAGGTCTGTCGATTTCGCGGCGCATCGTCGAGATGCACGGCGGCAAGCTTTGGGTCGAGTCCGAGGTAGGCCAGGGCTCGGTATTTCAGTTTTCACTTCCGGTCGAGGTTCAGATTCAGGCGCAAGCAAAGGCGTCCTGATATTGCGGACATAGCGCCATGAAGGGGCGACGTCGCAAGGCAAAGGTCGGGGCAAGGAAGGCGGCATCGCGCCGCCCGGCCGGCCGTGCGCGCCCGGGCGTGGCGCGTCCGGTCAAGACCTCGGCTTCGCACAAGCGCGCCCTGGCACAATCGCTGGCTCAGCAAAAGGCAACCGCGGATGTGCTCAAGCTCATCAGCGGGTCAGGCTTCGACCTGCAGCAGGTGCTGGACAAACTGACCGACGCGGCCGCGGCCCTGTGCGATGCGGACATGGCGTCCATCACGCGGCCGAACGACGACGGGACGTTCTTCCACGTGACCAACTGGAATTTTCCGCGCGACTGGGTCGAATTCACGAAGACGACGCCGCTTCGTCCGGGGCGCGGCAGCGTGGTCGGACGCGCGCTCTTGCATCACAGGATCGTTCAGGTCGCCGACGTGCTGGCCGATCCCGAGTACACTTATATCGAGCCCGCCAGGAAGGCGGGTTATCGAACATTCCTGGCCGCGCCGATGATCCGCGACGGACAGATCATCGGCGTTCTGGTGATGGCGCGCCGGCGCGTCGCGCCGTTCACCGAACACGAGGTCGAGATCATCTCGACGTTCGCCGCGCAGGCCGTGATCGCTATCGAAAACACGCGGCTGCTCAATGAGCTCCGCCGGCGCACCGACGACCTCAGCGAGTCGCTGGAGCAGCAGACCGCGACCTCGGAGGTCCTCAAGGTCATCTCCGGTTCGCCGGGCGAGCTCGAGCCGGTGTTCTCATCGATCCTGTCGAACGCCACCCGCATATGCCAGGCCAAATACGCCATGCTGTGGCTGGCCGAAGGCGACGGCTTCAGGAGCGTCGCCGCGCACGACATTCCTCCGGAGCTGGCCGCGGAGCGTGAGCGCGAGCAGATCATTCATCCGGGCGACAACGTGCCGCTCGGCCGCATCAGGCGCACCAGGGAACTGATCCACATCGTCGATATCAGGAAGGACCCGGCCTACCTCACCGGCTTCCGGCCCTTCGTCGCGCTTGCCGATATCGGCGGCGCGCGCAGCTTTCTTTTGGTGCCGATGCTGAAGGAGGACGAACTCGTCGGCGCGATCGCGATCTACCGCAAGGAGATCGAGGCGTTCGGCGACAAGCAGGTCGAGCTGGTGCAGAATTTCGCTGCTCAGGCCGTGATCGCGCTCGAGAACACGCGGCTGCTGCGCGAGCTGCGACAACGCACGGACGACCTGACCGAATCGCTGGAGCAGCAGACCGCGACGGGAGAAATCCTCGCTTCGATCAGCGGATCCCTGACCAATACAAAACCGGTGTTCGATGCGATCGTGAGAAACCTGCTGCGGCTGTTCGGCACGCGCTTCGCGGTGGTTCAACTCCTCGAGAACGGCATCATCTCGATGCCCGCCGTCGACGGCGCGCCCGGCTTTGAGCGCCTGATCAGCCACTATCCTCGCCCAATGGACGAAACCACGGTCGGCGGACGCGCCATGCTGACCAAGCAGCCGGTGCAATTTTCGCCGGTTGAGGGAAATCCGGATGCGCCGCTGGCCACGCAGGGATTTGCACGCGAGTTCGGCTTTCAGTCCGTCATTTTTACGCCGATGATCCGCGGCGACAAGGTCGTGGGTGCAGTGGGCGTCGCCCATCACGACGTTGTCGTGTTCGACGACAAGCAGGTCGCGCTCATCAAGTCGTTCGCCGATCAGGCCGTGATCGCAATCGAGAATGCGCGGCTGTTTGAGGAGTTGCAGAAACGCACCGAAGACCTGTCCGAATCGCTCGAACAGCAGACCGCCACCGCCGACGTGCTCAAGGTGATCAGCCGCTCGGCGTATGATCTCCACACCGTGCTCAATTCGCTTTTGCGCACGGCCGGCCGGTTGTGCGACGCCGACATGGGCACGATCACCCAGAAGCGAGGCGAGCGGTTCTATCGCGCCGTGTCGTTCGGTTTCCCGGCCGCATTCATCGAATACATCAAGGACCAGCCGGTCGAGCCCGGCCGCAACACCGGCACCGGCCGGGCGCTGGTCGAAGGCAAGATCGTCCATATTCCCGATGTGCACAGCGATCCCGAGTTCGACTGGCCGGAGGCTCAGAGGCTCGGCGGGTTCCGCACCATGCTGGGCGTCCCGATGCTGCGCGAGGGCGTCCCGGTCGGCGTCATGGCACTCACGCGGTCCGAAGTCCGGCCGTTCACCGAGAAGCAGATCGAGCTGGTCGCAACCTTCGCCGACCAGGCGGCGATCGCGATCGAGAACGTGCGGCTGTTCGACGAAATCCAGGAGAAGAGTCGCCAGCTCGAAGAGGCGAGCCAGCACAAGTCGCGGTTCCTCGCCAACATGAGCCACGAGCTGCGCACGCCGCTCAACGCCATCCTCGGCTACACCGAGCTGATCACCGACAACGTCTATGGTGCGCCACCGGAGAAGATGCGCGGCGTGCTCGAGCGCATCGCCCGCAACGGCAAGCACCTGCTCGGCCTCATCAACGACGTGCTCGACCTCTCCAAGATCGAGGCGGGTCAGCTCGTGCTCAATCTGGACGACTATTCCATCCGGGACGTCGTGCACGGCGTCTACAGCGCGGTCGAGCCGCTCGCCGCCAGCAAGAAGCTCGCCTTCAAGGTCGAGATGGCGAAGGACCTGCCGTCCGGCCGGGGCGACGAGCGGCGGCTGACCCAGGTGCTGCTCAACCTCGTGGGCAACGCCATCAAGTTCACCGACCGGGGCGAGGTCTCGATCCGCGCCTCGGCCGCCAACGGCAGCTACAATCTCGCGGTGCACGACACCGGCCCCGGCATTTCCGAGGCCGACCAGGGCAAGCTCTTCCAGGAATTCCAGCAGGCCGACAGCTCGATCACCAAGGCCAAGGGCGGCACCGGGCTGGGGCTGGCGATATCGCGGCGGATTGTGGAGATGCACGGCGGCCGGATTTGGGTAGAATCCCGGCTCGGCCAGGGCTCGACGTTTTCACTCACGCTTCCCATCAAAGTCGAACAGGCGGCGAGGTTGCCATGACCAAAATTCTTGTGGTCGAGGATCAGGAAGACAACCGGCAGATCCTCCGCGATCTGCTTTCGAGCGTCGACTACGAGATGGTCGAAGCGGAAAATGGCCAGGAGGCGCTGACCGCCGTCACCGAGCACAAGCCGGACCTGATCCTGATGGATATCCAGCTGCCGATCATGGACGGCTACGAGGCGACGCGCCGGATCAAGGCCGATCCCGCGACCAAGAGCATCCCGATCATCGTCGTGACCTCCTATGCGCTGTCGGGCGACGAGGGCAAGGCGCGCGAGGCGGGCTGCGACGCCTACGTCACGAAGCCGTACAGTCCGCGCCAGCTGCTGGCAACAATCCGCGAATATCTGCCGAGATAATTCGATGAAAAGAAACTTCCGGATGAGATGCACCACATGGGCGATGTTGTATGCACAATCCACCGCGTATCCTGATCGTTGACGACAACGAGACCAACCGCGACATCCTGCTGGCGCGGCTCGGTCCGCACGGCTACGACCTCAAGCAGGCCGCCGACGGCGAAGAGGCGCTCGCTGCGGCGAAGGAACATCTGCCCGATCTGATCCTGCTCGACATCATGATGCCGAAGATCGACGGCATCGAGGTCTGCAAGCGGATCAAGAACGATCCGACGATGCCGTTCACGCCGATCATCCTTTGCACGGCGAAAGCCGACACCAAGGACGTCGTGGCGGGGCTCGAAGCCGGCGCTGACGAATATCTCACCAAGCCGATCGACCAGACGGCGCTGGTGGCGCGGGTGAAGTCCGTGCTGCGCCTGAAGCAGCTTCATGACGAGATCGCGGAGTTGAACAAGGGCCTGGAGCAGCGCATCGCCACCCAGCTCGGCGAGATCGAGCGCATGTCGGGGCTCAAGCGCTTTCTCGCGCCGCAGATCGCCGAGCTGGTGCTCTCCTCCGGCGGCGAGAAGCTGCTCGACAGCCACCGCCGCGACGTGACGATCGTGTTCTGCGACCTGCGCGGTTTCACGTCGTTCGCCGAGACCGCCGAGCCGGAAGAGGTGATGGCGGTGCTGCGCGAATATCACGGCAGCCTCGCCGGCCTGATCAACAGCTTCGAGGGCACGCTGGAGCGCTTCGCCGGCGACGGATTGATGATCCTGTTCAACGATCCGATCCCCTGCCCCGACCCGTGCGAGCGCGCGGTGAAGATGGCGGTCGAGATGCGCGACCGGGTGATGACGCTGGCCACGAAGTGGAGGAAGCTCGGCCATGACCTCGGCTTCGGCATGGGCATCGCCCACGGCTATGCCACGCTCGGCCGGATCAGCTCCGAGGGCCGATTCGACTACACCGCGATCGGCCGCGTGGTGAACCTCGCGGCCCGGCTGTGCGGCGAGGCCAAGAGCGGCCAGATCCTGGTCGACGGCAAGGTCCATACCGCGGTCGAGGCGCTGACCGATTTCGATGCGGTCGGCGAGCTCGAGCTGAAGGGCTTCCACCGGCCGGTCGCAGCGTTCGACATCAAGGCGCTGCGGGGCGGCCCGCTGCCGACCGACCAGCTCGCTGCCGCGGCGGAAGCGCCCAAGATTTAGGCAGCGTTACGCCCATTGTATGCAATTGGTTTTCCGCCCGTCCGGGCGACGGCTTTGCCGGCCGTTCGCCCGGCGAGGGAAAGTCGACAGGAAATCAGCCGCTTAGCGAGGCCGGCGGCGGTTGCCGCAATTGGCACGAGCTTTGCGGAAGCGACCCCAGGCACGTTCGCAGCATCGGGGGACCTTCCAATGAAACGGCGCGACTTCCTGAAATCCACCGCGGCGCTCGCCAGCAGCATGACGGCCCCGGCAGTCTGGTCGCCGGCCAAGGCGCAGTCGCGCCAGGAGACGCTGCTGATCGTTTCCGAGAGCGGCCCGAACAACATCGACATCCACGGCGTCGGCACCAACGTGCCGGGCTACGAGGTGTCGTGGAACTGCTACGACCGGCTGATCAGCCACGAGATGAAGGACGTCAACGGCGTCCCCTACTACGACCGCGACAAGTTCAAGGGTGAGCTCGCCGAGGACATGAACGTCGGGCCGATGTCGGCGACGTTCAAGCTGAAGAAGAACGCCGCCTTCCACGACGGCACGCCGGTCACGGCGAAGGACGTGAAATGGTCGCTCGACCGCGCGGTGACCGTCGGCGGCTTCCCGACCTTCCAGATGGGCGCGGGCTCGCTGACCAAGCCCGAGCAGTTCGTCGTGGTCGACGATCACACCGTGCGCGTCGACTTCCTGCGAAAAGATCGCCTGACCATTCCCGACCTCGCGGTGATCGTGCCGGCGATCTACAACTCCGGGCTCGTCAAGAAGCACGCCACGGAGAAAGACCCGTGGGGCATGGAATACACCAAGCAGAACACCGCGGGCTCCGGCGCCTACCGCGTGGTGAGCTGGAACGCCGGCACCGAGGTCATTCTCGAACGCAACGACAAATGGACCGGCGGCCCGCTGCCCAAGGTCAAGCGCGTGGTGTGGCGCATGGTGCCGTCCGCCGGCAACCGCCGCGCGCTGCTCGAGCGCGGCGACGCCGATATCTCCTACGATCTGCCGAACAAGGACTTCGTCGAGCTGAAGAGCCATCCCAAGCTCAACATCATCTCGACGCCGTACTCGAACGGCATTCAGTACCTCGGCATGAACGTGACCAAGCCGCCGTTCGACAATCTCAAGGTCCGGCAGGCGGTGGCCTACGCCATTCCGTACCAGAAGATCATGGACGCGGTGCTGTTCGGCCTGTCGAAGCCGATGTTCGGCGCGCCGGCCGACAAGGCGACCGAGGTGGCCTGGCCGCAACCGCACAAGTTCAACACCGACCTTGCCAAGGCCAAGGCGCTGCTGGCCGAGGCCGGCTACCCGAACGGTTTCGAGACCACGCTGTCGTTCGATCTGGGCTTTGCCGGCGTCAACGAGCCGCTCTGCGTGCTGGTGCAGGAGAGCCTCGCCCAGATCGGCATCAAGGTCACGATCAACAAGATCCCCGGCGCAACCTGGCGCACCGAGCTGAACAAGAAGGTGCTGCCGCTCTACACCAACGTGTTCTCGGGCTGGCTCGACTATCCCGAGTACTTCTTCATCTGGTGCTATCACGGCAAGAATTCGATCTTCAACACCATGAGCTACCAGTCGAAGGCGCTCGACGGGTTCGTCGACGGCGCGGTCACGGCCGCGGCCGAAGGCGACAAGGCCGGCTACGACAAGGACGTGAAGGGCTTTGTCGATACCGCCTTCGCCGACATGCCGCGCATCCCGATCTTCCAGCCCTACGTGAACGTCGCGATGCAGAAGAACGTGACCGGCTACCAATACTGGTTCCACCGCCGGCTCGACTATCGGGCCTTCGCGAAGGGTTAGGTTTTCAGAGCTCGCCAAGCCTGCGTGACACGCAGGAGTCCGCACTGCGGAACCATCCGGTTCGCAGCGCGGATGGCCGGACCCGGGATGTCGGCTTTCCATCTTCGGTCCGGCCTTGGCGACCCAAAGCTTTCGGTGACGCAGGGAGCGCGCGGATGCTTGGCATGATCGTGAAGCGGGTGCTGATCGCGGTGCCGAGCCTGATCGGCGTCGTCATCGTCACATTCCTGCTGACGCGCGCGCTGCCCGGCGATCCGGCGGCCTATTTCGCGGGACCCGCCGCGACCAAGGAGGCGATCGAGCAGGTCCGCGTCAGTCTCGGCCTCGACAAGCCGCTGATCGTTCAGTTCGGCCGCTACGTCAGCGACCTCGCCCATGGCGACCTCGGCCATTCGCTGACCACCGGGCAGCCGGTCGGAAAGGAGATCGCCACGCGGCTGCCGGCCTCCGCCGAGCTGACGCTGCTCGGCCTGCTGGTTTCGATGATGATCGCGGTGCCGCTCGGCATCGTCGCGGCCACACGGCCCGGCTCCCTGATCGACCACACCTGCCGCGTGGTGGCGACGGCCGGCGTGTCGCTGCCGGTGTTCTTCACCGGACTGATCCTGGTTTACGTCTTCTACTACCAGCTCGGCTGGGCGCCCGCGCCGCTCGGGCGTCTCGACGTGTTCTTCAGTCCGCCGCCCCATGTCACCGGCTTCTATCTCATCGACAGCCTGATCGCC
The DNA here is from genome assembly GCA_019746135.1 of Xanthobacteraceae bacterium. Lineage (GTDB taxonomy): Bacteria > Pseudomonadota > Alphaproteobacteria > Rhizobiales > Xanthobacteraceae > Z2-YC6860. The sequence continues at coordinate 29,928 of JAIESI010000282.1, forward strand.
GGCAATCTCGAGCTGTTCGCGGCAAGCCTCAAGCAACTGATCCTGCCGGCGCTGACGCTGGCGATCTTCTCGCTCGCACCGATCGCCCGCATGACCCGCGCCTCGATGCTCGCCGTCCTCGCGTCCGATTTCGTGCGGACCGCGCGGGCGAGCGGGCTCGCGCCCTACACCGTGATCGTCACCTACGCGTTCCGCAACGCCATGATCCCGGTGGTCACCACGCTCGGCATGGTGTTCTCGTTCCTGCTCGGCGCCAACGTGCTGGTCGAGAAGGTGTTCGCCTGGCCTGGCATCGGCTCGTTTGCGGTCGAGGCGCTGATCGCCTCCGATTTCGCACCGCTGCAGGGCTTCGTTCTGACCATGGCGGTGATGTACGTCGCGCTCAATCTCATCATCGACGTTCTTTACGGCCTGATCGATCCGCGCGTGAGGCTCGAAGCATGAGCGACATCGCAGCACCGTCACGCCCGTCGAGCGGCCTCGTCGCGCTCATCCGCCACGGCCGCTACGTCATCGGCGAAAACAGGGTCACCGGTTTCGCGTTCGGCCTGTTCGCGCTGATCGTGTTTGCGGCGCTGTTCGGACCCACCATCGTCCCGCACGATCCGCTGGCGAGCAACACGGCCGCGGCGCTGAAGCCGCCGTCCGCGACCCACTGGTTCGGCACCGACCAGCTCGGCCGCGACGTGTTCAGCCGCGTCATCGTCGCGACCCGGCTCGACTTCTTTATCGCCATCGCCTCGGTCGCACTGGTGTTCCTGATGGGCGGGCTTGCCGGCGTCGCCGCGGGCTTCTTCGGCGGCTGGACCGATCGCATCGTCGGCCGCATCGCCGATACCATCATGGCGTTCCCGCTGTTCGTGCTGGCGATGGGCATCGTCGCGGCGCTCGGCAACACCGTGCAGAACATCATCCTCGCCACCGCGATCGTGAACTTCCCGCTTTATGCCCGCGTGGCGCGCGCCGAAGCCAATGTCCGGCGCGAGGCCGGCTTCGTGCAGGCCGCGCGGCTGTCCGGCAACGGCGAGGCCCGCATCCTGCTCGGCCATGTGCTGCCGAACATCATGCCGATCATGATCGTGCAGATGTCGCTGACCATGGGCTACGCGATCCTCAACGCCGCGGGCCTGTCGTTCATCGGCCTCGGCGTCCGGCCGCCGACCGCGGAATGGGGCATCATGGTTGCCGAAGGCGCGGCCTTCATGGTGTCGGGCGAGTGGTGGATCGCGTTCTTTCCAGGCATCGCGCTGATGGTCGCCGTGTTCTGCTTCAACCTGCTCGGTGATGGTTTGCGCGACATCGTCGATCCGCAACGACGGACCTGAGCAGCAGCCATGACCGCGATCCCGCTGCTCGACGTGCGCGACCTGACGGTGGAGTTCACCACCCGCCGCGGCATCGTCAAGGCGGTGCAGCACGTCGACCTCACCATCGCCAAAGGCGAAACCGTCGGCATCGTCGGCGAATCAGGCTCCGGCAAGTCGGTGACCTCCTACGCCGTGATGCGCATTCTCGATCGCGCCGGCCGGATCGCCGACGGCGCGGTGATGTTCACCAACATCGACGTCCGCAACGCCGGCGAGGACGAGATGCGCGAGCTGCGCGGCCGCGAAATCTCGATGATCTTCCAGAACCCGCGCGCGGCACTCAATCCGATCCGCAAGGTTGGCCATCAGATCGAGGACGTGCTGCTGGAGCACGTCAAGGCCGCGCCGTCCGAAGCGCCCGAAAAGGCGATCGAGCTGCTCGAACAGGTCCGTATCGCCCGGCCGCGCGAGCGCTATCACGCCTATCCGTTCGAGCTTTCCGGCGGCATGTGCCAGCGCATCGTCATCGCGCTGGCGCTCGCCTGCCGGCCGCAGCTTCTCATTGCCGACGAGCCGACCACCGGCCTCGACGTCACCACCCAGAAGACGGTGATGGAGCTGATCGTCGAGCTCACCCGCGAGCGCGGCATGTCGACGATCCTGATCACCCACGATCTGGGCCTGGCCGCGACCTATTGCGACCGCGTCGTGGTGATGGAGAAGGGCCACGTGGTGGAGACCGCGACCTCGCGGGCGATCTTCACCGCGCCGTCCCACCAATACACGCGCAAGCTGATGCGGGCGACGCCACGCCCCGGCGTCTCGCTGCGCGATCTCCTGCCGGAAGCCGACGTGCCTGTCGGCGCAACCGTCGCCAAGCTCAATGTCGCCGAGCGGAAGCCGCTGCTCGTGGTCGACAAGCTGGTGAAGGAATACCCGCGCAAGGGCCTCGAAGGCTTCGGCGGCGCGATCAGGAAGGCGCTGCGGCGCGGACCCGCGCCAGAGCCAGACGTATTCCGCGCGGTCGACGGCATCAGCTTCGATGTCCATCGCGGCGAGAGCGTCGGTCTGGTCGGCGAATCCGGCTGCGGCAAGTCCACCACCTCCACCATGATCATGCGGCTGATCGACACGACCGACGGCACGATCATGTTCGACGGCGAGAACATCGGCGAAATCCCGGCCAAGCAGTTTGCGCGATTGCCGTTGCGCAAGCGCATCCAGATGGTGTTCCAGGACCCGACCGACAGCCTCAATCCGCGGTTCACCGCGGCGCGTGCCATCGCCGATCCGATCCTGCAGCTCGGCAACATCAAGGGCCGCAACGCGGTCCGCGCGCAGTGCGAGGAGCTCGCGACGCAGGTCGGTTTGCCGCTGGAGCTGCTCGACCGCTTCCCGCACCAGCTGTCCGGCGGCCAGAAGGCGCGCGTCGGCATCGCCCGCGCCATTGCGCTCAAGCCCGACCTGATTATCCTTGACGAGCCGACTGCAGCATTGGACGTTTCGGTCCAGGCCGTGGTTCTCAACCTGCTGCAAGACCTCAAGGACACGCTGGGCATGAGCTATCTGTTCGTCTCGCACGACCTCAACGTGGTGCGCCTCCTCTGCGACCGCGTCATCGTCATGCGCGCCGGCAAGATCGTCGAGGAAGGCCCGACCGAGCGGGTGCTGTTCTCACCCGAAGCCGACTACACCCGCGAGCTCTTGGCCGCGATCCCGCACCCGGACTTCGGGCCGGAGCAGACGGAAGCAAGCCGGGCGGCGGCCCGATCATGACGCGGCGTCCGAAGAAGCAGCGGATTGTACGCAAGGCCGCCAGGACCGCAAAGCGCGCCAAGCTGGCCAAACGGGTCAAACCGCTTGCGCATCCAATCGACCCGTTCATCGTCGCAGGGGCCAGCGCGCTCGAACTCAAGATCGACAAGGCCTGGCTGCCGGCCGTTCGCAGCCACCTGGAGGTGACGCTGCGCCACGGCACGCTGGTCGCTGGCTTTCCGTTGCCGGACGAGACCGAGCCGGCGCCCGTGTTCGAGGCCTGAGGCGCGACGATGGACTGGGCCAGCGCCGCAGAGATCGCCCGCGCCGTTTCGAACGGCGAGCGAAGCGCGATTTCGATCACTGAAGCGGCGCTCGCGCGCATCGGCCGGCTCAATCCGAAGCTGAACGCCTTCACCGAGGTGGTCGCGAAGCGCGCCCGCGCCAAGGCACGCGCGGTCGACAGCGCCCGGAGCGAAGGCAAGGCGCTCGGACCGCTCGCCGGCGTGCCGTTCGCGGTCAAGAACCTGTTCGACGTGGCCGGGCTCGCCACGCTCGCAGGCTCCAAGATCAACCGCGATCACAAGCCTGCGGCCCACGACGCGACATTGATCGAGCGTCTCGAGGCGGCCGGCGCGGTGCTGGTCGGCGCGCTCAACATGGGCGAATACGCCTACGACTTCACCGGCGAGAACGTGCACGACGGCGCCTCGCGCAATCCGCACGATCCCGGCCGGATGACCGGCGGCTCCTCCGGCGGCTCGGCCGGTGCGGTGGCCGGCGGCCTCGTGCCGCTCGCGCTCGGCTCCGACACCAACGGCTCGATCCGCGTGCCGTCGTCGTTCTGCGGCATCTTCGGGCTGAAGCCGACCTATGGCCGCCTGTCGCGGGCGCGCACCTTCCCGTTCGTTTCGAGCTTCGATCATCTCGGCCCGTTCGCGCGCAGCACCGCGGACCTTGCGCTGGCTTACGACGCCATGCAGGGCGCAGATCCGGACGATCCGGCCTGCGCCGGCCGGCCGGTCGAACCTGTCGCGCCGGCGCTGGCGCTTCGGATCGACGGCCTGCGAATTGCGGTTGCCGGTGGCTATTTCCGCAAAGGCGCCTCGCCGGAAGCCAGCGAGGCCATGGCGATCGTCGCCAAGGCGCTCGGCGCAATGCGTGAGATCGAAATTCCGGAAGCCGAGCGCGCGCGTTCCGCGGCCTACGTCATCACCGCAACCGAAGGCGCGGCGCTGCATCTCGACAGGCTTCGCACGCGCGCCCGGGACTTCGATCCCGCGGTGCGGGACCGGCTGATCGCGGGCGCGATGGTGCCGGCAGCGCTGGTCAACCATGCGCAGAAATTCCGCCGCTGGTATCGCGCGCAGGTCCTGAAGCTGTTCGATGACGTCGACGTCATTCTTGCGCCGGCGACGCCCTGCACCGCGCCGAAAATCGGCCAGCAGACCTTCGTGCTCGATGGCGTGGAGATGCCGCTGCGCCCGAACATCGGCATCTACACCCAGCCGATCTCGTTCATCGGCCTGCCGGTCGTGGCGGCACCGGTGCCGCTCAAGCCGCTGCCGATCGCGGTCCAGATCATCGCTGCACCGTGGCGCGAGGACGTGGCGCTGCGGGTCGCCCATGCGCTGGAGCAGTCCGGCGTCGCGCTGGCGCCGCGGCCGAATATCTGAGGCAATAATGAGCATTGCGATCCGCGACAGCCGCCGCACGCTCGCCGAGGTCTTGAAGCTTCACCTCGCCGACGAGATCGTCCGCGGCACGCTCACGCCCGGCGCAACGCTCGACGAGATGGAGCTGGCGCGGCGCTTCAGCGTGTCGCGCACGCCGGTGCGCGAGGCGATCCGCCAGCTTGCGGCGAGCGGGCTGATCGAGGCGCGCGCACACCGCGCCGCGGTGGTGGCGCAGCCGTCCGAGGAGCGGCTCAACGGCATGTTCGAGGCGATGGCCGAGCTCGAGGCGCTGTGCGCGGGCTTTGCCGCCGAACGGATGACCACGCCCGAACGCCGCGCGCTGGAGCTGGTCCACGAGGAAATGCGGGCCTTGATCCAGACCGGCGATCCGCAGCGCGTTCACGAGGTCAACGAGGCGTTCCACAGCGCGATCTATGCGGGCGCGCACAACAACTATCTCGCCGAGATGACGGTCGCGACGCGCTCGCGCGTTCAGCCGTTCCGCCGCGCCCAGTTCCGCACGCTGGGACGACTCGCAAAATCGCATGCCGAGCACGACCGCGTGGTCGCAGCGATCCTGCGCGGCGAGCGCGAGCGCGCGGCAACGGCGATGCACGAGCACATCGGCACGGTGCGCGAGACCTACGAGGTCTACGCGAGCTCGCTTTAGCCCGCCGCGGCTTTGGTTCGCGCGAGATAATTGCGCCAGCCGCCGAAGCTCGAGATGTCGGCCGCGCCCGAGACCGCGTCTGCCTCGACCAGAAATCCCTTGACGGTGCGGCCGTCGGCGAGCCGCAGCGTGCCGATCGCCATCGGCGGCGGGATCGCCGCGACAAACTCGCCGAAGCCTTCGGCGCGCAGCGCCCAGACCTCGAGCGCGATCGCGCTGCCCTGCCCCTGCGCGACGCGCAGCAGCCCCGGCTTCGGCGGATTGCTCGCAGCCAGCGCATAAAGCCGGTAATCAGGCGCGGTCGCCGTCTCCTCGAGAAGCCGCGCGCCGCGCGCCTTGAGCTCGCCGTTGAGCGGCATGCCGGACAGATGCGCCCCGACGACGGCGATGGCGATCTCGCCCGCCGCGGGCACAGACGATAGTGCCGCGAGCGGCGGCTGCGGCCGTCGCAGCGCGCCCATCGGCAGGCCGGTGTCGGCATGAAAGGCGCGACCGATCGAGGCCACGAGCCCGTCGTGCCCGCCCGGGGCGAGCAGCGTCACGCCGAACGGAATGCCGTCGTCGCGCATCGCGGCCGGCACCGCAAGACCGCAGAGATCGAGCAGATTGACGAAATTGGTGTAGGTGCCGAGCCGGCTGTTGAGCTGGATCGGGTCGGCCAGCACCTGCTTCACGGTGTAGGACGTCGGCGCGGTCGGCAGCAGCAGCGCGTCGACGGAGCGGAACGTCACGTCGCGCACCCGGCGCAATGCCTCGAGCTTGTAGAACGCCGTGAACGCATCGACCGCGCTCGGCCGCGCGCCCGGCACGATGATCTCCCGGGTCACCGGATGGATCGATTCCGGTGACGATGCCAAAAGCGACTTGATGGCGATGTAGCGCTCCGCGACCCACGGCCCCTCGTAGAGCAGCCGCGCGGTCTCGTAGAACGGCTCGATATCGACCTCGACAATCTCAAGGCCGAGCGCCACGGCCCGCGCGATCGCCTGCTCGTAGGCGGCAGCCGACGCGCGGTCGCCGAAAAACACGCGCTGGCCCGCGATCGGCACGCCGAGCCGCGTGCCTCTGGCGAAGGCGCCGGCCGGCTTCAGCGGCCGCGCCCGCGAATAAGGATCGGCCGCGTCGGGACCGGCCATGACGGCGAGCGCCGCCCAGGCGTCGTCGGTGGTCAGCGCAAAGACCGAGACACAATCGAGCGAGCGGCAGGCCGGCACGACGCCGGCGGTCGAAATCAGGCCGAGGCTCGGCTTGAGGCCGACGATGTTGTTGAGGCCCGCGGGCACGCGGCCGGAGCCTGCGGTGTCGGTGCCGAGCGACAACGGCACGAGACCGGCGGCCACGGCCACCGCCGATCCCGAGCTCGATCCGCCCGGGACCAGCTCCGGATTGATCGCATTGCGCGGCACGCCGTAGGGCGAACGCACGCCGACCAGCCCGGTCGCGAACTGGTCGAGATTGGTCTTGCCGATGACGATCGCGCCGGCGCGGCGGAGTCTTGCGACGGCGGTCGAGTCGCGCGTGGGCTTATAGGAGAACGCCGGACAGGCGGCGGTGGTCGGGAAACCTTCGGCGTCGATGTTGTCCTTGACCGCGACCGGCACGCCGAACAGGGGGCGGTCCGTTGCACCGCCCGCTTCCAGCGCCTTTGCCTCGGCGATGGCATCCTGCTCGTCCCGCAGGCTGATGAACAGCGCGGGATCGTCGTGGGCGCGAATGCGTTCGAACGTCCGCGCCACGGTCTCCGCAGGACGCACCGCCCTGGAACGATGCGCGTGGAGAATTTCGGAAACCGTTTGCGTCAACTTGGATACCAGAAGGCGAAGCTAATGACGTGAATCCCGGCCGGCGCATTCAAGCACAAATGCGCTCACCTGAAAACCCGCAGCCCGGAAACGGCTAAGCCTCCTTCAACGCCTCCGCCTTCCACACCTCCCAGGAGTCGTCGAGGCGCTTGGGATCCTGCATCTCGTCCGGCGCGATGTACTTGATCGGACGCTTGAACGACAGCGCCGTGGCCAGTTGCTGGGCATTGACCTCGGTGTAGAGCGCGCGGTGCACCGCCCGCCGGATGTCCGGCGCGACCACCACGTTGCCGTGTCCGCGCATCAGCGCCACCGGGCCCTTGCCGAGCGTCTTCGCCAGCGAGGCGCCCTGCGTGTTGTTGGTTACCAGCAGGCCCTGGGTCATGCCGCAATCGCGGATCTCCCACAGCGGGACCTCTTCGCAGAGAAACGAGGCGATGTGCGAGATGCCGCGCAGCGGCTCGCCGGTGACGCTGAACGGGATCATGGTCGGCGAATGGCTGTGCACCACGGCGTTCACGTCCGGCCGGGCGCGATAGGCCTGGCCATGGATGAAGCGCTCCAGGAACGCGCGCTTGCTCGGATCGACTTGGTTGGACTCAAGATCGAACTCGGTGATGTCCTCGGCCGAGACGAGCGCCGGCGCGCGGGCGCGCGACAACAGGTAGCGCTCCGGATTTTTGGGATGGCGGATGCTGACATGGCCCCAGGCGTCGAGCACGCCGTAATGCGCGAGAATGCGGCTTGCGGCCACGAGGTCGTCGATCACGGCCCGATCGACCGGACCGCCGGAGGCAGGAGGAGTATCGGCCAAGGAATTCACCCGGAGTTTGAGTTTCGAACGATGCAGCGGGGCGGCAGACTACTTGAGGCCGCGCGGAAGTGCCACGTCACTGCGGCTTGATCCCCGTGGCGCGCAGCACCGGCGGCCATTTCTGCATCTCGGCCGCAAAGAACGTGGCGAATTCGGCAGGGGTCGAAATCTTCGCCTCGTAGCCGAAGCGCTTCAGCGCCGGCGCCATCTCGGCGGATTTGAGCACCGCGCTGATGTCCCGGTTGAGCCGGTCGACGATCGCGGGCGGCGTGCCGGCCGGCGCGAAGATGCCCATCCAGACGTCGGGATGGAAGCCGACCTGCGGCAGGCCGCTTTCGATCATGGTCGGAACCTCCGGCAGGTCGGGACTGCGCCTGGCCCCGGTATAGCCCACCGGCCGGATCTTGCCGTCCTGGATGAGCGAGAAGAGCTGCGGCACCGGCGCGATGTTGATGTGGACGCGGCCGCCCAGAAGATCGGCCCGCGCCTGCTCGCCGCCGCGATACGGCACGTTGGTGAGCTCGATGCCCGCGGCCTGCCGGAAGGTTTCGCCGATGATGTGCGGCATGGTGGCAAGGCCGAAGCCGAAGGCGAGCTTTCCGGGATTGGCCTTGGCATGGGCGACGAGCTCCGGGATGTTGTTCGCCGGCACCTGCGGCGCCACCGCGATCACATGCGACCAAGTGACGATGGTTGCGACCGGCGCGAGGCCTTTCACCGGATCGAAGTCGAGATCGGGAAACAGCACCGGGTAATAGGCGAGGTTCGGTCCGATGAAGAGCAGCGTGTAACCGTCAGGCGGCGCGACGGCCGCCGCCTTGGCACCGATGCTGGTGCCACCGCCGGTCCGGTTCTCGATGACGACGCTCTGGCCGAGCCGTTCCTGCAGGTGCGGCACCATCGAGCGTGCAAGCGAGTCCACCGGACCGCCGGCGGAGAACGGCACGACGATCTTGATGGTCTGGCTCGGATAGGTCTGCGCTGCGGCATGACCGGGTCCGAACACCAACATCAGAAAAGCCGCGACAAAGATCCGGCGCGCGCCCATTCCTGCCTCCCCGGCAAAAAGCGGGACGAGCTTAGCCGCTCAGACCGACGCCCTCCACGGCAATTCCGGCGGCACGGCAGGCGGCGATGTCGCCGCTCGCACTGGCCGCGGTCAGGACGCCGGCCTTCAGCCGGACCACGCGACGGCCAGCCTTCGCGAGATCGACCATCAGCGTGCGTGTGCCGCTCGCCGTGACTGCGGTCTTGCGCGCCTCGCGCCGGGCAAAGTCGAGCACGGCGGGAGCAACACGTTCATCGAACAGGATGTCGTCGGCGGATTGCAGGGCGCGCACCGCACGCAGCGTCAGCAGCTCCGGATCGCCCGGTCCCGCGCCGACCAAGGTCACCGAGCCGTTTTCGACCGCATCGCCGAGCTGCTTTGCCTCTGCAACGATCGCACCGATATCGGCCTCAGACGGCTTGCGATGCGGATCGGCCACCGCGCGGGCGGTGAACAACTGCCAGAACTCGCGGCGGCCGGCGAACGTGAGGCCCGATGATTTCACCACGGGCCGCCACTGCCCCGCGGCGGCAACCCAGCGCGCGAAGCCCTGCGGCAGCAGAGCCTCGATCCTGGCGCGGATCGCCTGTGCGAACACGGGTGCCGCGCCATCAGTCGAGATGCCGACCACGAGCGGCGAACGGTTGACGATCGAGCCGAAGGAAAAGTCGCAGAACGCGGGCTTGTCGATCACGTTGACCGGCACGCCTGCTTCTCGTGCAGCCGCGGCGAAATCTGCGGCCGAAGCATCGTCCTCGAACGCGCCGACCGCCAGCGCGGCATTGGCGAGGCCGTCCGCATTCCAGATGCGGCGGATGATCCGGATTGCGCCGCCCGGCGGATCGGATGCAAGCGCGAGCAATTCCTCGCCCGGACTGGCCGCATAGACGTCCACCTGCGCACCCGCAGCCGAAAGCAGCTCAGCCTTCCAGGCCGCCGCGGCGGAGCCGCCGGCGACGATCGCGCGCTTGCCGTTCAGCGCAAAGAACACCGGCAGCCGCGAAAGCGCCGCCATGCGCGGCGGGCGCGTTGCGGGGCGCAGCGGGTGGACGAGCGCGTTCATGCGGCGCGCGGCTTCGCCACGTTGGCGTGGAAGTCGCGGCCGTTGCCGGTGCGGGCCACAAAGCCTGCGCGGATCGTGAACTCGCCGAACCGCTCGCCCGGCTGACGGCGCGCGGCATAGGCCGCGAGCACCGGATCGAGGGCGGCGATGATGCCCTCATGGTCGAGGTCCTCGGCGTAAAGCTTCGACAGCCGCGAGCCATCGAACGCCGCGCCGAGATAGAGGTTGTAGCGGCCCGGCCCTTTGCCGACCAAGCCGATCTCGGCGAGATAGGGCCGCGCGCAGCCGTTCGGGCAGCCGGTCATGCGGAGGACGATGTCGTCGTCCTCAAGGCCGTGAACCTTAAGCCGGGCGTCGAGCGCGTCGATCAGCGCCGGCAGGTAGCGCTCGCTCTCGGCGAGCGCGAGCCCGCAGCTCGGCAGCGCGACGCAGGCCATCGCGTTGCGGCGCAGGCCGGACTTTGGCTCGAGCAAGCCGGCCCCGGCCGCGATCCGATTGACCTCGTCACGCAGGCCTGCCGGAACGTTGGCGATGATGACGTTCTGGTTGGCGGTCAGCCGAACGTCGCCGACATTCAATTCGGCGATCCGGCGCAACGCCGCAAGCTGCTGCCGGCCGGGACCTGCATCGCGCACGCGGCCGTTCTCGACGAACAGCGTGAGATGGCCGCGGCCGTCCTCGCCCTCGGTCCAACCGTAGCGGTCGCCGGTCGAGGTGAACTTGCAGGGCCTGGCGAGATCGAGCTCCACGCCGGCGCGCTTCTCGACCTCGGCGCGGAACGCATCGAGTCCGCGGTCCTCGATGGTGTATTTGAGCCGCGCGTGCTTGCGGTTCGAGCGGTTGCCCCAGTCGCGCTGCACCGTGACCACGGCTTCGGCGACCGCCACGGCCTTATCGCTGCCGACGAAGCCCAGCATGTCGGCGGTGCGCGGATAGGTGTCCGGCTCGCCGTGGGTCATGCCCATGCCGCCGCCGGCCGTGACGTTCCAGCCGGAAATGGTTCCGGCGGCGTCGACCAGGGCGATGAAGCTCAGATCGTTGGCGAACACGTCGACGTCGTTCGACGGCGGCACCGCGACCGCGATCTTGAACTTCCGCGGTAGGTAGGTCTTGCCGTAGATCGGCTCGACCGCTTCCTCCTCCTCTTCGCCGCCGGCGATGCGCTCGCCGTCGAGCCAGATTTCACGGTACGCGCCGGTGCGCGGTGTCAAATGGTCGGAGATCGCCCGCGCCAGCTCCAGGGCACCCGCATGGGCCCGCGACTGGAATGGATTGGGATTGCACATCACGTTGCGGTTGACGTCGCCGCAGGCGGCAATGGTGTTGAGCAGCGCCGTGTCGATCGCCTTCAGCGTCGACTTCAGGTTGGACTTGATGACGCCGTGCAACTGGATGGTCTGGCGTGTGGTGATCCGCATGGTGCCGTTGCCGTAATCGCGCGCGACGCGATCCAGCGCCAGCCACTGCTCCGGCGTCAGCACACCGCCGGAGATCCGCACCCGCAGCATGAACGAGAACGCCTTCTCCATTTTCTTCCGCCCGCGCTCGGCGCGCAGATCGCGGTCGTCCTGGAGATACATGCCGTGGAATTTGACGAGCTGCTGATCGTCCTCGGAGATCGCGCCGGTGATCTCCTCGCGCAGGCCTTCGGCCAGCGTGCCGCGCAGATGGTCGCTCGCCTCCTTGATGCGTTCGTTGCGGGAGAGCTCGTCAGTCATGGTCGGTGGGTGTCCCCGAGCACATTGAACAAACGGACCCCCACCCCAACCCTCCCCCTTTCAGGGGGAGGGAGCTCACCGCCCGAGTCGCACGATATGCGATAGCCCTTCATCGGAACGCGCCTTAGTGCGTAGGGTGGGCAAAGACGCCGAAGGCGTCGTGCCCACGTCTTCTTCTTGCGCCGCGGATCGACGTGGGCATAGGCGAGCGAAGCGACGCCGTCCTTCGGACGGCTATGCCGCTTACGCGGCTTTGCCCACCCTTCTGTAACGGGCCTCGATTGGTCAATCCCTTTTTGCGTCGTCGTCTTCACCGGGTTCT
>JAIESI010000021.1 GCA_019746135.1 Xanthobacteraceae bacterium
CCGAACTTCCAGCCTCGTCGCTGACGTTGCAAAACGCACCCAATCCACAAAAAAAGGCGTTTCGAGACAGAAACTAGGCTAGCAGGCTGTTGAAGAAGCGGTCCACGATCGGGCGGTAACGTTGGCTTCATCGCCGCTGTGGAAACGGGAGAGTTCGTCGATTCCAGCCAAGCGGTCTCCGCTCCAGCGTCAGTGCGGCTTGTGCATATCCGAATAACTGTACCGGACCACACGCTGGACGCGACGCCGCGGCGGATGAGCCGCTTCCTTTTGCTCAGGCCTGGCGTCCTCAGGCTTGGCCGCGCCGGGCCTGGTCACGTCGGGTCTGGCCGCATGAGGATCGTGGGCCGCCTGCCGGACCGGTTCGAGCTTGTCGGGGTCGGACTTCAACCCGTCGGTCCTCGGACCTCCCGCCCAGGACGAATCTTTCAGTGCCACGCCGATCGCCCGGACCGCGGTCCGGGGCGGATCCCGGTCGATCGATGACGGAGCCTTGCCCGGCGGCGGCGTGAAGGCCCCGGCCTCGACGTTCCGCGCCATGCGGCCGGACCGCCGATCGTCCTCTTCGTTCAACGCAAGCTTCGTCGCCTTCGCGGCGGCGGCCTTCGCCGACGCCCGCGCTGCCGCAAGCCTCGCCGCGGCCTCCCGCGCCTCAAGCCGTTTCAGGACGTTGCGCACCATGACGGTGGCGCGGACGATCCAGCCGCGCTCGGTGGTGTCGGACGCCGCCACTGCCGCGGTTTGGACATCGCCGTCGTTCCTGTCGCGCGTCTGGCTCGCGGTCGCGGCGAGCTCGGCGATCAGGCGGGCCGTCCGCACGGCCTTGGCCTGCGCCTCGACCGCCTGCGCGACCTGGACGCACGGCGCCTTGGCCGGCATCAGCAGCATCTCGACGTCGTTTTTCGCGCCGACCCATTCCTCGATCGGACGGCCGGTGATGCGGATCACGTAATTGCGCGTCTCGCCGGGGAGCTCGCCGCGCTTGGCAAGCCAGTCGGCCACCCGGCGCGGCCCGGCGTTGTAGGCGGCTGCGGCGAGGCCAAAGTTGCCGAATTGGGCGTTGAGATCGCGCACGAACTTGCCGGCGACGTTCAGCGCATGAATCGGCTCGAACGGATTGATCAAGCCGAACTGCACCGCGGTCCGCGGCATGAACTGCGCGATACCCTGCGCGCCGGCGCGGCTGATGGTCCGGTTGTCGAAACTGCTTTCCTGCCAGATCAGGTTGGCGAAAAAGTGTACCGGCAGGTTGTTGGCCTGCGCGACGGAAGCTGCGGCGCTGCACACGAGGTCGCGCGACGGATGGCGCGGCGGACCGACACGGACATCGACCGGCTTTTGCTTCACGGCCGGCTCGATGAGATCGAAATCGTCGGCCGAGAGCGCGTCGCCGGACGGCTCCGTAATCTTCTGGATCACCGAATCGGGCAGCGGCTTGACTGGATGGCTCAGCGAATACGCGAAGGACGTTTTGGCCGGAGAAGGAGAGTCGGTTGAAGCCAGGAGCTCCGCCGACGCGGTCGAACACAAAAACGCGCAGGCGATCGAAAGCCGCTTTCCAATTTTCACTCGCGCCCTGCAGGCGCCGGTGATCTGGCGGCCCGCTCCCTGTTGTCCCCGCTCACGAGCGTGATCGTCGTGGCTTGAGTTTTGGTGCCGACGATTCGTGGCCGCAATGTGAGCCGAATTTGTGTACGCCGAACGCATGCCCGGAAACAACCTCGCGGAGTTCCGGTTCCGGCGCCTGGCGCGGGGCCGGCATGACGGATTCGGCTGCAAACGGGCCGATATCTGCTGGTCTCATTCGAAACACGCGCAGTTTCGCCGGTTTTGGCCTCCTGCTGATCCCGTTCGATGTAAAACGGCAACACCGCGAAACATTTTTTGAGCCGAACGCACGCCGGCGCTCAGTTTTCGCAACAAACGGCAACATCTTTTGATCGCGCCGAAATGGAGTTGCGCACAGCTCTCCACAGGCGCAACGATCGGTCGCGGCCCCCAAAAAGCCCCGGCCGGTTCGCGCGCCAACGAGGTCGGGTTCCGCCGAATGCGTGACGCGCGCGCAAGGAATGCGGCAGCCGCAGACAAGCGTGGATAGAACCCGCTCAGGAAATCTTCGAGCGGTAGTGGTCCCAGGTCTTCTTGAACAGGCTCGGCGAGCGAAGCTTCTGCCGGCACGCCGCCTGCTCCTCGTCGCTGAACACGTACGGCTCGCCGATCTGCAGCGCCATGTATTGCCGCCGCGCGTTCTCCTCGACATAGGCCGCATAGGCGAAGCACTCGAGGATGCTCTCGCCTGCCGCCACCACGCCGTGGGCCTTCAGCATCACCACTGGATTGTCACCCATCGCCGCAACCATCTTCTCGCCCATCTCGCGGGTGTTGACCGACATCGGCGAGTTCATCACCGGCATGTCGCCGAGCAGCGAGGCCTGCGCGTAAACCACCTTCTGCTGCACGCCGGTCATGGTCAGATAGGTCGACCACTGCGGATGGGTGTGAAACACCGCGTTGACCTTGGGCCGCGCCCGATAGACCTCGGCGTGGATCGGAAATTCCAGCGGCGGCTTCACGTTCGAACCGTCGACCGGCCGGCCGTCGAGATCCACCGCGACGATGTCCTCGACCGTCAGCGTGCCGCGCACCGACGCGCCGGAGTTGATGTAGAAGGAGCCCGCGTCGCGCCGCGCGCTGCAATGGCCGTTGTGGTCGATGTATTCCGCATGCTCAAGCATGCGGATCGCGTCGACCAGCTCCTGCTTGATCGCGTGTTGCGTGGCGTCCGGCATGGTCGGCTTGGCTTTCCTGCTGCTCGAAGAAGGCGGAGTGTGCCGCAGGGCCGACACAAATCAAGTCACCGCCCTGTCGAGCCTCGAACCCGCGTTGCCCGGCCGAAAAGCCCCCGATTCCACTCCAAACCGGGCCCCGCAGCACCCCGTCCAGAAAATCTCAAGAACAAATCAAGGGAACGTCAAAGCTTTCGGCCGCGGCCTGTGCTGAAACAGCGTCGCCTTGATCCGGGTCCTCATCTGGACCGGCCAGGGCAAATTTGAGGCCCACGGTCAAATCTCCCCGATTTTTACCCGGTGGAGCGTCCGCGGGTGGAGCAGGCAGACCGCCCGCTCATTGCGCACCGACGACTTTTTTTGACGGAGATCATTGTGAACACGATTTCGCGAGCGCCCGCCGCGGCGCCAACTGCGGCAACGCCGTCCTGGACCGCGTTCCTGCAAGCCAAAGTCAGAGCCTGGATCGCCGCCTATGTCACCTGGCGAACCGAGCAGGCCGCGATGCAGCAGCTCGGGCGGATGAGCGATCACGATCTCAGGGACATCGGGCTCACCCGCTCCGAAATCACCCACGCGGTCATCCATGGCGCAGCGCGCGATCGCGGGCGCCGCCGCACGCGCTGATGCTTGCCGAGCCGGGACACACGCCCATGAACGTCCATGTCGAACCGACGCGGCGCGCGCGCCGCACGCGCGTGATCGCCCTGCATTGCTCGGGCGCAGGCGCCGGCCAGTGGCGCTCGCTGCGTGAGACGCTGGGTCCAGGCTACGAGGTGCTGGCGCCCGAGCACTACGGCTGCGAAAGCACCGGACCGTGGACCGGCCGGCATGCGTTCACGCTGGCCGACGAGGCGGCGCGGGCGCTCGACCTGGTCGACATGTCGGAGGAGCGCATTCATCTCGCCGGCCATTCCTATGGCGGTGGCGTCGCGCTGCACGTGGCGCTGGCCCGGCCGGACCGAATCGCAAGCCTTTCGCTCTACGAGCCGTCGGCCTTCCACCTGCTGCGGCAGATGGGCGGAGCCGGCGCCTTGGCCTGGGCCGAGATCACGGGCGTCGCGCAACGCCTCGGCGAGGCCGTCACCTCCGGCGACCATCGCATCGGCATCGCCGGCTTTGTCGACTACTGGAACGGACCCGGCGCGTGGAACGAGCTTGCTCCGGAACGACAGGACGCGCTGATCCGCTGGACGCCGAAAGGGCCACTCGACTTTCACGCGCTGTTCCATGAGGCAACGCCTCTCTACGCCTATCGCGCGCTCAAATTCCCGGTGCTGATGCTGCGCGGCGAGCGCGCGCCCGTGCCCGCCCGCGTCATCGCGGAAGGTCTGTCGGAGCAGTTGCCCGACTGCCGGCTGACCGTGGTCGGCGGCGCCGGCCACATGGGCCCGCTGACCCATGCATCCGAGGTGTCGGCGCGCATCGCCGAGCACATCCGCGCCGCCGCCGCGGCACCCCACCTGCCGGTCCGGGCGCTCAACGCCTGACCGATCCCGCTTCCGCCAACTCAAGTCATCCAAAGCCAATGGAGAGAATGATGACTGCGACCACGACGCTGAAGAGCAAGAATCCGGAAACCCTGGTGCTGCACGCCGGCCCGCGCAGCGACGCCTCAACCGGCGCCGTGACGGTGCCGATCGTGCAGAGCACCTCGTTCCAGTTCCGCAACACCGAGCACGCGTCGAACCTGTTCGCGCTGAAGGAGCTCGGCAACATCTATTCGCGGATCGGCAATCCGACCTGCGATGCGCTGGAGCAGAAGATCGCCGCGCTCGAGGGCGGCGTCGCGGCGCTCGCCGTCAGCTCCGGCCAGGCCGCCTCGGCGATGGCGATCCAGAACCTCTGCCGGCCCGGCGACAATATCGTCAGCTCGACCGACCTCTACGGCGGCACCTGGAACCTGTTCGCCAACACGCTGTCGTCGATGGGCATCACCGTGCGCTTCGCCGATCCGGCCGACCCGGAGAGCTTCAGGCGGGCGACCGACGACCGCACCCGTGCCTACTACGCCGAGACGCTGCCCAATCCGAAGCTGACCGTGTTTCCGATCGGCGAGGTCGCAGCCATCGGCCGGAAGCTCGGCGTGCCGCTGATCATGGACAACACCGCCGCGCCCTGCATGTGCCGGCCGCTCGAGCATGGCGCCGCCATCGTCGTCCACTCGACGACCAAGTATATCGGCGGGCACGGCACCTCGATCGGCGGCATCATCGTCGACGGCGGCCACTTCGACTGGGAGAGGCACAAGAAGCGCTTCCCGACGCTCAACGAGCCGGATCCGAGCTATCACGGCGCGATCTGGACCGAGGCGGTGAAGCCGCTCGGGCCGATCGCCTACATCATCCGCGCCCGGACCGTGCTGCTGCGCGACCTGGGCATGTGCATGAGCCCGTTCAACGCCTTCCAGTTCATCCAGGGGCTGGAGACGCTGCCGCTGCGGATGCGCGAGCACTGCCGCAACGGCGGCGCCGTCGCGCTCTACCTGCAGAAGCATCCGCAGGTGTCGCGGGTCATCTATGCGGGACTGCATGAAGATGCCGAGCAGCAGCGGCGCGCGAGCAAGTATCTGACCGGCGGCTATGGCGGCCTCATCGGCTTCGAATTGAAGCAGGGCGCGGAGGCAGGCGCGCGCTTCATCGACGCGCTGAAGATGTTCTATCACGTCGCCAATATCGGTGACTCGCGGTCGCTCGCGATCCATCCCGCCAGCACCACGCACTCGCAGCTCAGCGCCGAGGATCAACGGGCGAGCGGCGTCACGCCCGGCTATGTCCGCCTGTCGGTGGGCATCGAGCACGCCGACGACATCATCGCCGACCTCGACCAGGCGCTGCGGGTCGCGACGATGTCCAGGGCGGCCTGACGGGCCCGACCGGCCGCACCGCAACATGGTCCCCGGCGCAATGCCGGGGACCAGGTGGTCACATCACCCGCTTCTTCCACAACTCCCACGAGCGGCCGACGGTCTGCACGTTGACCACGTCGGCCAGCCGGCCCTCCTCGGCATCGAGCGCCGCGACCGGCCCGCCGAGCGCCAGCGCCTGATGCTGGATGCTGGCGCTGGTCACGGTGAAGATCGCGCGGAACACGGCAACCGGCAGCGAGGGCCCGGTCGCCACCATGCCGTGCGCCCGCAGCAGCGCCACCGGCTTGTCGGCCAGCACCTGTGCCAGCGCCGCGCCCTTCTCGGGCGAGCTTATGACGATGTCGGTCGCGCCGAACTTGTCGCGGATGTCGAACACCGGCACGCCCGCCGCAAGGAAGGCCGCGTTATGGTACATCGCCCGCATCGGCACGTTGGACAGCCCGAAGGCGATGGTCGAGGGCGAATGGCTGTGGGCGATCGCCATCACGTCCGCCCGCGCGCGAAAAATCTCGCCGTGCAGATAACGTTCGATGAACGCGTTGCGGCCGCGCGCATCGATGGGATTGCTGTCGATATCAAATTCCATGATATCGTCGGCCGTGATCATCTGCGGCGCGAGCGAGCGCGACATCAAAAAGCGATCGGCGCGGCCCGGATGCCGCATCGAGACGTGCCCCGCCGCGTCGAACACGCCCTGATCGGCGAGAATGCGGCTCGCCGCCGCGAGATCCTCCAGCGTGTCGCGATCGACCGGCCCTGCCGCTGTGCTCATGGCTTGTTCTGCCCTCAAGAACGGTTCAACTTCCAAGGCCTAGCATTGCCGTCCGGCTTGCGCCAATCTTGCCCGTCGGTTTGGGGCGTCCGGGGATGGCCGTGGCCAAGAGTTACGACTACGTCATCATCGGTGCCGGGTCTGCAGGTTGCGTGCTGGCCAACCGGCTCAGCGAGGATCGCGACACCCGCGTGCTGGTGCTGGAAGCGGGCGGATGGGACCGCGACCCCTGGATCCACATTCCGCTGGCGTGGGGCAAGATCCTCACCAACCGCCTGCACGACTGGATGTACTTCACCGAGCCCGAACCGCAGTTCAACGGCCGCCGGATCGAATGCGCCCGCGGCAAGGTGATCGGCGGCTCGTCCTCGATCAACGCCATGACCTATTCGCGCGGCCACCGCGGCGACTACGACCGCTGGGCCACAAACGGCCTGCCGCAGTGGTCCTACGCGCACGCACTGCCCTATTTCAAGAAGCAGGAAACCTGGGAAGAAGGCCCGAGCGCGCATCGCGGCGGCGCGGGCCCGCTCGGCACGTGCTGGTCGACCTTCGAGGATCCGCTGACCGACGCCTACACCGCGGCGAGCACGTCCGCGGGCCTGAAATGGAACGACGACCTCAACAGCGGCCACAACGAAGGCATCGGCCGCAACCAGAACACGATCCGCGACGGCCGGCGGTGCAGCGCCGCGGTCGCCTATCTGCGGCCGGCGCTGGAGCGGGAAAACCTCACGGTCGAGACCGGCGCGCTGGTGACGCGGATCGTGCTGGAAGGCGCCCGCGCCGTGGGCGTCGAATACCGGCACGGCGGCGAGATGCGCATGGTTCGCACCCACCGCGAGGTGCTGCTGGCCGGCGGCGTGATCAACTCGCCGCAGGTGCTGATGCTGTCCGGCATCGGCGACCCCGACAAGCTCGGCGCGGTCGGCATCCAGACGCAGGTGCCGCTGCGCGGCGTCGGCCGGAGCCTGCAGGATCACGTCACGGCGATGCTGTCATACCAGCGCACGTCGCCCGGCACTGTCCACCGCTCGATGCGGCTCGACCGCATCGCCATCGCACTCGCCGACACTTATCTCTTCGGCGGCACCAGCGTCGCC
Source organism: Xanthobacteraceae bacterium (assembly GCA_019746135.1). GTDB lineage: Bacteria > Pseudomonadota > Alphaproteobacteria > Rhizobiales > Xanthobacteraceae > Z2-YC6860. The sequence continues at coordinate 7,531 of JAIESI010000021.1, forward strand.
AGCGACATCCCGGGCGGCATGGCGGCGTTCGCGCGCCTGTATTCGGATTCCGTGGTGCCGGACGTGCAGCTCCTGCTCGCCGGCGCGCCGCTGACGGCGCATCCCTACTTTCAGCCGTTCCGCAAGCCCTATCAGGACGCGTTCGGCGGCCGCGTCATCATGCTGCATCCGGAAAGCCGCGGCGAGCTGATGCTGGCGTCGGCCGATCCGGCGGCGCCGATCCGCATCAGGCAGAACTTCATGTCGACCGAGCGCGAATGGAAGACGCTGCGCGCCGGGATGCGGCTGATGCAGGACATCATGAACCGGCCGCAGGTTGCGCCGTTCAACGCCGGCGAGCTGACGCCGGCCCGCTCGGACGCGGAGCTCGACGACCACATCCGCAACACCGCGATCACGCTGCATCACCCCGCCGGCACCTGCAAGATGGGCCACGACAACGACGAGACCGCGGTGGTCGACCCGCATCTTCGCGTGCGCGGAGTGGAAAGCCTGCGCGTGATCGACGCCTCGGTGATGCCCGACCTGATCAGCGGCAACATCAATGCACCGGTGATGATGATCGCCGAGAAGGCTGCCGACATGATCCGCGGCAAGCCGACGCTCGCGCCGCTCAACGTCTGACAACCGCAAACATTTCCGGAGGAACGCCGTGGCCCGTCTCGACCCGCTGCCGGTGGAGAAGCTTTCGCCCGAGCAGAAGGCGCTGCATGACATGCTCGCCAGCACCCGCAACGGCAGGGTGAGCGGGCCATTCGCGATCTGGCTGCACACGCCGGCGGTCTGCGACGCGGCCAACCAGTTGACGCTGTCATTGCGCGAGAACGGCTCGATCAACAAGCGCCTCTACGAGCTGATCGTGCTGATCGTGACGCGGCATTGGTCGGCGCAGTACGCCTGGTCGCAGCACGTGGGACCGGCGGCTGCCGCGGGGCTTTCGCCGGACGTCATCGATGCGATCCGGCACCGGCGCAAGCCGGACCTGAAGGCGGACGACGAACGGCTGGTCTATGACGCCGCAACCGAGCTCCTCGAGCACAAGCCGCTGAGCCAGGCGACCTACGACCGGCTGCTGAAGCAATTCGGCGTCGAGCACACGATCGAGATCGTTTCAATCGCGGGGCTCTACAGCATGGTGTCGACGGTGCTAAACACCTTCGACGTGCCGACGCTGAGCGGCGAAAACCCGTTCTGAAAGGAAATCGCCATGTTCGTCAAAGTCGCCGCCGACGGCAGCGTGTCGCTTGAGGATCGCGACAACTTCCGCGCCTTCAAGCTCGTCGTCGAGGGCGGGCCTGCGCGGCTCGACCAGGCGCGGCGCGCGCTCACGGGCACGGCCGAGCTGCCGGACCAGGCCACCGCCTGGATCTATGAGAAGGCGCTGCGGGAGCGCGCCGAGGTGGCCGGTGACGCGACGTGGCAGGGCAATCTCGGAACGATGATCGAGAAGGCCAAGCCGCACGGCTGGGTCGACGAACAGAAGAAGGCGATCAAGGCCCACATCGAGTGGACGGAGAAGGCGTAGCGCAGGCCGCAGCCTCACCCACCGGCCGTCACCCGCGGGCTTGACCCGCGGGTCCATGCGATGGCGCAGCGAGGACACCCTTACGATTTGTATTTGACGCACTTGCTCGTGCATCGCCGGGTCAAGCCCGGCGATGCCGGCGGAGTGCGGGGCGCAAGCTGTGCCCCGCTGCGGAGTCTTAAAGCGGCTTCTTCTCGATCGCGCCGTTGCCGCGCACGTACCACTGCTCGCTCGGGAACGGCTTGCCGGCGACGCGGTCGGCGAGCCAGTCGGCCACCATGATCGGCGGGAACGGTCCGAGGTTCGCCGCCGGCACATTGCCGACGGAGTGGCGCGACTCCTGGTACACCACCATCCGCTTCGGTCCCTTCACCGCCGCGACCAGCCGGTGCGAGTGCTCGACCGGCGACAGCTCGTCCCACTCGCCGGCGACGCAGAGATACGGGCACTTCACCTTGTCGGCGTGGCCCTCCCAGGTCATGCCCTGGCGCATCTTGTCGAACTCGGCCTCGTCGGTGATGCCGGACATGTACATGAAGCGCTTCTTGAAGGTCGGCGACGCCTCCTGGAAGATCGTGTGGCAGCCGGGCTCGTGGCAGACCGAGATCACCGCGCAGGCCGAGATGCGCGGCTCGTGGGCGGCCGCGATGGTGCCGAAGAAGGTGCCGAAGCTCGTGCCTGAGAGCACGACCTTGCTCATGTCGACCTCGGGCCGCTTGGCGAGCCAGTCGCACACCGCTTTGCCGGTCGCGACCCAGTTGTCCATCGAGAAATAGATGCCGAGCATCGGCGACTCGTACTGGCCGGGCCCGTCGATGTTGAGCACGGCAAAGCCGCGGTTGAGGAAGCGGTCGCCGTAAAGCGCGGTCTGGATCTCCTTGTAGCTGTCCATGCCGGGCACGTTGATGACCACCGGCAGCTTGCCGCCGCTGTAGCCGGGCGGCAGGTGGAACCAGGCCGGCAGCGCCGTGTCCTTAAACGGGATCCACGCCGCCTCGATCTTGTGGTCGGCGAGGCCTGCGTACTTCGTATAGTTCTCGCGCTTCTTCAGGTGGCAGGCGACGTTCGCCTCGTCGTTCTGGTCATACGGCCACTGCGCCGCGCCCCAGTACACCGCCGACATGAAGTAGTTGTCGCGCGCCGTCACCTTGTTGCCGGTCTCTTCCGCGGCTTTCGCTTTCGCCTCGCGCCGCACCGCCACCGCCTCGAAGGCCGGCGCGATGTCGGCCATCTTCTTGACGCGCTCGCGGACGCCGGCGATGTCGGCCTGGCCTTCCATGCCGCAGGGGCCGGAGATGTAGATCGAGCGCGGCTGGTCCCAGTCGATGCCGTTCGAGCGCACGATGTTGTCGAGCACCCAGCGCTGATCCTCGAACCGCTTCATATGCGGCTCGCCGCGCTTGTCCATGATCGGTTGCGGGATGCGCTCCATGAAATCCTCCCTTACATTGTCGGCCCCGGCCATATCGCACCGGGTTTCAGGTGGAAGTCATACAACATGGATGCGGCGGGCGGGAGCGGTCACGGCGTCCCATCGGATCAGCTCATCGGCCGGCGCATGACCCGGATCGAGGACGGCCCGCTGCTGCGCGGGGAAGGCCGGTTCGTCGACGATCTGCCGATACCGGATGCGCTGCATGTGGCGTTCCTGAGAAGCCCCGTCGCGCACGGACGGGTGAAACGCATCGACGCGAGCGCGGCCAGCGCGCAACCCGGCGTGCATGCGGTGCTGACCTTCGCCGAGCTGCGTCCGCTGCTCACGTCCGACCGCATTCCGCAGGCGCTGCCGTCCGGAGCGATCCGCTTCGATGTCGATCCGCAGATGCTGGTGAAGGACGAAGCGACATATGTCGGCGAACCTATCGCTATGGTCGTGGCACAGTCGCGGCGCCTCGCCGAGGACGCACTGCCGCTGATCGCGCTCGACATCGAGCCGCTGCCCGCCGTCACCGATCCGTTCGACGGCCTCAAGCCCGGCGCGCCGAAGGCGCGGATGGATTGCCCGGACAATCTCGTGGCGCGGCAGAGCATCGATTACGGCGACGTCGATGGTGCCTTTGCCAGGGCCGCGCACCGCATCAAGGATGCGCTACCGGCTGCACAAGGGCGGCGGCCATTCGATCGAGACGCGCGGCATCGCGGTGCGGCCCGATCCGGTGGACGAGACGCTGACGATCTACGCCAACACGCAGATGCCGCACCGGGCCAAGCAGATTCTGGTGGCGGCGCTCGGCACGGCCGAAAGCCGCATCCGCGTCGTCGCGCCCGATTCGGGCGGCGGCTTCGGGCCGAAGGCCGCGTTCCATCCCGAGGAGCTGGCGCTGCCGGCCGCCGCGCTGGTGCTCGGCCGGCCGCTGAAATGGATCGAGGACCGGAGAGAGAATTTCGTCGCCGCGGTCGGCGAACGCGACCAGGACTGGGACATGGAGGCGGCGTTGGACGCCGACGGCCGGCTCCTTGCTCTCCGGGGACGACTGTGCCACGACCACGGCGCCTGCACGCCCTACGGCGTGGCGCTCGCCTACAACGCCGGCACCAACGTGGTCGGGCCCTATGTGCTGCCGGCCTATCGGCTCGACATCAACTGGTGCCTGACCAACTTCGTGCCGTGCGCGCCGACCCGCGGCGCCGGCCGGCCGCAGGGCATGTACGTGATGGAACGGTTGCTCGACGCGATCGCCGCAAAGCTCGACGTGCCGCGTGACGAAATCCGCCGCCGCAACATGATTGAGCCGTCGCAGATGCCGTATCCGACGCCGATCAAGCAGCGCGACGGCTCGACCATGACCTACGACAGCGGCGACTATCCGGAGTGCCAGCGCCGCGCGTTGCAAGCCGCCGGCTGGGCGGATTTTCCGGCGCGGCAAGCGAAGGCGCGGCGCGAAGGCCGTTATGTCGGGCTCGGCCTTGCGAACTACGTCGAGGCCACCGGGCGCGGCCCGTTCGAGAGCGCGAGCCTGCGCATTGGCGCGTCCGGAAAAGTTGTCGTCACCACCGGCGCGAGCGCGCAGGGCCAGGGCACCAAGTCGATGCTGGCGCAGCTTGCGGCCGGCGTGCTGAACGTGCCGCCCGACAGCATCGCCGTGGTCGCCGGCGACACCGCAGGCACCGCGATGGGCTTCGGCGCGTTCGCGAGCCGGCAGGCGGTGACCGCGGGCAACGCCGTGCATCGCGCCGCCATCGAGGTGCGCGACAAGGCGCTGAAGGCCGCGGCCGAAATGCTGGAGGCTTCCGAGCAGGACCTCGAGCTGAAGGACGGCGCGGTGCAGGTCAAAGGCGTGCCGCAGCTGCGCAAGACGCTGGCGCAGATCGCCCATGCCATCGGCGGCGTGCCGGGCTTCGCGCTGCCGAACGGCGTGACGCCGGGGCTCGCCTCGTCCGTGGATTTTCCCGCGCCGGCCCTGACCTACTGCAACGGCGCGCATATCTGCGAAGCGGAAGTCGATCCCGAAACCGGCGCGGTGCAACTCGTCAACTATGTCGTGGTCCACGACAGCGGCCGCATCATCAATCCGATGATCGTCGACGGCCAGGTGATGGGCGCGGTCGCGCACGGCATCGGCGCCACGCTCCTCGAATGGATGCGCTTCGACGGCGAGGGCCAGCCGCAGACCGTGACCTACGGCGACTATCTCCTGCCGAGCACCGACACCGTGCCGCGCATCGAGGTCGTGCACATGGAGACGCCGACGCCGCTCAACCCGCTCGGCGTCAAGGGCGCGGCGGAAAGCGGCACCATCGCCGCGCCCGCCGCGATCGTGTCCGCGGTCGAGGATGCTTTGCAACCGTTCGGCGTCCGCATCCGCGATCTGCCATTGACGCCGGAGCGGCTGCTGACGCTGATCCGCGCGGCAAAGTAGCAGCTTGCCGCACTTGCATTTCCGGCACGGCCGATATGCCGCAACCCGGTTCCTCTACCCCGGTACGGAACGGGCCTCTAAGCTTGGCGCAACAACCACGGGGGACAGCATGATCCGGAAACTGGCACTCGCGCTCGTACTGATCCTGTCCGGCGGCGCAGCGGAGCTTCACGCGCAAAGCTATCCGCAGCGCACGGTCAAATTCATCCTGCCATTCGGACCGGCGAGCGGCACCGACATCACCGCGCGCCTGGTCGCCGACCGGCTCGCCGCGCGCTGGGGCAAGCCTGCGGTGATCGAGAACCGGCCTGGCGGCGACGGTCTCGTCGCGATCAACGCGTTCATCGCCGCGAACGACGATCATACGCTGCTGTGGGTTCCGGTCGGGACCTTCGCGGTCCACCCTTACGAGAAGGACAAGCTGCCTTATGACGCGGAGCGTGACCTGCTGCCGATCAGCAATGTCACCTCGCTGTTTCTCGCTGCGACGACGTCAAACGCGATGAACGCCGGCTCGCTGCGCGATCTCGTCGCGCTGCTGCGCGCCAACCCGGACAAGTACAATTGGGCGGCCGCCAACGGCAACGCCGATTTCCTGATGTCCGGCTTTCTCAAGAGCAACGGCTTGCAGGTCGCCAAAACGCCTTATCGCGATATCCTGCAGGCGCCGAACGATCTCGCCGAGAACCGCATCCAGCTGTTGTCCTCGTCGCTCGCGATCGTGACACCGCTGATGCAGGCCGGCAAGATCAAGGTGCTGGCGGTGACCGGGCGTCAGCGCGCCCCGAGCGCACCGGACGTTCCGACCGTGCGCGAGGCGGGTTTCCCGGCGCTGGAGATGGAAAGCATCGGCGGCATTTTCGGGCCGCGCGGGATGCCGCTTGCGCTGCGCGAGCAGATCGCCGCCGACGTGCGGGCGGCCGTCGCGGGCGACACCAATATCGCCTCGAAGTTGCAGGCCACCGGCCAGGTGGTCGATATTCGCGGGCCGGCCGAGTTCGCCGCCGGCATCAAGGAAATGCGCGATCAGCTCGACGGCATCGCCAAGGTGCTTGGGATGAAGGCGGCGACGCAGTAGCGCGCCGCTCGCCCTGAACCGACGTCGGACGGGCAACATCAGCAACAAATACAATTCAAGAATGGAGAAGAACTTGATGCGATCTGGAGTGATCCTCGCAGCGTCGCTCGCCGTGTGCATCTCGGCGGCTCAGGCCTCGGCGCAGAGCTACCCGCAACGCGCGGTGAAGTTCCTGCTGCCGTTCGGGCCCGGCAGCGGGGCCGATATCACCACCCGCCTGGTCGGCGACAAGCTCGCAACGCGCTGGGGCAAGCCGGTGGTGGTCGAGAACAAGGCCGGCGGCGACGGCATGGTCGCCATCAACACCTTCCTCTCGGCGAACGACGATCACACGCTCCTGTACTTTCCGGTCGGCACCTTCGCGACGCATCCCTTCACCCACGCAAAGGTGACCTACGACGCCGACAAGGATCTGATCCCGGTCGTCAATGTCACTGCGACCATCCTCGCCATCGGCATTCCTTCGTCGATGAAGCCCACGACGCTGCGCGAGATGATCGAGCTCCTGCGCGCCGAGCCCGACAAGCACAACTCGACGGCCGCCGCGGGCAATGGCGATTTCCTGCTGTCGGGTCTGCTCAAGACCGAAAATCTCAAGGTCGCCAAGGTGCCCTATCGCGACATCATGCAGGCGCCGGCCGACGTTGGCGAAGGTCGCGTCCAGTTCCTGCTGTCGTCGCTCGCCAGCATGTACCCGCTGGCCCAGGCCGGAAAAATCCGGGTGCTGGCCGTCACCAGCCGAAAGCGCGTCCCAAGCCTCCCCGACGTCCCGACCGTGGCCGAAGCCGGCTATCCGGGCCTGACGATGGAAAGCATCCAGGGCGTGTTCGGTCCCAAGACCATATCGACCGCGGTGCGCGACCAGATTGCGGCCGACGTCCGCGCGGTGGTCGAGGCCGATCCATCCATCCCGCCGCGCCTGCAGACGACCGGACAGGTGGTCGACCTGCGGGGGCCGCAGGAGTTCGCCGCCGGCATCAAGGAGCTTCAGGACAAGCTCGCCTCGATCGCCAAGCTGGTCGATATGAAGCCGACGCAGTAGAGCCCGGCGGCCTCTCCCGCACGGATGCGATGGATGCGCTATGATGCGCATCAACAATAAGCGTCCGGGATGGGAGAGACATCATGCGCCGCGCAGCTCTGAGCCTTGCCGCCCTGATCGTTGCGGCCACGGCCAGCGGTCCGGCGCAGGCCGAATGGCCCGACAAACCGATTCGCATCGTCGTCGCCTACGCCGCCGGCGGTGCCAACGACCTGCTCGGGCGCGTGTTCGCCGACCAGCTCAGCAAGGCCTTCAACCAGCAGTTCTTCGTCGAGAACCGCACCGGCGGCAGCGGGCTGATCGGCACCGAGGCGGTCGCGCGCGCGGCGCCCGACGGCTACACGCTGCAGATCTCCGGCATGCCGTCGCACGTGCTTGCGCCGCCGATGAACAAATGGACCATCGATCCGATCAGGGACTTCACCCACATCGCCTATCTCGGCGGGCCGCCCAACGTGTTCGCCGTCCATCCGTCGCTCGGCGTTGCAAGCTTCAAGGAGTTGCTGGCGCTGATGAAGAGCGGGACGGAGGCCGTGCAATACGTCTCGCCGGCGATCGGCTCAGTCGGCAACACGGTGGCGGAATACGTGGCCGACAAGGAGAAGGTGAAGCTCGTGCACGTGGTCTATCGCGGCGGCGGCGCGGCGATCCAGGATCTGGTGGCGGGCCATGTGAAGGTCGGCAGCATGACGCTGTCGACCACGCGGCCGCATATCCTCGCCGGCAAATTGAAGCCGCTGGCGATCTCGTCGGAAAGGCGCATCGCCGAATTCGGCGACGTGCCGACGCTCGTTGAATTGGGCTACCCCGAGCTTGTGGTCACCACCTGGTATTCGCTCTCGGGACCGGCCGGTCTGCCGCGCGACATCGTGCAGAAGCTCAACGCCGCGGTGAACAAGGCGATGGCCGTTCCCGATGTGCAGAAGCACCTCGAAACCGAGATGGTTCAGACCAAGGCGATGGCGCCCGACGAGATGACCGCGTTCATGCAGCGCGAGGTCAAGCAATGGGCGCCGACCGCGCGCCGCATCGCCGAGCAGAAGTGAGGCCAACCCGGCCGGGAGCAACCATGGACATCGATCTTCCGGAAGTGATGGCGGAGGTCCGGATGGCCTTCGAGCGGTACGAAAAGGCGCTCGTGACCAATGATGTCGAGACGCTCGATGCCATGTTCCGCGACGATCCGCGTACGGTCCGCTATGGCGCAACCGAGAACCTCTATGGGTACAAGGAGATCGAGGCCTTCCGCGCCGCGCGATCACCCGCGGGGCTGATGCGGACACTGTCGAAGACGGTCATCACGACATTCGGCCGCGATTTCGCGATGGCCTCGACGCTGTTTCATCGCGCCACAGCGCCGGGTAAGGTCGGCCGCATGACGCAGACCTGGGTGCGCTGCCCCGAAGGCTGGCGGATTGTGGTCGGACACGTCAGCGTCATCGACGAACCGAACGCGTAAGGCAGATTCAGGCGGGCATCGGATACCATGAACGATACGAGCAACGTCACTGCCCGCATCGCTTATGACGACCTGCGCGAATGGCTGGCGCGGGCTGAATTGCTCGGCGAGGTGCGCAACGTCAAGGGCGCGAACTGGCAGGAGGACATCGGGCTTGCCGCGGAGGCGATCCTGCGCGCCGAGGACGGTCCCTGCGTGGTGTTCGACGAGGTACCGGGCTGCCCAAAAGGCTTTCGCGTTTTGCTCAACATGTTCGCCGGGGTGCGCCGCAACATGACGCTCGGCTTTCCCGATCACCTGACGAAATGGGAGCTGAGCGACGCCTTCCGCGAAGCCTACCTCAAGGACAACAAGCCGATTCCGCACCAGATCGTCGAGCACGGGCCGATCTTCGAGAATGTCATCACCGGCGACGCGATGGACGTCACCAAGTTCCCCTCGCCGGTCTGGCACGAGCTCGACGGCGGCCGCTACATCGGCACCGGCACCTACAGCATCACCCGCGACCCGGAGGAAAACTGGCTCAACGCCGGCGCATACCGCGCGATGGTGCACGACAAGACTTCGGTCGGCATCCTGATGGCGGCGGGCCATCACGCCGCAATCCACTACGAGAAATATCTCAAGCGCGGCGAAGCCATGCCGGTGGCGATGGTGCTCGGCGGCGATCCGTTGTGCTTCTTCTATGGCGGGCTGGAAGCGCCCTATGGCGTGTTCGAGATCGACGTGGTGGGAGGCTTGCGCGGCAAGCCGATGCAGATGGTGAAGGGCAAGGTCACCGGGCTGCCGTTTCCGGCCCATGCCGAGATCGTGCTCGAGGGCTATGTCACGCCGGAGAAGCGCGTGGTCGAAGGCCCGTTCGGCGAATGGACCGGACACTATGCCGGCGGCGCCAAGCCCTGCACCGTGCTCGACATCAAGGCGATCTATCACCGCAACGATCCCATCCTGCTCGGCGTGCCGCCGATGGGCGGCGGACCGGACGAGATGGCGCGCTATCGCGCGGTGATGCGCTCAGCGACCATCAAGCAGAACATCGCCAATGCCGGCGTGCCGGGCGTGACGCAGGTGTGGTGCCACGAGATCGGCGGCGCGCGCATGTTCCACGGCGTCGCCATCAAGCAGCGCTACCCGGGGCACGCGGTGCAAGCGGGCCACATCGCCGCGCAATGCGGCGCGTCGGCCTATGCGTCGAAGTACATCGTGGTGGTGGATGACGACGTGGACGTGACCAACCTCGACCACCTCCTCTGGGCGATGCTGACGCGCACCGATCCGAAGGAGTCGATCCAGTTCATCGAGGGCTCGTGGGACTCGCCTGCCGATCCGCGGCTTTCACCCGACAAGCGCGCCAGAGGCGACATGACCCATTCGGTCGCGATCATCGACGCCTGCCGGCCCTGGTCCTGGCGCGACAAGTTCCCGCCGACCAACACGCCGAGCGCGGAGGTGGCGAAAAAGGCGCGCGAGAAGTTCGGCTGGTTGTTGAACGGCAAGCCGTAAATTCATCGGCGGTCATTCCGGGGCGTGCGCGAAGCGCGTGAGCCCGGATGACCGAGACTTACTCTGCCGCCGTTGCCCGCGCAGCAATTGCCGCCTGCTCTTCCGCATAGAGCTTGGCGACGATACGGCGCGCCTGGATGCCGCCGGAATCCGCGTTGATGTCGACCTGCGGCGCGTCGGGATCGAGGTCGACGTTCTCCTGCTGCGCGCTGAACACGATCACATCCTCGAGGAACGCGGTCTTGATCTGCGCGAACACGCGCGCGGTCATGTCCTTGTTATGCGGCTCGAAGTCGTGCGCCTGGCCCCAGAAATAGTGCGTCGTGGTCTCGGTCTCCGGCGTCATCGCGTTGAGATTGCGCATCTCGATGCCGCCCACCCTTCGGCCTTCCGGCGCGCCGGTGCCGGTCGGGGTCGCGCCGACGTCGAGACGGATGTAGGACGGCGGCATGAAATCAATGATCTGCCAGCGATCGACGTTGCCGGTGAAGCCGCCAAGCTTCACGAACGCCGGCGGCCCCGGCTGATCGATGGTCCAACGCGTCACCTGGACGCCCGTCGGCGTCCGCTGCACCCGCACCGACGCATGCTCCACCAGCGCCATGTTGCCGATCGTGGTCTCGTGCACGAAGGCAAGATGCGTGAGATCCAAGAGATTGTCGTTGATGTACTGCCAGTTGCACTGGGCGTGCAGGTAGTCCTGCGCCGCACCCCAGTTCGGGTCATCGAACCAGTGATAGTCCGGGATTTTTGCGGGATCGGCCTGCGCCGGATCCCCCATCCAAATCCACAGCCACTTGTAGCGCTCGACCAGCGGATAGCTTTTGACCCGCGCGGTCGCCGGGATCATATCCTGGCCGGGCACGCACACACAGGCGCCGGTGCGATCGAAGCGCAGGCCGTGATAGTGGCACTGGATCACGTCGTCGCCGACGAGCTTGCCGAGTGACAGCGGCACCCGGCGGTGCGGGCAGCGGTCCTCGAGTGCGATCGGCGTGCCGTCCTCGGTGCGGTACATCACCACCGGCTCGTTCATGATGATCCGGCGGAGCGGCTTACGGCCGACCTCCGGCGTCATCGCAGCGACGTACCAGTAATTCCTGAGGAACATGTGCGGCTCCCGTCGTCTGGGCGGACCTATAACATCTCCTTGATCGCGCGGATCAGGTTACGATCCACGCTGATCATGTCACCCTCGCGCGGCAGCGACAGCGTGTCGCGCTCGGCGGCGGTCACCGCGCGGCCTTGCAGGATGACGCGGCCGTCGCCGGTCAGATAGATCGACGAGGCACGGTCCTTCTCGTCCTCCCACACCAACTCGACGCGGAATTTCAACGCCATCTCAGGCCTTCTCGACGATGCGGTCACGCTCGGGCTTGTAACGGAAGCGTGGGATCGCATCGACATCGGTGCCGGTGACGCGGATCACCCAGGCCTTGCGCGGATGCTCGGTCGAGTGCAGCACGCCTGGACCGTAGGCGCGGGTCTCGCCGGGACCGAGCGCGTAATGTTCGACCGGCTCGAGCACAGCCTGCTCCTCGCTCTCCGGATTGGTGCGCCGCCACTCGGTCATGTTGGTCACCGCGCGCGCCGTGCCGTACACCGCCCACGACGCGCCGTGATTGTGCGGGCTGCCCTTCTTCGGGCCTTCGTAAACATGCGCGAGCACGTAGACGTCGGTGTCCTGGTCGTGATGCAGCGTGCGGCGGCCGGCCGGCGTGTCGTCGCTGAAGGTCTCGGCAACGAAATCCGGGTTCTTCAGCAGCACGGAAAGCTTCTCGGCGATCTGCGGCAGCGCCGCAGAGAGCCGCGTTCCCGAGGTGAGAATCGCGTGATGGTCGGCGCAGAACTGCTGAAGCGTGTAGCCCATGCCTGGCTCCGTGCGGCGCTTTAACCGCAAGCCTAGCGAAGCACGACCCGCTTGTCGCCCTACTTCGTCGCTTCGAAATTGTGCGCGAAGTCCTCGGGCACGGCCGGACCCCACATGTAAAACGAATCCTCCGGCGGATGGTCGCCGTCCTTCCAGTCCTGCGTCACCGGGATGTAGTCGATGTCGCAGGAGTATTCCGCATAGCTGCCCCACGGATCGCGCACGTAGTGGAAGTAGTTCGAGCCGAGCACGTGGCGACCGAGCCCCCAGCCGTAGGCGAAGCCTTTGTCGGCCATGTGGTTCGCGCCGACGCCGATGTCGTTGATCGAGCCGACGTCCCAGCTCAGATGATGCAGGCCCGGGCCGTCCGACTTCACGAAGGCGATCATGTGATGGTCGCTGCCGTGGATGCCGTGCATGAAGGCAATGAGATCGCCCGAGCGGTCGGAGAGCCGCATCCCCAGCACGTCGCGATAGAAGGCAATGGCCTTGGGAATGTCCGGGACGAACAGCAGCACATGCGCGAGCCGGCGCGGCTGCACGGTGTGCACCTTGCTGCGGCTCGGCGCGTTCGGCATGCCGGCCTCGCCGCCCTTCATGGTGAAGACGCTCTTCTCGTTGGGCGAGCTTTTCTCGGCGACGCGGATTTCGACGAGGATCCCGTTGGGATCGCGGAACCAGAGCCCGTTCGACTCGAAGCCCTTGGGCGGGTCGAGCCGGTCGATCCGCATCTTCTCCAGCCGTTCGCGGAAGCGCGGCATGTCGTCCTCGAACGCGCCGAACGAGACGTAGGTGAACTTCTTGCGCGCGCCCTCCGACACCACGCCCCAGCGGTGCGGATGGCCGTGGGTGTAGAGCGCGAGCTTGCCGTCCTCTTCCTTCGTGTTCAGGCCGAACAGGCCGTAGAACTTCTCGGCCGCCGCCACGTCGGGAACGACGAAGTTGAAATGGTCGAGGGAATGCACGCCGAGTTCGCCGGGGCGGCGGACCGTGGGCTGCGACATGGAGCGGATCTGGGTCATGGTAAGTCCCTGAACGGTTGCGGCGTTTGAGCGGAAAATATGCGTTCTGACGCGTCAGCGCAAACGCCGCCTCAGCCCGCAAGTCAGCGTTTGCCCACCACCAACCGTCGCTGCAGCGGGAACACCTGCCAGCCGTAATGGTCGGCGATCAGGCCCCAGATGCCCTTGGGCGCCTTCAGCATCACGGCGATGGCGACGACGCCGAGAATAAGAAGGTAGATCGCGCCGAGATCGGCGAGCGTTTGACGCAGCAGGAAGAACACGACCGTGCCGATGATCGGACCTTCGATCCGGCCGATGCCGCCGATCACGGTGATGAAGATGACGAACGCGGTCCAGTCATTGACCGAGAAGGCTGTATCCGGGGAGATGCGGATCTTCTGCAAAAAGATCAGCGCGCCGACCATGGCGGTGCCGAAGGCGACCGCGACATAGACCGCGTATTTGATGCGCGCGACGTCGACGCCGTTCGAGCGCGCGCCGACCTCACTGTCGCGGATCGCGGTGAGCGCGAGGCCGTAGCGCGAGCGAAGCAGCCAGACGATGGCGGCGAGGATCACGACCGCTTGCGCCAGTGCGATCCAGTAGATGGTGAACTCGCGCATCTGCCGGCTCGCGGCGATCGACAGCACCACCGGGATCGGCAGGCTGGTGCCGGAGCCGCCGCCGAGCGCCGCGACCTGCGAGGCGATGAGCCGGAACACCTCGGCCACCACCCAGGTGCCGATGGCGAAGTAGTGACCGCGCAGGCGGAACATCAGCGCTGCGACCGGGATCGCAACGATTGCGGCCGCCAGCGCGGCGAGCGGAATGGCGGCCAGCGGATGCATCCCCAAGAGCATCGCCAGCGCGAACAGCACATAGGCGCCCAGCCCCACGTAAGCCTGCTGGCCGACCGAGACGAGACCCGCGTAACCCGCCAGCAGATTCCAGAGGCTCGCGAGCGCGACGTAGGCGTAGATTTCGGACAGAAGCCGCAGGCTGGCGCGGTCTGCCCACCACGGCGCGGCGGCAAGGGCCACGACCGCGACGGCAACGATCGCCGTGCCGATGCGGCTCGATCGGCTCGCGTGCTCGACGCGGATGTCGCTCATGCGCCACTCACCCTTGCACCTTCGGGAACAGGCCTTGCGGCCGAATGGCGAGAACGATCAAGAAGGCGATGTGGCCGGCGAGCAGGTTCCAGCCGGGGTCGAGCTTGGCGCCGATCGCCTGCGCCACGCCGAGGATGATTCCGCCGGCGAGCGTGCCCCACATGCTGCCGAGCCCGCCGATGATCACGGCCTCGAAGCCGAAAATGAGACGCGCCGGGCCGATCGCCGGGTCGAAATTGGCGCGCACCGCGAGCAGCACGCCGGCAACGGCGACGATCGCGAGCGACAGCGCCATCGCCAGCCCGAACACATGGGCGTTGTTGAGGCCCATGAGCTGGGCGACGGACTGGTCATCCGACGTGGCACGGAAGGCGCGGCCGAGGGCGGTGCGGTAGAACAGCCATTGCAGCCCGCCGATGATGGCGACCGCGAGTGCGAACTGGATCAGCGGCAGCACACCGACCGCAAGCCCGCCGCCGACCGGAAGGCTAGCGACCTCGATCGGACCGGCGTTCAGCTTGACACTGTCGGCGGTGAAGATCTCGAGCAGGCCGTTCTGGATGATGATCGAGAGACCGAAGGTCACGAGCAGCGGCGGCAAGAGATCGTCGCCGAGCGTGCGATTGAGCAGGCCGCGCTGCATCACGTAGCCGATCAGCGCCATCACCGGCACGACGATGACGAGCGAAAGCAGCGGATTGACGCCGAGCGCCTGCACCGTCACCAGCGCGACGTAAGCCGCGAGCACGATCAGATCGCCATGGGCGATGTTGACGAGGCGCATCACGCCGAAGATCAGCGACAGCCCGGCGGCGAACATGGCGTAGAGCCCGCCGAGCAGCACGCCTTGCAGGATGGTGTTCAGCCACTCCACATCACACCCCGAAATACGCCGCGGAGATTTTCTCGCGCGTCAGCGAGCCCGCCTCGCCTTCGAGCGCTACGCGGCCCTCCTGCAGGCAATAGACGTGCTTGGCGGTCTTCAGCGCCTGCACGATGTCCTGCTCGACGATGACCAGCGACAGGCCCTCGGCGACGATCGTCGGGATGCGTGCATAGATGTCGCGGATGACGATCGGCGCCAGCCCCAGGCTGATCTCGTCGCAGAGAAGCAGCTTCGGGTTCGACATCAGCGCGCGGGCGATGGCGACCATCTGCTGCTGACCGCCGGACAGCGACGGCGCGATCTGCTGACGGCGTTCGGCGAGGATCGGAAACAGCTCGTAGACGCGCTTCAGCGTCCACGGACCCGGCCGGCCGAGTTGGCCGCCGATCAGGAGATTTTCCTCGACGGTGAGCGACGGAAACAGTCGCCGTCCCTCCGGCACCAGCGCAATGCCGCGTGCGACCATGTCGTGCGCCGGCAGATGCCCAACCGGCTCGCCCGCGAAAAAGATGGCGTCGCGCCGCGAGCGCATCGCTCCGGCGATGCTTTTGAGCAACGTCGACTTGCCCGCGCCGTTCGCACCGATCACGGCGACGACCTCACCCTCCGTCACGCCCATGGTGACGCCGAACAGCGCCTGAAAGTCGCCGTAGTGAGCGTCGAGCGCGCGGACTTCGAGCAGGCGATCAGGCATCGGCTTGCCTCCATGCGGTCATTCCGGGGCACGCGCCATCAGCGCGTCCACGCGCGTCTTCGACGCGCTTTGGCACGTGAGCCCGGAATCCAGAGACACAAGCAGCGTCCTGGCCTTGGCTCTGGATTCCGGGCCCGGCCCCATAGCGCGTCGCAGACGCGCGTGAACGCGCTTGCGGGGCCGTCCCGGAATGACAGCGTGCCCTAAGCATCGGCCTCGATCCCCATATAGATTTCCGCCACCTGCGGGCGGCGGATGACCTCGGCCGGATCACCTTCGGCGATCAGTGCTCCGCCATGCAGCACGACAAGACGGTCCACCGCGGCGATCAGCGCATGCACGATGTGCTCGATCCAGACGATCGAGACGCCGGAGGCGCGGACCTGCTTCACGAGGTCAACCAGCGCCGCGGTCTCATGCTCGACCAGACCGCCGGCGACCTCGTCGAGCAGCAGAACCCGCGGCCTGGTGGCGAGCGCGCGGGCGAGCTCCAACCGCTTGCGGTCGAGCAAGGTGAGACTTGCGGCGGGCCGGTTGGCCTTGTCGGCGAGCCCGCAGCGCTCCAAGAGCTCGGCGCAGGCCGCATAAACGTCGCGCTCGCGCCTGCCGCCACCGAACGCCGCGGCGACCACGAGATTCTCGAACACGGTCATGCCGCCGAACGGCTGCGGGATCTGGAACGAGCGGGCGATGCCCGCGCGGCAGCGGCGTTCTGGGGTCTCGTGCGTCACATCGCGTCCGTCGAACAGCACCCGGCCGGAGTCCGGAGCGACCGTGCCGGTGATCATGCCGAACAGAGTGGTCTTCCCGGCACCATTCGGGCCGATGATGCCGAGCGCCTCGCCGTTGCCGAGCGAGAGGTCGATGCCGTTGGCCACGACGACCGCGCCGAAGCGCTTGGAGATTTTCTCAAGGGCGAGGATGGTCGACACCGCGCCGCGCCGTCATTTGCCCGCGCGCAGCACGTGATAGCTGAGCTCGCCCGGGTTGGTCAGATCAGGCACGGTCCAGCCGTCGAGGTCGTACTCGGCCATGCATTCTTCGGCGAAGCCCTTGAAGCGGTCGGCGTTGCCCGAGGCCTGCGCGCCGAACAGGCAATAGCGGCGGATTTCCTCGGTCGAGCCGCCGTAGTTGATCTCGTAGAGCTCGTGCCGGCCGCCGAACTCGCTGCCGATGCAGTCCCACAGAAGCTTCATCAGCTTGACGCGCTCCTCGGCCTTGTAGCCGTTCGAGCCGCGCAGGTAGCGGTCGAGATAGGGCCGGATCTCCGGGTTCTTGAAATCGCGCGCGTGCGAATTCAGGTAGATGAGCCCGGAGGCGACGGTCTGCTCGATGATGTACTTGACCTTGGTGTAGGCCATGGTGGCGATGATGGCGTAGGCGTTGCCGGGGTCCATGTTGGGCAAAAGATAATCGCCGATCCATGGCTTGGGATCGCGCACCATCGCGTCCGACAGCGCCCAGAACAGGTTGCGCCAGGCGATCACCTCGCCGACGTTGGCCTGCACGCCGCGGAAGTCCTTGGTGCCGGCGGCCTCGGTCGCCTTCAGCAGCAAACCGGCAATGAAATCGAGCTTCACCGCAAGCCGCGTGCAGCCGTGAACCACGAAGCGCGGCAGGAAGCCGGTGCGGGGGAAGAAGTTGTTGGCCTTCTCCATGTCGCCGTAAACGAACACGTTCTCCCAGGGCACCAGCACCTTGTCCATGATGAACACGGCGTCGTTCTCGTCGATGCGGCTGGACAACGGATAGTCGAACGGCGAGCCCATCGCCGTCGACGTCATCTCGTACGACGTGCGGCAGATGAATTTCACGCCCGGCGCGTTGGTCGGCACCATGAACACCACGGCGAACTTCTTGTCCTGCACCGGGATCAGGCCGTGATGCGCCACGAACGTGTAGTTGGTCAGCACCGAACCGGTCGCCACAACCTTGGCGCCCGACACGACGATGCCAGCGTCGGTTTCCTTCTCGACGTGGGCGCAGACGTCGCCGACTTCGTTCGGCGGGCGGTCGCGATCGACCGGCGGATGGATGATCGCGTGATTGATGAACGGCACGCGCTCCTGGCTGAACTTGTACCAGCGCCTGGCGTTGTCCTGGTACGGCGCATAGAACTCGGCATTGGCGCCGAGCGTGGCGAGGAACGCCGCCTTGTAGTCGGGCGCGCGCCCGAGCCAGCCGTAAGTGAGCTTCGCCCATTCGGCGATCGCCGCGCGGCCGGCGAGCAATTCCTGCGGCGTCTTCGGCGCCTTGAAGAAGGCATGCGTCATGCCGCCGTTGCCGGTGTCGGTCGGCACCAGGAGCTTGTCCTGGCGTTTCGGATCGTGCAGCGCGTCATAGAGGCGCGCCACCATCCGCGCGGTGTTGCGGAACGCCGGATGAGTGGTGACGTCCTTGACGCGCTCGCCGTAGAGATAGACCTCGCGGTCGTCGCGCAGCGAGTCGAGATACTCCGCACCGTTCTGCGGCCGCGTCGCCGGCAACGCGCCTGTCGTCTCGGGCTTCCTGGCGAAAACTTCCTTCTGCTTCTGCAGGCTCGTATCGTCCGACATCACGTCGCCTCCCGATAGCGTCCCGGACGCCGATGGCCGAGACACCGGCGGGCGAGGTCAGACCGCTCCGCCGACCTTGCTACCCGGCCATCGCGTCCCTCGGTCAGCCTACGACAGAATCTGCGTGGTGCCACCGGTCGGAATGTTCGGCGCGGGCCGGTTCGCGGTGATGACGAGCTCGAGCTTGTCGCCCTTCATCTGCCATTGGCCGGCGACCAGCGGCGTCTTGGTGACGTTCTTCACCGGCTTGCCGGTCCACTGCACCGGGCCGACGATCGACTGATAGTTGGTGGCCACGATCGAATCGAGGATCGCCTTCGGCTCGACCGCCTTGGCACGCTTGAGCACGTCGATCGCCACCTCGAACATGGCGTGCTGGAAGCCGATCGGCTGCGACCACGGCCGCCGCGTCGCAGCGACGTAGGCGTCGGCGAGCTGCTGGCAGCTCTGGCCGGTGAGGCCGGACTTGAACGGATGGTTCGGCGACCACCAGATTTCGGTGGTCAGGTTGTTGCCGCGCGGACCAAGCGCTGCGACCGCCGAGGGGAACAGCAGCGCCTTGCCGATGGTGACGACCTTCGGCTTGAAGCCCTGCTGCGCCGCCTGCGACCAGAAGGTGGCGAAGTCCGGCGGGATCATCACGCCGGTGACGATCTCGACGCCCGCCGCCTTGAAAGCCGCGATCTGCGACGAGAAGTCGTTGTTCATCTGCTGATAGCGACCGGGATCGATCAGCCGGTAGTTCGCCGCGGCGAGCGCCGGCGGCAGGCCGCGCTCCTTGTCGCCCCAGGCATTGCCGTCGGCGTCGTTCGGGAACAGGCCGCCGACCACTTTGTTGGTCGGCGTGCCATCCCACAGTGCGGTGAACGCGGCAATGACGTCCTCCAGACCCCAGAAGAACAGATAGGTCCAGTTGAAGCCCTTGGCCGGATCGCCCTTGCGACCGAAGAAGTAGGGCTGCCACGGACAGTTGGTGGCGACGCACGGCACTTCGTTGACCTCGGCCTGATCGGACACCGGATTGGTGGTGTCGGGCGTGCCCGAGGTGACCATGAGATCGATCTTATCGGAAAGGATCAGCTCGGACGCGACCTCCGCGGCGCGGCTGCCGCTCGACTGGCTGTCCTTGGAAATGATCTGGACCTGGTAGGTCCGGCCGCCGCTCTGCAGGCCTGGTGCCAGAACCTCGCGCACTTGCCGCAGGATGAACTCGTCGGCCTCGCCGAACCCGGCCAGCGGGCCGGTTTTCGGGCTGACATGGCCGATCTTGATCACCCGCCCCTGCGCGCTCGCCGAATTGGCGTTGAGCAGTGCGGGCATAGCGATAGCCGCCGCGCCGGACTTGATGAGCGTACGGCGATTGATGCGATTCACACTTGTCATGACCGCCTCCCTGGATAACGTTCAGGCGTCTCGCGCCTTTTTCAGATGTTGCAGAACCTTGCTCCGCAGCGCCGCCTGTTCCTCGGCGCTCCATTTGCGGAAGCCTTCGCCGCTTTTGAAGCCGAGTTTACCTTCTGCGACCAGCCGCTCCAAATACGGTGACGGGCCCGGCCGATGGTCGATGTCCGGCAGCACGGTCTTGTGGATCGCCAGCGTCAGGTCGGTGCCGACCAGATCGGCATTCTCCAGCGGGCCGAGCACCGCGAGCCTCCTCCCGAACGCCGCCTTGATCACCCGGTCGACGGTCTCGGCGTCGCAGATGCCGCGCTCGACCAGCGACACCGCCTCGCGCCAAAGCGCGTGCTGGAGCCGGTTGCCGATGAAGCCCGGCACGTCCTTCTTCACATGCGCCGGCTGCTTCTGCGCGTCGGCGTGCAGCTTCATGGTGAAGTCGATCGCCGCCTGTGAGGTCCATCGCGTGGCAATCACCTCGACCAGCGGCACCAGGAACGGCGGATTCCACCAGTGGGTGCCGAGCGCGCGCTCGCGATGCTTCAGCCCCTGCATGATCTCGGTGATCGGCATCACCGAGGTGTTGCTGGCGAGGATCGTGTCGGCGCGAACGTGCTGCTCGATCTCCGCGAAAGTCCTCTGCTTCAGCGGCATGTCTTCGAGAATGGCCTCGACGACGTAGTCGGCGTGACGCACGCAATCGGCCAGATCGGCGACCGGCTTCACGCGGACGACCGCCGTCTCGTCGTCGCCGAGATCGCGCAGATTGGCCGAGATGCGCGAAAGCGCGCTGTCGAGCGTCGGCCTGTGCGAATCGGTGATGGTCACGTCGTGACCGGCGAGCGCAAACACCTGCGCGATGCCGTGGCCCATCAGGCCCGCGCCGATGACTGCAATGCGCGCTTTACTCATTCGGACGTCTCCACACGTGTCCCGGACGCGGTGCAGCGCGAGCGCAGCGAAGCGGTGCACCGCCGATCCGGGACCCCGGTTAGCCGCAACAAACCGGGGTCCCGGGTCTGCAGCGCATCACCATAGCGCGTCGAAGACGCGCGTGAACGCGCTTGTGGTGCTGCGCTGCGCCCGGGACACGAGAGTGCGCTTCGCGCCAACACGCAGCCTACCCCGCGGTGTAACCGCCGTCGGCGTAAAGGATGTGGCCGGTGTAGAAATCCGACGCCTTGGAGGCGAGGAAAAGGATCGGGCCGGCCAGATCTTCCGGTTCGCCGAGGCGGCCTTTCGGAACGCGTGTCAGGAACCCGGCGCGCACGCCCTTGGCGCGCTCATCGTCGGCGTACATCCATTCGGTCAGTGGCGAACGGAAGACCGTCGGTCCCAGCGCGTTGACGGTGATGCCGGTCGCGCCGAGCTCGCAGCCCAGCGCCTTGGTGATGCCGTCCACCGCCGACTTCGATGCACAATAGGCCGTATAGCCGGCCGGATGGCCGAGCAGGCCGCGCGCCGACGAGGTCAGGATGATCTTGCCGCCTCTGCCCTGCTTCATCATCTGTCGCGCCGCCGCACGCGCCATCAGCCAGGACTGCGTGACGTTGGCATCCATGACATCGAGGAAGTCCTCGGGCTTCTGATCGATGATCTTCGACACCTTGTTCTGGCCGGACGCGACCACAAGGATGTCCACGCCGCCGAACTTGTCGACCGCGGTCTGAACGATCGCATCGCAATTCGCCTCGGAGCTTGGGCGCTTCGCCACGACCTCGGCCTTGCCGCCGAGCTTCACGCATTCGGCCGCGACCTTCTTCAGGCCTTCGGCGTTGTTGGCGGTGATGACGACGTTCGCACCGGCGCCGGCCAGCGTCTTTGCGGCGATGGCACCGAGCGCACCGGTCGCCCCGGTCACGATCGCGGTCTTGCCTTTGACGCTGAACAGCGACAGCGGGTCTTTCAGGAAGTCTTCGGACATGACGTTTCTCTCACGATGAGCGCTGCTCTCTCCCCGTCATGGCCGGGCTTGTCCCGGCCATCTCGCTTAGGAGGGCACAGTGCTCGCCTCATCGGGATCGCCGGGACAAGCCCGGCGATGACGGCGGAGTTGGTTGCGCCCTCGTCGTCAATTCGGCGGCGAGGCGACCGCGACGAAGATCGTGCACACCTCGTTGGTGCGGTTGATGATCTCGCGGCTCTCGTTCGGGCCGATGTAGCAGGAGTCGTTCTTCTTCAGGACCGTCTCCTTGCCGTTGACGATCACCGTCAGCTCGCCCTCCAGCACGTAGTAAACTTTCTCCGGCGGAGAGGCGTCGGGCCCTGCGCCGCCGCCGGGCAGGAAGTGCGACACGCCGGCGATGATCGCCTTGGATACGCCCGCCTCCGCGCCGAACAGCCGCAGCGTGGTGCAGGCGCGATGGTTCGGCGCGACGTATTCCTTCGCCTCACTGAGCTTCTTTGCGATCATTTGAACCTCTTTCCGCTTTCGATCCGGTATTTGCCCTTCGGGTCGATCATCGCGACGAGGCGGATGATGCAGCCGTCGCCGCGATCCCAGTTCCACGGGAAGAACGCGAAGGTGCAGCGCCGCCCGGTGACCTTGTCGAGATCGCCGCCGACGTTCTCGATGCCGAGAATGCCGTTCTTGAACAGGATGCGGTGCACCGGCTCCCACTCCGGGAAGTCGTCCTTCCAGTCGCGGCCGCCGGACCATTCGCGGTACTCCTCGGCGAGATGCGGATGCAGCGGCCCGTTGCGCTGCGGGCCGATTGCGGTCGCGAGCGGATGGTCGTTGGCCTGGGTGTCGTGGCCGACCACCTTGACCTTCTTCTCGACGAACCACTCGCCGGCCGACGGCACGAAGCCCGGCGCGCGGCAGAAGTAGTCCTCGCTGTCCTCATACTGATGATGCCAGCCGGTGTTGACGATCACCACGTCGCGCGGCCGCACCACCTTGCCGGCCGCCTTCTCGAGATCGTCATAGGTGATCGGCTCCCACTTCTTCTTCGGGATCGACACGACGATGCCGGAGCCGAAGAAGTGCGGCAGCGGCACCTCGTCGATGAACGGGGTCCCCTGCACCACGTGCGCGGGCGCATCGATATGCGTGGTGTTGTGCATCGAGGTGGTGATGCGCTGCGACAGCACGCCCGACTTCGCCATGTAATGGATGCGCTCGATCTTGACGTCCTCGAAGTACGGCCAGTTCGGCGACTGATAACCGAACCGGTGGGACAGGTTGTAGAACTCGAGCCCCATGTCGTTCTTGAGGTTCTCCTCGAACGTCACACCACGGATTTTTCTGGCCAAAGCTTGTTCCTCCTGATCGTTGCGCCTGCGGCGCATTGTCGTTGCAGTTCACCAGCGCGGCCGCGCCGGCACGAAAGCGATTATGCGGCGGCGGCGCTCCAGTCCGCCTCCATGGCAAGCTTGGTGGCAAGCAGCCGCTCGGCGATCAGCTTGTGCTGCTCGCGAAAGCGCTGGCTCGGCACCGGCACCGAGATCGCGACCGGATTGCCGAGCGGGTCGTGCAGCGCCACGCCGACGGCGCAAATGCCGACGGTGTGCTCCTCACGGTCATAGGCGATACCGGTCTTGCGCACACCGCGCAGGTCGTCGAGCAGTGCCGAGAGCTTGGTCAGCGTGTTCGGCGTGCGCGCCTCGTAGCTTTTGCCGATCAGCCGCTCGATCGAGGGCTCGTCGAGGCCGCTGAGATAGGCCTTGCCGTTGGCGGTGCAGTAGAGCGGGAAGGTTTCGCCCACCGCCGAGACGGTTCGCAGCCGATGCGAGCCGATCACCTGATCGATGAACATCAGATGGTCGCGGCGCACCGCGGCGAGATCGACGGTCTCGCGCAATTCGTCGGAGAGCTTGATGAGGTAGGGCCGCGCGCGGGCGACAAAATCGCCGCGCACCGAAGAAGCGAGCCGCAAGATTGCCGGCCCGAGCCGCACCCGGCCGGTGGGCGACGCCGCGATCAGAAGCTTCTCGGCTTCGAGCGAGGCGACGATCCGCTGCACCGTCGAGCGCGCGAGGCCGACCCGTGCCGCGATCTGGCCGAGGCTCAAGCCCGCGTCCTCGCCTTCCAGCGCACGCAGAATGTGCGCGGCGCGGGCGATGACCTGGACCTGGTTCTTGTCGGAGGCCTGACGCATCGGACGATGACTCGGAACGGACTCGACGGACCCGCGGCTCCATGCCGCTTGCATGATGGTACAGCGTAGCCCAATATCCGGTACAGGCGAAAGCGCAAAAGATGCTGCGGCGCGGTGACGCCGCCGCGAGGGAGGAGACGCCGTGGTCAAGAAGATCGCGCTCGAAGAGCATTTCCTGTGTCCGGGTTTCATCGAGTACTGGGACCCGACGGTCGCCGGCATGCCGGCCGCCAAGCGCGAGAATCTTTTGAAGCGCAACACCGATTTCGGCGAGATGCGGCTCGCTTCGATGGATCAGGCCGGCATCTCGCGTGCGGTGCTGGCGCTCGCCGGTCCGGGCGTGCAGGCCGAGCGCGACGTCGCTGTCGCGATCCGCACCGCCAAGGCGGGCAATGATTTTCTCGCCAAGGAGATCCAGAGGCGGCCGGATCGCTACTCGGGCTTCGCCCACCTGCCGATGCAGGATGCCAAGGCGGCGGCCGACGAGCTCGAGCGCTGCGTCAAACAACTGAAGTTCTGCGGCGCCATGATCAACGGCCACACGCTCGGTCAATATCTCGATCATCCCTCGCTTGCGCCGTTCTGGGAGCGTGCCGATGCGCTCAACACGCTGATCTACATCCATCCAACCGATCCGGTGTCGGTTGCGCCGGTGCTGGAGGGCCATCCGGGGCTGCGCCGCGCCACCTGGGAATGGACCTTCGAGACCGGCTCGCACGCGCTGCGGCTGATTTTTGCAGGCCTGTTCGACCGCTTCCCGAAGGCGCGTGTCGGCCTCGGCCACATGGGCGAAACGCTGCCGTTTCTCCTCTGGCGCTTCGACAGCCGCACCGGCCCGGATTTCTACAATGTGGGTTTGAAAAACCCGGTTTCGCACTACATCAAGCACAACATCGAGATCACCACGTCGGGCATGTGCTCGGCCGAGCCGCTGAATTGCGCGATTGCGGCGCTCGGCAAGGACCGCATCATGTTCGGCGCGGACTACCCGTTCGAGAAAGCGGAAGAGGCCGGCCACTGGCTCGACACCGAGACGCTCGACGAGACCATCCGGGCCGATATCGCGTATAAGAACGCCGAGAGGCTTCTGGGATTGAAGGCATAGTGGGCGCAGACGACCAGATCTTCACCAGCGGCAACGTGCCGCTGCACGACCTGTTCCAGAAGCAGGTGCGCGAGGTGCTGGAGGAGTCCGATCTCGACGAGGAAGCCAAGCAGGCGATCCTGGTGGCGCTGAACTGCCCGTGCTGCGGCGCGGGCGGCATGAATTACACGGCGAAGATCAACCGGAAGAAGTAGGGTGGGCCAAGGCGCGTCAGCGCCGGGCCCACCAATTTTATCCGGGGCGACATGGTGGGCACGCCGCTTCGCGGCTTTGCCCACCCTACGCTACCGCGACCGCTTCAACTTCGATCTTGAAGCCGTAGTGCAACTGCGGCACCGGCACGACGCAGCGGGCGGGCTTCGCTCCGCCGGTCCACTTCGCATAGAGCGCGTTGAACGCCGGCCAGTCGTTGATGTCGGTGACGTAGACCCGCACCTGGGTCAGTCTGTCGAGCGAGCTCCCTGCCCCCTGGATCGCCGCGGCGACATTGTCGAGCACCTGCTGCGCCTGCTTCTCGAACGGCGCGTCGGTGAGCTTCGCGCCGTCGGGCGCAATGGGGAGCTGGCCGGAAACGAACACGAAGCCGCCGGCGGTCACCGCATGGCTGTAGTGGCCGCCGGGCGGCGCCATGGTTGCCGGATTGGTTTGCACGACATCACCAGCCATCGAATCGTCTCCACTGTTGCGCGGGCCGCGCACCGGACACCGCGTGATATTCCGAGAATTGCGTGCCGGTCGCGCACGCGTGGTTGGGTAGAATGCGAAGTTGCGTGCCGACCGGCAAGCGCTGCGCGATATCGGGATCGGCGGTGCCGCGCCGCGACACGATGCCATGCTCCTGGTTGGCACCAGTCATGATCAGACCGTCAAGCGGCGCGCCGGCGAGATCGCAGACCGCGCCATAGCCGTAGTCGATCTTCTGCCGCTGCGTGCCGCGATCGCGGCTCATCGCCATCCAGCCCGCATCGACGATCGCCCAGCCTTTTTCCGGCTGATGGCCGATCACCGTGGTCAGGACCGACAGCGCAAGGTTGTCGAGGCCGCAGACGCCGACATTGGCCATCACCAGGTCGAAGAACACGTAGACGCCGGCGCGCAGTTCGGTCACGCCGGCGAGATTTTCCGCCGACAGCGCGGTCGGGGTCGAGCCGACGCTGACCACCGGGCAAGGCAGCCCCGCCGCGCGCAGACGCTGCGCGGCGCGGACGCTGCGGCTGCGCTCCTGTTCGGCGAGACGCTGCAGCGCCTCCGGCGTGTCGAGATCGTAAGACGAGCCGGCGTGGGTCATGACGCCTTTCAGTATCACGCCGCCGTCGTGCAGCGTCCGGCCGATCTCGATCAGCAGCGAATCGTCGGGCTGTACGCCGGAGCGATGGCCGTCGCAGTCGACCTCGATCAGCGCGTCGAACGCGTGACCTGTCGCAATCACAGCCTGCGCCGCGGCAACAGAATCCACCGCGATGGTCAGCGCGCAGCCGCGCCGCCGCAGCGCCAGGGCGCGGTCGAGCTTCGAGGGCGCCATGCCGACGGCGTAGAGCACGTCGGCGAAGCCCGCATCGAAGAACTGCTCGGCCTCCTTCAGGGTCGAGACCGTGATCCCGCTCGCGCCCGCCGCCTGCTGGCGTCTCGCCACCTCGACGCACTTCGATGTCTTGACGTGCGGACGCAAGCTGACGCCGAGCGCCGACGCGCGCTGCTGCATGCGCGCGATGTTACACATCATGCGCGGCTCGTCGATCAGCGCCGCCGGCGTCTGCAAGCGAGAAATATCCAAAGCGCGCCTCAATCGAGAAATTCGCCGCGGGCCTTCAGCGCCGGCACGTCGCGGGCGAGGCCTTGCGCGATCAGTTCCTTCACCGTGCCGGGCGCGAGCGCATCCGCTTGCGGCAGGTCGACCCCGACCGCCGCCATCTGCCGCTGCAGTGCGGTGTCGCCGGCGGCGGCGCGCAGCGCGTCATTGAAGCGCTGCACCACCGCGCCCGGCGTCGCTTTCGGCAGAAAGAACGCGTTCCATGCGCGGACGTTGACGTCGCGATAGCCGGCCTCGGCCGCGGTGCCGACAGCGGGAAGCTGCGGCAGCTTGCGGTCGGTCAGCATCGCCAACGCCTTGATCTTGCCGCCGGTCACCTGCGGCAGCGCCGTGGTGGTCTGGTCGCACATCACGTCGATGTGGCCGCCCATCAGGTCGTTCATCGCCGGCGCAACGCCGCGATACGGCACATGAGTGATGTTGGCCTTCAGCGCCGAGAACAGCACCACGCAGGCGAAGTGCGAGATCGAGCCGATGCCGGCGCTGCCATATGTCACTTTGCCCGGGCTCGCCTCTGCATAGGCCATGAACTCCTTCAGGTTCGCCGCGGCAAGCGACGGCTTGCCGGCCAGCATGGTCGGCGCGGTGCCGGCAAGTCCAACCGGCTCGAAATCGGCGAGCGGATCGTACGGGAGCTGCTTGAACAGCGCGGCGTTGGCGACGTGGGTGCCGATCGTGCCGAATCCGAAGGTGAGGCCATCGGGCGCCGCCTTGGTCAGCCGAACCAAGCCGATGACCCCGCTCGCGCCGCTGACGTTCTCGACCACGACCGTCTGCTTGAGATGCGTGCTCATGCCCTGCGCCAGCGCGCGGGCCAGCGCGTCGCTCGGCCCACCCGCGGGGAACGGCACGATCAGCGTGATCGGCCGCGACGCATCGGGCTGCGCCAGCGCGCCTGTGGCCGTCAGCGCAACGGCGGCGACAACACCAAGCCAACGGGTCATGCGGGGCGTCCTTCGAGCCAGGGGAGCAGTCGATCAAGCGTCGGGGATTCGAGATCCGGGGGCGGCGCGTGGTGCGGGCGCTTCAGGCCGACCCGGTTGTGCCAATAGGTGCGAAGCCCCACCGCCGAGGTGCCGATCAGGTCGTAGCCCGAGCCTGCGACGAAGGCCGCCTCGGCCGGCGCGACGCCGAGGCGGGCGAGCGCCATGCGATAGGGCTGCGGGTTGGGCTTGTAGTAGCCCGCCTCCTCTGCGGTGACGACGCAGTCCCAATCCACGTTCAGGACGCCGGCGGCGATCCGGCCGAGGCGCACCGAGCAGTTGGTGACGACGGCAAGCTTCGCGCGGCCGCGTAATGCGGCGAGCGCGGCCGGCACGCCGTCCCACGGCTTCAACTCGGCCCAGCGCGCGTCCAGCGCCTGCGGGATGGTCTCCGCCAGACCCGTGGCGCGCGCAGCGTCGCGGACCACTTGCTCGTAGGGGACATAGGCGTCGTTGCCATAGGTCAGGCGCAGATACTCCGCGCGCCAGGCGCGGCCTTTCGCCTCGCTGCCGGCGACGGCGTCCCACAGCGTCCAGGAATCGAGCAGCGCGGTGAGCAGGTCGAACAGCACCGCGCGGGGAAATCGATCGCTCATGGCGCGGACCCTAGCAGGGCAAGCGTCAGTCGTGTTTAACTGCAATAGAATATATCCTTCAGAGAAATTGAATGATCGAGCTCGACGACCTGCGCTTCATCGACGCGCTCAGCCGGACCGGCTCGCTCAGCGCCGCGGCGCGCTCGCTCAACGTCACGCCGCCGGCGCTGTCGATGCGGCTGAAGCGCCTGGAGCGCGACCTCGACATCAGCCTGGTGGTGCGGTCCTCGCGCCACCTGCGCTTCACCAGCGAGGGCGAGCGGCTGGTCGGCGAGGCGCAGGTGCTGCTCGGCCGGATCAATGCGCTGCCCGGCGCGCTCGCGGGCGAAGGCCGGAGTCTCGCCGGCCGGCTGCACGTGGTCTCGCCGTTCGGCTTCGGCCGGCTGCATATCGCGCCGCTGATCGCGCGCTTTGTCGAAATGCACCCGTCAGTCCACGTGACCCTCGACCTGTCGGAGCGGCCGTGGACCGAAAGCAAGGCCGCCGACGTCGCGATCCACATCGGTGCGCTGCGCGATTCCACCTGGATCGCACACCGGCTCGCGCGCAACGAGCGCTGGGCCTGTGCCAGCCCGGACTATCTGAAGCGCCGCGGCGTGCCGAAGGAGCCGCGCGACCTCCTGGCGCATGACTGCCTCTGTTTGCGCGAGAACGACGAAGACGTGACGTTGTGGCGGTATCGCCGGGCCGCGAAAGGCCGCGCCGAGGCCATACGCGTCGCAGCAGCGCTGACCAGCAACGACGGCGAGGTGGTGCGCAACTGGGCGATCGCGGATCTCGGCGTCGTCCTGCGCTCGCAATGGGACGTGGCACCGTTCGTCAAGTGCGGCGAATTGAAACGCATCCTCGCCGGCTTCGAGTTCGACAGCGCCGACGTGCTGGCTCTGGTGCCGGCACGCCACGGCATCTCGGCGCGGGTGACGCGCTTCGTGGAATTCCTCAAGCAGCAGCTCAACACGCGCGCGCCGTGGCGCTAGCTCACTTTCCGGCGCGCAGCTTTTCGGTCGCCGCCCGATCGACCGCGAACGTCTGCGCGTCGATCGCGACGCCATACCGCTCGGCCGCGGCCTTCGCCGTGACGTAGCCCTGCCGCACGTCCTCGCGCACGTCCTCGACCGGCCGCTCGAGCGGATTGCCGTACCCACCGCCGCCGCCGGAGCTGATCCGGAACGCGTCATCCGGCTTGAGCTGCGCCACCAGAACCTTGGCGTTCGGAAAGTCCGATTTCCATTCGTTGCCGACGCGGAACGCGACCTTGTTGCCGGTCGCCTCGGTGCCGCCGTCGAGGCCCCAGGGCGGACAGGCCGAGCGCTCGCTTTGCGTGTTCACCGTGACGTTGGTCAGCGCCCGCGTGGTGCGGGCGATGCCGAGACCGCCGCGATGCTTGCCTGCGCCGCCGGAGTCAGGGATCAGCTCGAAGCGCTCGACCAGGATCGGGAATTTCGCCTCGGCCTGCTCGTTCGGGCCGTTGTGAGTGTCGCCGTCGTTCATGCAGACCGTGGCCGAGACGCCGTCCTCGGTGCGCTTCGCGCCCCAGCCGCCGCCGAGCGGCCCGAAGGTGCCGATGAAGAACTCGGACGTTTTCGGGTTGAAGCCGTGGAAGCTCGGCGCGACCAGGTCCGCGTGGTGTCCGGCGATGACGCGGTCCGGGATCGCCGGCTGCAGCGCCTTGAAGATCGTGTCGATGATCGTCATCGGAAACGTCATCCACCAGCGCATCGGCGCCGGCCGCGTCGCGCTGATGATGCGGCCCGGCGGGATGATGACCTTGAGGCTTCTGAACGCGCCGTCGTTGATCGGATAGTCGGTCGGCGAGGTGATGCACTTGTAGGCCACCTGGGCGCAGCCGTAGCCGGTGGTGATCGCCGAGTTGTAGAAACCGCGCACCTGCTTCGACACCTCGGTGAAATCGACGGTCATCTCGTCGCCCTTGACGATGACCTTGACCTTCACCGGGATGCGCTTGCCGACCTCGATGCCGTCATCGTCGAGCCAGGACTCCGCCTCGTAGACGCCGTCCGGTATGGTCTTCGTGCGGGCGCGCGCCGCAGCCTCGGCGCGGTCCATGATCTCGGCAATCGAGTCCATCACCGCCTGCTGGCCGTAGCGGTCGAGCAATTCGAGAAAGCGCCGCTCGCCGGTCTTCACCGCGGTGACCTGGGCGCGAAGGTCGCCCATCGCCCGCGGCGGCAGGCGCACGTTCATGCGGATGATGTCGAGGAGGTCCTGATTGACCTTGCCGCGGTCCTGATACTTCAGGATCGGGATCTGGATGCCCTCGGAATAGATGTCCGTGGTCATGCCGCCGAGCACGCCGCCGACGTCGAGCCAGTGCGCCATGCAGCAGGCGAAGCCGACCAGCTTGCCCTTGTGGAAGATCGGCAGCGTGAAGGTGAAGTGATTGAGGTGGCTGCCGGTCGTATAGGAGTCGTTGGTGACGTAGATGTCACCCGGCTTCATGTTCTTGATGCCGCCGAAGTGCTTGATCTTGGCCTTCACGGTCTCGGCCATGCCGCGGATGAAGGTCGGCAGGCCGATGCCGATCGACACCGTCTCGCCCTCCGGGGTGAACAGCCCGGTGGTGAAGTCCAGCGCCTCGTAGATGATCATGTTGTAGGCGGTGCGCATGAGGTTGGTCTTCATTTCCTCAGTCACGGCGAGCACGCCGTTGCGCACGATCTCGGCAATCACCGGATCGACCTTGCGGGCCTTCTTTGCGGCTTTCTTGACTGCTTGCTTGGGTGTTTTCTTGGCCATCACTTCGCTCCCGCAACCGCGATGACGAGATTGCCATAAGCATCGACCGTCATCCTGTCGCCCGGCATCAGCACCGTGGTCGAGGCATGCTCCTCGATCAGCGCCGGGCCCGCGATTTTGTTGCCGGCAAACAATTCGGCGCGGCGCCAGGTCGGCACGTCACGGAACTTGCCGTCGAACGACGCCTTGCGCCTGCCGGTGAAGGCCTGCTTCGGCGGCGCGCCGCCGCCCTTTTTGATCTTTTCCTGCGGCGGCTTTTTCATCATGCCGCTGACGGTGACGCGCAGGCTGACGATCTCGGCGCGCTCGGCCGGTGCCGAGGTTCCGTAGCGCTGCAGATGGTCGTCATCGAAGTGCTGCTTGATCGCCTGGCGGTCCTGTTTCTGGAACACGCTCATCGGCAACTCGACCGTCACCGGGTGCTCCTGGCCGACATAGCGCATGTCGAGCGCCCGCTTGACCACAATCTTGTGCGGCTTCACCGAGGTCGAGGCGATGGCGTCGCGGCCCTGCTGCTCGAGCTCCTTGAACACCGCCTCGATGTCGTCGAACGGCGCGTCGGCGAGCTGCATCAGGTGCGTGCGCACATAGTCGTAGCGCAGGTCGGAGAACAGCATGCCGAACGCCGAGAACACGCCGGGCGCGCCGGGAATGATCACCCTCCGGATGCCGATCTCGCGCGCCACCGCCACCGCGTGCAGCGGGCCCGCGCCGCCATAGGCGACCAGCGCGAAATCGCCGGCGTCGAGGCCGCGCTCGGTGGTGACGCCCTTCACCGCGTAAGACATGGCGGTCGCGGCAATGCGCAGGATGCCGTCGGCGGCCTCAGTCGCGCTCATGTCGAGCGGCTTGCCGATCTTCGCAAGCGCCTTCTCAGCGGCCGCGGTATCGAGCTTCATCTCACCGCCGAGGAAACGGTCGGCACCGAGCCGGCCGAGCATCAGGTTGGCGTCGGTCACCGTCGGCTCGGTGCCGCCGAGGCCGTAGCAGGCCGGACCCGGCTGCGCGCCGGCGCTTTGCGGGCCGACCAGCAGCGCGCCGTCCTCGACGCGGGCGATCGAGCCGCCGCCGGTGCCGACCTCGAAGATATCCATCATGGCGATCTGCACCGGCAGCGCCTTGTCGTAGCCGCCGATCAGCGCCGCGCCGGTGGTCAGCGCCTCGCCCTTGTAGATGACGCCGGCCTTGGCCGTGGTGCCGCCCATGTCGAAGGCGATGGCGTTGTCGATGCCGAGCGTGTGGCAGAGCGCCTGGGTGCCGATCACACCGGCCGCGGGGCCCGATTCCAGCATCCGCACGCATTGCGATTGCGCCTGCTCGCTCTCGTACAGGCCGCCGGTGGACTGCACGATCAGGAACGAGCCCTTGAAATCGGCGCTGCGGATGTGCGCGTCGATCTCGCCGATGTAGCGGCGCACCTTCGGGCCGATGAAGGCGTTGGCGGCGACCGTCGAGGTGCGCTCGAACTCACGATACTCCTGTGACAGCTCATGCGACGCGGTGATGAACACGCCCGGCAGGCGCTTGCCCAGGATCTCTTTCGCCCGCGCCTCATGCGCGCTGTTGGCGTAACAGTTGATGAACATGATGGCGACGGCTTCGATGCCGAGCGCCTCGAACCTGTCGCCGAGCGCGGCAAGCCCCGCTTCGTCGAGCGGGATCACCACCTCGCCGTCGGCGCGCACGCGCTCCCTGACCTCGAAGCACAGCGCCCGCTCGATCAGCGGCTTGTGCTTCTGGAAATAGAGATTGTAGGCGTCGGGCCGGTTGATGCGGCCGATCTCGTAGACGTCGCGGAAGCCGTCGGTGGTCACCAGCGCGGTCTTTGCGCCGGTGCGCTCCAGCATGGTGTTGATGGCGACCGTCGAGCCGTGCAGGAACAAATTCGCCGAGGCGTAGTCGCTGCCGGCCTTGGCGACGCCGTGGCTGATGCCGTCGACCAGCCGCTGCGGCGTCGACAGCGCCTTGCCGAACGTGAGCCGCCCGGTCTTGTCGTCGAACACCGCGATGTCGGTGAAGGTGCCGCCGATGTCGGCTGCGAGACGCACGTTCGCAGCGCGACCGGAACGCGAATTTTCTGCTTTCATCCCTGCCTGCATTGGTTCGCGGCCGGGCACCCGACGCACCCCAACCCTGTCGCGGACAATTGTATTTCATAAAAATACATGCTGCAATGTCCCAGAAGCGCAGCCGCCATGAGCAACCGATCCCAGACAGGCCGGCGTCGTCCCGCGGTCCAACCGAAGCCCACCGGCGCGCGGGTGGTGTACGAATCGCTGCGGCGCGCCATCATCAGCCTGCGGCTTCCTCCCGGCGAACCGCTCGAGGAGCTGCAGCTCTGCAAAGCCCACAAGGTGTCGCGCACACCGGTCCGGGAGGCGTTGATCCGCCTGGCCTCGGAAGACCTGGTCGAGCTCGAACCCAATCGCGGCGCGAAGGTCGCCGCGCTGCAGTTCGTCGACGTTGTCGATCATTACGAAGCGATGGACATCTTCCAGCCGCTGATCTGCCATTTCGCGGCGGTGCGACGGACGGCGCATGATCTCGCCGCGATCAAAAACTGCGTCGACGAATTCCGGCAGGCGCTGGCGCAGCGGAATGCCGAGGCGATCATTCTGGCCAATTTCAATCTTCACGGCGCGATCGCTGCGGCATCTCACAACCGAAGTCTCGAGAAGGCCTATCGCCGAATGCTGACGGACAAGCTGCGAATTGCGCAGCACGGCATTCGCGCGTCCGCCGATGCGGAAGGTGAGCTTGCACGACGCTTTCGCCCAACCTTTCGGATCTCCGAATCTCTCGCCGCGGCGATCACCAAGGCGGACCCGGCCGCCGCCGAGCGGGTGGCGGGCGAGCTCAATGCCTATATCCGCACGCAGGTCATCGACATTCTTTCGACGAGTCTTGGAACGACGACGAAGATACGCAGCGGTCGATTGAAAGAAATTCATGCGATGCGCCGTTCGTTGGAGCGAGCGTAGGGTGGGCAAAGCCGCGCAAGCGGCGTGCCCACCACGTCTTCGTCCCGAGCAAGAATGGTGGGCCCGGCGCCATAGCGCGTCGAAGACGCGCGTGAACGCGCTGGTGGCGCCTCGGCCCACCCTACAATGCTGCCCGAGTCGGGAGGGTGTGCGTCTATTTCGGATTCACATTGTCAAACAGCACAGCGAGGCAAGCGTCAGCGCTCCGGGAAATCATCGGCACCCGGCCGCCGTCCGTTCTCGCCCGCTCGAAAGCAATCGAGGGGAGTGAAGCGCCACAAAGCGCTGGTGCGGAACGCCGCACCCATGGCCACCTTACGGTCAGGCCTGTCCCTT
>JAIESI010000012.1 GCA_019746135.1 Xanthobacteraceae bacterium
GCCGCGCCCGCAGATGCTGCCTCGCCGCGCGCACCCGCTGTTGCCGCACGTCCACCCGCCGCTGCGGCGAGGCCTTCCGCGCCGGCCGTGCCTCCTTCGGGCCAGGCGCTTGCCGCCGCGCAAAATCTTGTGCTCAACGGGCAATACGAGGCCGGGATCGCGGCGCTGCGCGCGCTCAAGGCCGACGGCGATCCCGACGTTGCGGCGTTCCTCGGCCTCGCGCACCGCAAGCTCGGGCAGATCGACGCGGCGCGCGGCTGGTACGACCGCGCGCTTGCGGCTGATCCCGATCATCGCCTGACGCTGTCGTTCTACGGCATCATGCACGCCGAGCTCGGCGCGAGGGACAAGGCCGTGGACATGCTGCGGCGGCTTCGCAACGTTTGCGGCGGCGAGAGCTGCAGCGAATTCCGCGCGCTGTTTCTTGTGGTCACCGGCGGCGGCTGATCCCGCTGCGCGTGCGCTTTGCGGGGCGGCGCACTGACTGACGGCTCGTTGCATCAACGGAGCGACGTCTATGCATCCCGACGCGGTATCGATCCTCGACACCGTGCCCCGCGTGCGAAAATCCGTCCGCGCATTCCGGTCCGACCCGGTACCGAAACATCGACTGGTTGAAATCCTCGAAGCCGCGCGCTCAGCGCCCAGCAACTTCAACTCGCAGCCCTGGCGCGTCCATGTGCTGACCGGGAAGGCGAAGCAGGCCTTGGCGGAAGCCCTCCTGCAGGCGCATGTCGGCCAGACCGTGCCGCCGTTCTCGCCCTTTCCGCAACCGATGCCGCTGGACTGCGAGGGGCGCGTGAACGAGTTCGGGCGGCGGCTGTACGCGTCGCTGGGCGTCGACCGGGCGGATACGGCCGCCCGCGCGTGGGTGTCGGGGCGCAACTTCGTGTTCTTCGATGCGCCCGTGGGCCTGGTCTTCACGATCCATTCGGCGCTGACCAGGCACAGCTGGCTCGACTACGGCTTGTTCATCCAGTCGGTGATGCTCGCCGCGCAGGTGCGGGGTCTCGCGACATGTCCGCAGGTTTCGTTCGTGCGTTTCCAGTCGCTGATTGCGGATGAACTCGGCCTCGGCCCGGATGAACTGGTGACCTGCGGCATGTCGCTCGGCTACGCGGACGAGCAGGCTGCGGTGAACGGGCTCGGCATGCCGCGCGAGCCGCTCGAGGGGTTCACTCGCTGGCTCGCCTTCGACGACTGACGAATAAACCGGCGTTTGCCGCGATCAGCCGGGCAGTCCCGCCTTGCACAGGCCCTCCTCGTAGCGCGCCAAATGCTCGGCCCGCCGGAACGGCAGGCGGGCACCAAGCGTGGACACCCGCAGGCCCGGATCGATCGTCCGCAATTGCGCGACGAGCTGACGTGCAGCATCCCGCTCGCCCAGCATCGCCCGACTCGCGGCGGCAATGCGCACCGCCGTCAGGTAGCTCGGCTGCCCGCGCAGCGCCTGCTGCGCGCAATCCAGCGCTTCCCGATACCGGCCGCCGAGACGGCGCTTCGCGCCCGCCTGCCGCTGTTCGTGCCGAGCGCCGAGTTCGCGGACGCTGGCGCGCTGATGGCCTGTTCGGCGGATATCGGCGCGGTCTACCGGCAGGCCGCGACGTTCGTCGACAAGATCATCAAGGGACGAAAGCCCGCCGAGCTCCCGGTCGAGCTTGCGACCAAGTTCGTCCTGGTCGTCAACCTCAAGACCGCGCACGCGCTCGGCCTGACGCTGCCGCCGGCGCTGCTGCTGCGCGCCGACCGGGTGATCGAATAGAGGGCCGCGCGAGCCAACCAAATCATTGATAAGCTGGAATTTTAGACGCCTCTTGCGGGGACATGGAGGCTTCTTCCCCGCCGGAAGAGCTCTTTGTCTCGGCGAATGACGCGGAGAATAAGCCGGTTTTTCTCCGCAAACCGGCCTTTTTTCCTCCATAAATGTTCATGTATTGTTCTTTCGGGAGTGGAGCGCGGCCTGGGCAGGGCACCGCTGGTCGGAGGGACAAATGCCGTTGCGATTGCTCGCATCGCTCGCAAATTTCTGCTCCGCAAGTTTTGGGCTCATCGTCTTTTGCGCCACGATCGGCATGGCCCAGCTCAGCCTGGCCCAGCTCAGCCTGGTCGACGCGGCCGAACTCGCCTCCGCTGATTCAGAAGACGGAAAAACCATTCTGCTGCTCGAGGGAGAGATCGAGCATGGCGACGGCGAGAAACTCGACCTGAGTATCTTCGCTCTGGATGTTCGCAAGCGCGGTGGTGTGTCCGCCCTCTATCTCAATTCCCCTGGCGGTGCGCACCGCGAAGCGGTCCGGATGGCCGAGGTCGTGAAGCGCTACAAAATATCCACGTTTGTTGCCGACGGCGCGGAATGCGCGTCGGGATGTTTCACGATATTCGCGGCCGGTCATGAGAAGTTCGCGGGCTTTGGCGCGGCGATCGGCGTGCATGCCTCATCCAGGAACGACGGGAGTGAGGCGCATGACACGACCTTCGAGACAGCAAGACTCGTCAGTGCGTTCGGCGTGCCTCCCGCGATTGTCGGCAAGCTCGTGCTGACGCCGCCGGATCGGATGGCGTGGCTGTCGCGCGACGATCTGCAGTCGATGGACGTCAGGATCGCGGGCCTGCTTCGCTGGCCTGGCGCGACGGTCGCGGCGCCGCGGCTGACGCCGTTCGAGGCCGTGGCAGGGCTGAAAGGCCGGGTCTGGGAGTTCTACGTTGAAGAAGTCTCCGAACGGTCGCGCCGGATCTACGGCCCGGACTATCTTCGCGAAATCTGTCACCCGTCCGGTTTGTTTTGCACCCGTTCCTTTTACTACTTCGACAAGGACGACGAGTTCGCCACCCGGGTGACAACCGTCGAGGACATGAGCGGCAACAGCGTCCTGCGCGGAGTTTGCAAGTTCAACGCCGACCGCAACGTTCGGTCCTGCTTCGATTGGGACACGCTGCAACAGCATCACGCCAACAGGGAGCCGGGCGGCGGGTGGCAGGAAGGCGCGGGCGAATAGCCCGTTGATCCGCTGGTCGAGCCGTTGCGCCCCAGGTGCGAGGGGGACGAAAAATGCCGCTGCGTTGGGCCGTGTCACCTGCAAATGTCTGGCGCGCCACGTCTGGCGCGATGTCTCGTGTCGCGGTGTCTGGCGTTGCGATCTGCCTGGTCCAGCTCAGTTGGCTCCAGCTCAGCCTGGCGCATGCGGCCGAATTCACCCCGGCGGTCTCGGAGGAGGGACAAACAATTCTGTTGCTCGACGGCAAGATTGAGCCCGGCGACACCACGCGGCTGGCGCTGCTCGTCACTGCCCTGGACAATCGAAACCGCACGGTGTCGGCGCTTTATCTCAATTCGCGGGCTGGCGAACACGACGCCGCGATCCACATGACCGAGGTCGTGAAGCGCTTCAAGTTATCCACGATCGTTGCCGACGATGCGGAATGCGCGTCGGCGTGTTTCACCGTGTTCGCGGCCGGTCACAAGAAGTTCGCCGGCCATCGCGCGCAGATCGGCGTGCACCGTTCCCCGATGATGGGACAGGAGTCGAGCTTCTCCTACGCAGCGACGTTCAGAACCGCAAGAACCGTCGGTGAGTTCGGCGTGCCGCCCGTGGTCGTCGGCAAGCTCGTGCTGACGCCGCCGGATCAGATGGCGTGGCTGTCGCCGGACGAGCTGCGGTCGATGAACGTCACGATCGCGGGTTCGCTTCGCCGGCCGCTCCCGGTCGCGCCGCCCTTGCCGGCTGCGACGCCCGCGGTGAAGCCCGACGGCATCAGCTGGTCGCAATACGTTGCGGCGGCCGCCGAACTGTCGCGCCGGCGGCTCCCGGACACGCTTGGTGACGCCTGCAACCTCTACACCATGCTTTGCAGCCGGTCCTTCAAGTTCATCGACAAAGACGAGCTTCGCGTGGAGGTCACGACCGTCGAGAAACTGAACGGCAACGTCGTGCGGCGCGAGGTTTGTACGTTCGGCAGAGACTCCCCGGTTCGGTCCTGTTTCGATTGGGACACGCTCGAAACCTCGCATGCCGTGCAAGGCAATGACGGCCAGTGGAAGAGTGTCATCGGCAAAAGGCATTGAGGGCACCGGCCATCGCCGGGGAGGAGGGACAAATGCCATTGCGTCTGCTCGCATTGCTCGCAAGTTTCTGGTCCGTGGTGTCTTGGCTCATCGTTTTCTGCGCCATGATCGGCATGGCGCAGGTCGGCCTTGACCGGATCGGCGTGGCCCATGCGGCTTCATTCACCACCGCTGTCGCAAACGACGGAAAAACAGTCCTGTTGCTCGAGGGGGCGATCGAGCGTGGCGACAGCACGAAACTGGACGTGCTGGTCACAGCCTTGGGCAATCAAAACCGCACGGTATCCGCCCTTTTCCTCGATTCCCCCGGAGGCGACGGGCGCGAACACTACGCCATCGCCGCGTTGGTCAAGCGCCTCAAGATGTCCACGTTCGTTGCCGACGGCGCGAAATGCGCGTCGGCGTGCTTCACGGTGTTTGCGGCCGGTCACGAGAAGTACGCCGGCTCCAGCGCGCGGATCGGCGTGCATCGCGTATCGGCGGGCAGGCGTGAAACGAGTTTCTCCTTCGCCGCGACGATCGAAGCGGCAAAAAAAACAGGCGAGCTCGGCGTGCCGCCCGGGATCATCGGCAAGCTCGTGCTGACGCCGCCGGCTCAGATGGCGTGGCTGTCGCCGGACGACCTGCGGTCGATGAACGTCACGATCACGGACACGCTTCGCCGGCCCGAGGCGGTCGGGTCCGCAGACGCGGCCGCGGTCACGCCGGATGGCCTCAAATATCCTTGCTCGTCTGCTGCTTCCCCCACCGACAAAGACAACCCCGCCGGCGCGACGACGACCTTCGAAGGCAGCCGCGTCAACGTCATCCGGCGAAACCCTTGCATGTCCAATACGGATGTTTGGTTGGGGACGGACCCGCTCGGAACGCCCCATGTCACGCCGGAGGCAGGCGACCGATGGGAGAGGAAGCGAGGCATCGGCGAAGGGCGTTGAGGGCCGGGCGTTGACGGCCGGGCGTCGCGGTCCGGATGCGCCGGCCTCATCCTTTCGGCGGCCTTGTCGCGGGGCAGGGGGCCCCGTAACTTCTGCCCTATAATCGACAATGACTGGCCCCGCCGGCTCAGGCGGATGCGCCGACTTCCAAGGGAGAGAAAGGGCAATGATCAAGCGTCGTGATTTTGTGCGGCTGACGGCGGCGGGCCTCGTGGCGGCTCCGTTCGTGAACACCAAAGCCTTCGCCGCAGGCTTCCCTGAAAAGCCGGTGCGCTGGGTGGTCGGCTATCCGGCCGGCGGCACCACCGACATTCTCGCCCGCCTCGTCGGCCAGGCGCTGTCGGAAAAGCTCGGCCAGCAGTTCGTCATCGAGAACAAGCCGGGCGCGGGCAACAACATCGCGACCGAATTCGTGATCAATTCGGCGCCGGACGGCTACACCGTCTATCTCGTCAATCCGGCGAACGGCATCAACGCCTCGCTCTACAAGAAGCTGTCGTTCAACTTCGTGCGCGACATGGCCCCGGTCGGCGGCATCACCCGCGTGCCGAATGTCATGACCGTGCATCCCTCCGTGCCGGCCAAGACCGTCCAGGAGTTCATCGACTACGCCAAGGCCAGTCCGGGCAAGGTCAACATGGCCTCGTCCGGCAACGGCACCTCGGTGCATCTCTCCGGCGAATTGTTCATGGCGATGACCGGCGTGAAGATGACTCACGTGCCCTATCGCGGCTCGAACCCGGCGCTGACCGACATGATCGCCGGCCAGTGCCAGGTGATCTTCGACAACATGCCCTCGGTGCTGCCGCACATTAAGGGCGAAAAGCTCCGCGCGCTCGCGGTGACCACCGAGGCGCGCTCGGCGCAGCTCCCCGACACGCCGACGGTCGGCGATACGGTGAAGGGCTACGAGGCGAGCGCCTGGTTCGGCATGGGTGTCCCCGCCAAGACGCCGAAGGACGTCATCGCCGCGCTCAACAAGGCGATGAACGAGGTGCTCAACGATCCGAAGATGAAGGGGCGGATCGCCGATCTCGGCGGCCAGCCGATGCACGGCACGCCGGAGGACTTCGGCAAGATCGTCGTCTCCGAGACCGAGAAGTGGAAGAAGGTGGTCGAGTTCTCCGGCGCAAGCGTCGAGTGATCGACGAGCCGGAACGCGATCGGGCGGCTGGGCACCGGACGGTGTCCGGCCGCTTCCGTTTCAGCGGTCGGCTTTAAGCCCCAGCTTTAGTCCCAGGTCTCGTGGACGACCACGCTGTCGCGATTGTCGATGATCCGCTGGTGGTAGGGAGCCAGAGCCCATACCACGCCGGCGGTCGCAACCAGGATCGCAGTCCAGACGATCACTTCCATGGTCAGCACGCACGCGAACCTTCGCCGCGGCCGGAAAGGGGCTTCAGGCAGCTGCGCCGCGGCGGTTACGAAGTTGCCCTGCGCGGGCTTATAACATGGGAGGCCGGTGCGTGGTTCCGGTTCGCGGCAGACTTGAATTTAAGGCTTCGATTGTGACCGACCGGCCGGGCATTCCCGCCCGCCGGCCTCGCTGTGCGCGGAAAATCCGCATGAACGCGGCCATGGCGGCGCAACGAGGTTAAGCGGCGCTAAATCAGCGGGCGCCCCTTTCGATCAAACTTGAACGAATTCGTTCAGCGGCGACGGCCTAGGCTCATCCGCGTTCGAGGAGCCAAACATGGCCGAAGCTGAAAATAATGGTTTGAACAACCCGAAATGTCCGCGGTGCGGCCGGCCGATGCGCCTGATCGGCGGGATGCCGCAGACCACCAACCTGCCGCGGCTCGACAGCTATCGCTGCGAAGCGTGCAACGAGGTTTGCGTTCTGGAAGACCGGAGCGCCGGCCGATGAACAGCGCCTGCATCAAGCGTCGGCGGACAATGCTGATGGGGCTGCGGCGGGCTTCGCCGCGGAACTCGTGTCGGCCATCGGGCTTGTCGTCGGCGGCATCGACGTGTTCACGGCCAAGGCTGTCGTGTTAAGGACTGTCGTGCTGGTGCGGTCGGCGCTCAGTTGGGCACGGCCGAAATTGCCCTTGCGAAGGCCGGGTCACGGCTGGCGATCTCCTCGGCCAATTCCAGCCAGAGGGTCCGGTCCCTCTCGTCGCGCGCCCGGTCGGCACGCTCCCGGCACTCGGCCGCGATGTCGCGGAGGAATTGATAATCGTCTTGGTCCATGGACGCGCCTGACCGTGCTCCACGAGGAGAACACCGTCCGTTGCGGCGAATTCCATCGGTCGCGAAAATTTCCAAGCGGCGATACCATGCCCGTTGGACAAACCGGACCTCAAACAGGCCGCCGCCGGTCGATGATCGGACGGCAGGAGCAAGCGCATGTTACCGGCCGGCGGAATCATCCTGCGACCCGCGACGCCTGACGACATTGCGGCGATGATGGAAATTTCCGCCGAAGCGCGCTCGCGGTACAAGACCATCGCCGCTTATGAATATGTCGAGGCCACGCCGGCCGTCACGGAAGGCCGCTTCCGCGCCGGTCGCTCCGTTGTTGCGGAAACGCCGCGCGGACGATCCTCGGCTTTGCCCTGATCCGTCCTCTGGACGGGCTTCTGTTGCTCGACAATATCTCCACATCGCCCCATGCAAGCGGCCGGGATTGGCAGAGCCTTGCTCGATGCGGCTTTGCAGCAGGCGGCCGTCGACGGCTGTTCCGCCGTCGCGCTGACGACGTTTCGCGCTCCGCCGTGGAATGGCCCCTGGTTTCGCAAGCTTGGCTTCGTCTCCATGCCGGACGCGGCAATCGGGCCGGAGCTTCGTGCGATCATCGAGCAGCAGGCTGCCTGCCTCGACCCTCGCGCGCGCGAAACCCTTTGGCGGCCGTCCGCTACTCCGCCTTGATCCCCATCTCGTTGATCAGCCTGCCGTAGGTCGTGGCAAAATCGTCGATGTGCTTCTTCAGGTTCGCCGGGGTGTTGTCGCGGCCCTCCGCCACCTCGAGGCCGAAGCCGGTGAGCCTTTCGCGCACCTCCTTGTTGTCGAGCGCGGTGACGAACTCCTTGTTGAGCAGGGCGGCGATCGGGTCGGAAAGCCCCTTCGGTCCCAGCACGAAAATCTGCACGCCGGCCGTATAGTCGATCCCGGATTCCTTGACGGTGGGCACGTTGGGCAGCTTCGCCATCCGCCGCTCGCCGGTCATCGCCAGCGCCACGAGCCTGCCGTCGTTGATCTGCGGCATCGCCAGCGTTGGCGTGTCGAAGGTGAGCTGCACGTCGTTCTGCAGGAGCGCCTGCAGCATCGGGTTGTTGCCGCGATAGGGCACGTGCACCATGTCGAGCTTCGCGGCCTTGGCGAACCGCTCGCCGATCAGGTGCTGCGGGCCGGCGATGCCCGACGAGCCCCAGTTGATCTTGCCCGGGTTGGCCCTCACGTAGGCGACGAATTCGGCAAGCGTCTTGAATTTCGACGTGCTGGCCGCGTTCGTCGGCATCACCATCATCGTCGAATAGATGCCGGCGACCGGCGTGAAGTCGTTGCTCGGATGCCACGGAAGCTTCGAAAGCAGCGGCAGCGTCGCATGCGAGCTCGTGGTGGCGAGAAGCGTCGTGCCGTCGGCCTCCGCGCGCATCAGCTCGTTCACAGCGAGTGCGCCGCCCGCGCCCGGCTTCGACTCGACCAGCACCGGCTGGCCCACCTGCTCGCTCACCTTCTGGCCGACGACGCGCGCCACCACGTCGACGCCGCCGCCCGGCGCGAACGGCACCAAGAGACGGATCGGCCGATTGGGAAGTTTCGCCTGGGCCAGAACCTCGGCGGTGCCGAAAGCACCCAGTGCAAGCAGCACGGCCATGGTCAGCTTCGCGGCCCGCATCAATCTTCTCCCGGCGTTGTTTTCACGTGCCGCCGCTTGGGCAGCTTCGGCCAGTCTAGTGCTTCCTCTCCAGATTGGAATGAGCCTAGTATGCCGCACGCGCACGTGCCCATTCAGAGGATGCAATGACCCGCAAGAAGCCGGAAGACCTCCGCAGCCACCGCTGGCTCGGCGTCAGCGACATGCGCTCGTTCGGCCACAAGTCGCGGCTGCGCCAGATCGGCTACGACGCGGAGGATTGGACCGGCAAGCCGGTGATCGGCATCATCAACACCTGGAGCGAGATCAACCCGTGCCATGCGCACCTGCGCGTGCGCGCCGAGAACGTCAAGCGCGGCGTGCTGCAGGCGGGCGGCTTCCCGATCGAGCTTCCGGCGATGTCGCTGTCGGAAACCATGGTCAAGCCGACCACCATGCTCTATCGCAACTTTCTCGCGATGGAGACCGAGGAGCTTCTGCGCAGCCATCCGCTCGACGGCGCGGTGCTGATGGGCGGCTGCGACAAGACCACGCCCGGCCTGATCATGGGCGCGATCAGCATGGGCATCCCCGCGATCTACATCCCGGCGGGCCCGATGCTGCGTGGCAACTGGAACGGCCAGTATCTCGGCTCCGGCTCCGACGTCTGGAAGTACTGGACCGAGAAGCGCGCCGGCAACATCAACGACGCGCAGTGGGACGAGATCGAAGGCGGCATCGCCCGCTCGTTCGGCACCTGCATGGTGATGGGCACCGCCGCCACCATGATGGCGATCACCGAGGCGCTGGGGCTGGCGCTCCCCGGCTCGTCGTCGATCCCGGCCGCGGATTCCAACCATCCGCGCATGTGCGGCGTCGCCGGCCGGCGCATCGTCGACATGGTCTGGGAGGATTTGACGCCCGACAAGATTCTGACGCCCTCAGCCTTCGACAACGCCATCAAGGTGCACATGGCGATGGGCGGCTCGACCAACGCCATCATCCATGTGGTGGCGATGGCGCGCCGCGCCGGCATCCCGGTCGACATGGAGACCTTCGACCGCCTGTCGCGGCAGATCCCGGTGCTCGCCAACGTGCGGCCCTCGGGCAAATACCTGATGGAAGATTTCTTCTACGCCGGCGGCTTGCGCGCGATGATGCAGAACATGCGCGAAAAGCTCGACCTTTCGTGCCTCACGGTGACGGGAAGGACCATCGGCGAGAACATCGACGGCGCGAAGGTGCACATCCCCGACGTGATCCACGGCCTGAACGATCCGATCTATGCCGAGGGCGCGACCGCGGTGCTCAAGGGCAACCTCGCGCCGAACGGCTGCGTCATCAAGCCGGCCGCCGCCGATCCGCGCTTCCTCAAGCATCGCGGCAAGGCGATCGCGTTCGAGGATTACAACCACATGGTGCGTGAGATCGAGCGCGACGACCTCGACGTCACGCCCGACCACATCCTCGTGCTCAAGAACGCCGGGCCC
Source organism: Xanthobacteraceae bacterium (assembly GCA_019746135.1). GTDB lineage: Bacteria > Pseudomonadota > Alphaproteobacteria > Rhizobiales > Xanthobacteraceae > Z2-YC6860. The sequence goes on from JAIESI010000012.1 coordinate 10,288, forward strand.
AAGGGCGGACCGGGCATGCCGGAATGGGGCATGCTGCCGATCCCCAAGCGCCTCCTGGGGCAGGGGGTGCGCGACATGATCCGCATCTCCGACGGCCGCATGAGCGGCACGAGCTACGGCGCGTGTATTCTCCACGTCGCGCCGGAAAGCTTCGTCGGCGGGCCGCTCGCCTTCGTGCAGACCGGCGACGAGATCGAGATCGACGTCGACAAGCGGATGATCCATCTGCATGTCAGCGACGCCGAGCTCGCGCGGCGGAAGGCGGCCTGGACGCCGCCGCCCCCGAAATATCCGCGCGGCTATGGCGCGATGTTCTCCGAGCACATCGGCCAGGCCGACCAGGGCTGCGATCTCGACTTCCTGCAGGGCAAGGCGGCGATCCCGGAGCCGGAAATCCACTAGCGCATAGCCGTCCAAAGGACGGGTCGCTTCGCTCGCCTATGTCCCGGAAAAGCCTGCCCGCGCTTGATGCGATGGGCACCGGTTTTCCGAAAGTGGCGCAAATCGCCGCTACCACCAGGGGTAGGTTTACCATGAAAGCTGCGGCCGGCGCTGATATCGGCGGGCTTGCCGCGGCGCGGCGTAAACGCAAATCGTCTGCTTCGCATTACCGGATCGGTAAGGCGCGCGCGGCTAGACTCCGCCGCATGAAGGCTGCCATCCGAAAGACGTTCAAGGCCATCGGCCGGGTGCTCGCGCGCAGGTCGGTGCGGCACGTCACGGTGATCTGCCTTCTGTTCGGGCTGATGGTCGGGGGCGGGGCCTATATGGCGCACCACAGCGCGAGCCTGTTCGCGTCCAAGCCGCCGGAGCCTGTGCGCAGCGGCACCGGCAGCGTCACCGGCTCAGGAAGCATGAAGGACGACGACCCGGTGAAGAACTTTGCCCGCACCGGCGTCGGCCATGTGCTGTTCAGCGGGGCGGGCTCCGACAACTGCAAGCGCACGCTGTTCGACAACAGGACCGGCTCGTACAAGGAAGTCGACGACATCAGTTGCGTCAACGGCGGCGATCAGGCGGTCGACGACAAGAAGTCCGAGCAGCTCAATTCGATGCGCAAGGCGTTCAGCGGCTCGTCGAAGAAGTAGTCCTCGCCGCTCAGGCGGCTACTCCCCCTTGATGTTCGCTTCCCGGATCACCTTGCCCCACTTGTCGGACTCCGCCTGCATGAAGGCGCGCGCCTGATCGGGCGTGCTGCCGACCGGCCGTGCGCCCTGGTCGGCGAGCTTCTTCTGCATCTCCGGCGACTTCACGATCTTCACCACGTCGGCGTTGATCTTCTGCGTGAGCGCGGCCGGCAGGCCCGCCGGCGCGATGACGACGTACCAGAGCTCGGCCTCGTAGTCCTTCAGGCCCGCCTCGGCGAGCGCCGGCACGTCCGGCAGGATGTCGGTCGCCCTGGCCGAGGTCACCGCCAGCGGCTTGATGGTCTTGGCCTGAAGGTGCGGCAGCGCCTGCAGCACGCTCAGCACCGAAAGCGGCACGTGGCCGGCGAGCGTGTCGTTCAGCGCCAGCGCGCCGCTGCGGTAGGGCACGTGGGTGAGCTTCACGTCGGCGAGATAAGCCAGCAGCTCCATCGACAGGTGCTGGATCGAGCCGGTGCCGGGCGAGGTGTAGGAGAGGGCACCGGGTTTTTCCTTCGCGAGCGCCAGCATCGACTTCACGTCGTTCGCCGGAAAGCTCGGATGCGCGAAGATCAAAAGCGGCGACGACGCGATCTGCACGATCGGCGTGAAATCCTTCATGGCGTCGAACGGCTGCTTCGGATTGAGATGGCCGTTGGTGACGTGGCCCGATACGATCATCATCAGCGTCTGGCCGTCGGCCGGGAGCTTGGCGAGCTGACCCGCGGCGATCGCGCCGTTCGCGCCGGCGCGGTTTTCGACGATCACCGGCTGGCCCCACATCTTCTCGAGCTCGCGGCCGATGTCGCGGGCGATGATGTCGGTCGAGCCGCCGGCCCCGAAGCCCACGAACATCTTGACCGGGCCGTTGGGCCAGCTTTGGGCGTGGGCAGCAGAAACGCCAAGGCACGCCATCGCCGCCGACAAGAACAGGCCTATCCAGCGCATCATTTTGGTCCTCCCGCCATTCCGTTATCGCAGCTTGGCCTTTCCTTTAGTTGGTTGCCCGTGCCGCGCCAAGCGGGCACAGTGCCGGCCGAAAAACCAAGGTGCGGGAGGAACTGATATGGGTTGGCGGAATGTGGTCTTGACGCTGGGCGCTGCGATGTTGACTGCGTCCGGCCCGCAAGGCGCGTTCGCGCAGCCCGTCTGCCCCGAGAATGTGGTCCGCATCGTCTCGCCGTTTCCGGCCGGCGGACCGACCGACGTCGCGGCCCGCATGCTCGCCGAGAGGCTGAAGGACCGGATCGGCCAGAGCGTCATCGTCGAAAACCGCGCCGGCGCGGGCGGGGCGGCCGGAACAGGCTACGTCGCGCAACAGCCCGGCAACGGCTGCACGTTGCTTCTTTCCTACGACACGCACGCGGTCAACCCGGTGCTGCTGCAGCTACCGTTCGACACCGTGACGGCGTTCAAGCCGGTGGTGATGATCGGCACCATTCCCAACATCATCGCGGCGCACCCGGCGCAGCAGTACAAGACCTTTGCCGAGATGGTCGAGACGGCCAGAAAGGCACCGGACACGCTGGCCTATGCCACGGGCGGCACGGGCACCGTCGCGCATCTGTCGATGAAGCAGATCGAGCAGAAGTACGACATGCTGCTGCGCAACGTGCCTTATCGCGGCGGTGCGCCGGCGGCGGCCGATCTCATCGCCGGGCATGTGCCGCTGATGGTCGGCTCGGTCCAGGCGCTCGGCAAGTTCGTTCAGGACGGCAAGGCGCGCGCGCTGGTCCAGCTCGGGCTGAAGCGCCACGTCATGCTGCCCGATACGCCGACCCTCGACGAGCTCGGCATGAAGGGCTTCAACAGCGTGTCGTGGATGGGGATCTTCGTGCCGTCGGCCACCGCCGATGCGGTGGTCGCGCGCTACCATAATGAGTTGAAGGCGGTGCTCGAGGACGCCTGGGTGCGTGAACGCACGGCGTCGATGGGCGTCGAGCTGAATGTCGGCGCGCCGGCCGACCTTGGCAATTTCGTAAAATCGGAAATCTCGCGCTGGGGCGAGGTGGTCAAGCGCTACAACATCAAGGTGGAGTGAGCGGAAATGAAGCTTGTGACCTTCACGAAAGCCGGCGAGGAGCGGCTGGGCCTGCTCGCCGGCGAGACCGTGATCGATCCGCTCGCGGCGTCGGGCAGTCCCGCGGTGTTCGGCAGCGCGCTCGCCTTCATCAAGTCCGGCGCGGCGGGAATGAACGCGGCGAAGGCGATGCTCGCCAATCCGCCGAAAGCGGCCACGATCGCGCTGAAGGATGTGAAGCTCGCAGCGCCGATCCGTCCCGCCACCATCCTTTGCAGCGGCAGCAACTACCGCGACCACAACGCCGAGAAGGCCAATACGCCGATCAGCGGCAAGGAGCCGGAGTTTTTCGTCAAGACCGCCGATTGCGTGGTCGGCCCCGACGAGCCGATCGCCTTCGACGAGCGCTTCTCGAAAAAGATCGATTGCGAGACCGAGCTCGCCATTGTCATCGGCAGGCCCGGTCGCTTCATCGAGGCTTCGCGCGCGCTCGACCACGTGTTCGGCTACACCATCGTCAACGACGTCACCGCGCGCGACCGCCAGGTGCGGCGGACGCCAGAAGGCATGACATGGTACGAGCTCGGCTCCGGCAAGGCGTTCGACAGCGGTGCGCCGCTCGGGCCGTGCATCGTCACCGCCGACGAGATCGGCGATCCGCAGAATCTCAAGGTGATGTCGCGCATCAACGGCGAGCTGCGCCAGTCGTCCAGCACCTCGAACATGATCTGGACCTGCGCCGAGCTGATCCATTTCTTCTCGCGCAACTTCACGCTCAAGCCCGGCATGGTGATCATCACCGGCACGCCGGCCGGCACCGCCTGGTCGGCGGACAAGGAGTTGGGCGGCAAGGGCGTGACGCAGCCGGGGCTCGTGCCCGCCACGCGCTATTGCCTGCCGGGCGACATCGTCGAATGCGAGGTGGAGAAGATCGGCGTGCTGCGCAACCCGATCGCGCAGCATGCAGCGGCATCGCCGAGCATCGCCGCCGAGTAGTCTGTTGGCTTCAAACAAATCTGCCAGAGGTGGAGAAACCGCCCGGTCCGAGGAAACGCTGAAACCACCCCAGGGAGAGTCGAAATGCACCGTCGCAGATTTCTGCAGGGCGCACTCGCTGCGCCGATGATTGGTTCGTTCCCGGTGTCGGCCGGCGCGCAGGCCTGGCCCACGCGCAACGTCACGCTCGTGGTCGCATTCCCGCCGGGCGGGCAGGCGGACCTCGCCGCGCGGCCGGTGGCGCAGGCGCTGGAGAAGATCCTCGGCAAGTCCGTGGTGGTCGACAACCGGGCAGGCGCAGGCGGCCTTGTCGGCAACGCCTTCGTGGCGCGCGCGGAGCCCGACGGCCACACGCTCCTGATGGCGCTCTCCTCGATGATCTTCCTGCCCGACGCCGAGCGGCTCTACGACCGCAAGCCGTCCTATGAGCTCGACAGCTTCGTGCCGATCGCCCGCGTGCTCGCCGATCCGGGCGTGCTCGGCGTGCGCGCCGATGCGCCGTGGAAGTCGGTGGCCGATCTCGTCGCCGACGCCAGGAAGCGTCCGGGGCAGATTTCCTACAGCTCCTCGGGCAATTACGGCGCGTCGCACGTGCCGTTCGAGATGTTCCAGCGCGCGGCGGACTGCAAATTGCTGCACGTGCCGTATCGCGGCGGCGGCCCGGCGCTGACCGCGTTCCTCGGCAGCCAGGTCGACATCACCGCGCAGGCTCCGGGCGTGATCAACCCGCACGCCCGCGATGGCAAGGTGCGGCTGCTCGCGCACTGGGGCGGGAAACCCACGCCGGAGCTCAAGGGCATCCCGACCATGATCGAGCTCGGCTACAGGGACGTCGAGTATTACATCTGGGCCGGGCTGTTTGCGCCCAAGGGCACGCCCGCCCCGGTGATCGCGCGCTTGCGCGAGGCGATGAAGCGGGTGATGAGTGACACGCAGGTGACCTCGATCTACGAGAAGGCCGGCAGCCCCGCCGCCTACATGGACCAGCCGGAATTCGCCGCCTTCGTCGAGGCCGACGCCAGGCGCCTCACCCCCGTGATCAAGAGCATAGGAAGACTGGACGAGAAATGAAGATTGGACTTTTCGACCACATCGAGCACGGCGACCGTCCGATCGCGCAGCTGTTCGACGAGCGGCTGCAGTTCATTCAGCTCGCCGATCAGGCGGGCTTCTACTGCCTGCATCTGGCCGAGCACCACCAGACGCCGCTCAACATGGTGCCGGTGCCGGGCGTGTTCATGGGTGCGGTCGCCCGTCTGACCAAAAAGATCAAGATGGGGCCGCTGGTCTACCTTTTGCCGGTGGTGTCGCCGCTGCGCATGATCGACGAGATCTGCATGCTCGACCATCTGACGCACGGCCGCGCCGAGATCGGCGTCGGCCGCGGCGTCTCGCCGTTCGAGCTGAAGTACAACAAGGTCGATCCGGAGAAGTCGCGCGACATCTTCATCGACGCCTATCGCTGCGTCTCCAAAGGCCTCACCACCGATGCGCTGACCTACAAGGGCCCGTACTACGAATACGAGAACGTACCGATCGCGCTGACGCCGTATCAGAAACCCTTCCCGCCGTTCTGGTACGGCTCCTCCGGCGAGGAGGGCTCGACCTGGGCCGGCGAAGAAGGCCTGCACTTCGTCACGCTCGGTCCCAACCCCTCGGCCAAGGCCAACATCGACACCTTCAAGCACGCGTTCGCCAAGCGCGGCAACAAGCCCGCCCATCCCAAGCCGGAGTTTCCCGGCGGCATCGCCATTGGCGTGCAGCGCCACATCTTCGTCGACGAGACCGACGAGAAGGCGCACGCCTGGGCGCGGCCGGCGATGAACAAGCACCTCGAGCACATCAACTGGATCAGGACCCGGCACGGCGTGACCGCGACCCAGGCGCGCATCCGTGCCACGCGCGGCACCAACTACGAGGAATGCCTGGAGGAGGGCACGGTGATCGCGGGCTCGCCCGCGACGGTGCTCAAAGGCATCGAGCGCCACGCCAAGGAAATCGGCTTCAATTATCTGCTCGCCTATCTCTTCCTCGGCAACATGCCGTTCGAGACCGCGATGCGCTCGATGAAGCTGTTCATCAGCGATGTGATGCCGGCGGTAGAGAAGATGTAGCTTGACTTGAACACGTGCGGCATCGGCGGTGCCCTCCCTCCCCGCGAGGGGAGGGGCCGCGCGTAGCGCGGAGGTGGGGAAAGGCCGGCGAGAAGCGGAGACCTCTCCCCACCCGGCTCGCGCTTCGCGCTCGCCACCCTCCCCTCGCGGGGAGGGATGAGACCGCCCGTGTTGCGATAAATGGAGCAAGGACATGCCCGCCAAGCGCCAGCGCATCCAATCCGATAAGCTCCACGTCCGCAAAGACGGCAGCAAAGTTCTCTACTCCCAGGTGATGGTCGTCGAGGTCGGCGACACGCGGCACATCTTCGTCGCCGGCCAGACGCCGCGCGACCGCGACGGCAACTGCGTCGGCGCGGGCGACATGCGGGCGCAGATCGAGCAGGTCGGCAGCAACATCCGCGATGCGCTCGAAGCCGCCGGCGCGACGCTCGCCGACATCGTCCGCACCACGACCTACGTCACCGACATGGACGAATACTTCAGGCATCAGGACATGCGGATGCGCTTCTTCGCCGACGCGCTGCCGACCAGCACCACCGTGCAGGTGGCGCGCCTGTCGCGGCCGGAGTTCATGGTCGAGATCGAGGCCTTCGCGATCGTCTGACGATCCGTTCGCAACCGCAGCACAGGCGTTGCAAATTCGTCGCACCGGCGATTGAAAGCGCCGGATGTCCACACGCGTCGCGGAATTTTCGCAGGCAAATCAACGGCGATGGTTGTGAACGAATCTATCTCCGCCGGGCGGTCCCTTGTCGGCAGTTTCCGGCTCCCGTTAGCTTGGCGGCAGATCAGCCTCGCGCGAAACCGGGCATAAGGGGGGTTCGCGCGGCTTGATCGTCAGGCCCTCTCGGGGGAAAGGGCCTGCGCCGTTGCTCCGAGCGTGTGCGCACGTTGAGCAGCAAGGCCCCGCCCGATCCGGGCGGGGCCTTTTTTCCATTTGAGCGCGACTGCCGGCCACCGTTGCAATTCCTGTGTCGGCTCCGTTCCACGTCAGAAAATCGGAAATGGCGCGGACGATTGCCTTCGGCTGAGGCTTGATTTCTCAGACCATCGCAATGCCGCTCACACGGAGCCAACGACCAAGGCGCATGGGCCGTGCGTCATCTCTCCGTCGCGTGTGGACACTAGGCTTTCCGCGATCTGTCGGGGTTGCTGTCGGGGCGCCGCCTGCGTCCGGAAAATTGGCTACGGACGGGCGGCACCTCCAGCCTCGGCATCCTCGGTTTTTGGTTCGTCGGTTCATGCCTTCATTGTTGCTCGATTGCTTCCGCAGGCTTCTCGGCTCCGTCCGCAGGACGGTTCTGTATCCGCCGGGCTGGACATCGCGTCCGGGCATCCGCAAGGCCGAAGTGATCGTGCTGAGCGACGCGCACCGCCGTCCGGACCGGCGCAGCGCGGCATCTGTGCCGCGTCACGAACTGAAGAAGCCGAAATAGACCGCGGCGAACGCGACCACGACGCAGGCGGTGCTCACCACCAGCACCACGGCGACCGGCCGGTCGCGGAAGCCTGCACGGGCCTCGACGGCGGTTTCGACGATGTGGCCATTTTCCTTGGTCGGCATGCGTCGCTCCTGGTTGGCAGGACAACGGCACAGGCATTCGCTGGTTCCTCGATGACCCCGCCATGCGTTGGCCGCGATGGAACCGATGCCTGGTCTCCGGGGTTGTGCGATCCAAAGCTGTGGAGGCCACCCATGCAGGTCAGTGAGATTTACCGTCAGCGTGCCGCCGAATGCGAACGGATGGCGCTGCAGAAGCCGGAAGAGAGCGAGCATTTGCGGGAAGTGGCGAAGACCTGGCGATGGCTTGCGGCGGCAGCAGACGAGCTGGCGGGAGCGGCAAAGACGCTTCACTAGGCCAGAGTCCTCACCGCTGCCTTGCGCCGGGCCGGGCCGTTCCTATCTAGCGCCGGTGAACAGCCGCTCCCATTTCGCTTTGGCTTTTGACATCTCGCGACCGCAGAGCCGCGCGGAGCGCATTGCCCGCATCGAATGGCTGTCGACGTTGCTCGACACCGCGCTCGTCATACCCGGCACCAACATCCGCTTCGGCCTCGATGCGCTGATCGGTCTCGTGCCGGGCATCGGCGATATCGTTTCGACGGCGCTGTCGCTCTACATCGTCCGCGAGGCGCGGGCGCTCGGCGCGCCGCGGCTGCTGATCGCGCGCATGCTCGCCAACGTGGCGCTTGACGGCATGATCGGCGCGGTGCCGGTCGCGGGCGACGTGTTCGACGTGGCCTTCCGTGCCAACCGGCGCAACGTCGCGCTGCTGCGGGCGCATCTCGACCGCACCGAGCGCCGGCTCAGGCGGGCCCGATCGTGAGCGCGCCGCTGCTCGTGTCGATCCCGCATCGCCTCGGCAAGGAGGAGGCGCTGCGCCGGATCAAGTCCGGACTCGCGAACGCACGGACGAATTACAGCGCCATCATCGCGGTGGACGAGGAGGTCTGGACCGGGGACCGGCTCTTGCTGCGGGTTCGCGCGCTGGGCCAGAGCGTCTCGGGCCTCATCGACGTGTGCGACGACTGTGTGCGGCTGGAGGTGACGTTGCCCTGGCTGCTGGCGAAGTTCGCCGAGCGGGTCGTGCCGACGCTCCGCAGGGAAGCGACGCTGACGCTCGAGAAGAAATGAGCCGCTGGGGAACTCACATCGATCGGCACGCGTCCGATGCACTGGCAAAGAAACCCGGTGATGGTGGCTGGATGCCTCGGCGGGGCAGCGAATCAAAGGCATAAGGTCTGCCCGGCCGACAGAGGCTCCGAGCGAGCTGGACGTTTGCCGCTTTTGCAAGCCCCGCCATCGAGCATGGCGGGGCTTTCCCGTTTCGGGCAGCGAATGTGCGGGTTTCCATCCCGGCTTTCCGGACGCAGCGGGAGGCGGCTTTGGCCAAATAAAATGAAAAGAACAAGCCCCGCTGCTGCGGGGCTTTTTCAGTCGCCTCGCTGGCACTTGTCGATTCGCGTCACCGTGGTTGTGCCGTCTCCGCGGGGCAAACGCACTCGTTCGCTTCCACATCGTTGCCGGCTCGGAGCGGCGCCGGCGGTCTCCGGCCGATGCTCGTCGTCGTAGAGCCAATGCCGGCGCTGCGAGACGCCGCGGTCCTGCAGCGCCTCGTTGCGAAGCCGGTCCTCGCGTTCTCCGTCGGCGGCGATCGCGACCGGGGAAAGCAGGCAGCTCGCAAGCATGGAAAGTGAGGCCAGTCTCATCGCCGTCTCTCCAGTGCGGAAGCAACAATGTTACACCGTTGAATGTTCCGATCTGGAGCAGGTTTTTTGCGCCGCAAATCTAGTGCATCAGCTCGCGCGGCGGCTTGATCTTGTGCAGCAGCTCGGGCCAGAGCTTCTCCACGACGCGGCGCAGGATTGGCGGCCCATCGACGATTTCGTGAGCGACGATGAGACGACGAATCGTCTCGAGCTCGTCATCGTCCATCGCTTCATGCACACGCGGTGTCATATCCGCCTCCGCAACTGGTATCGCCCCGCCGGATCGCAGGCTTCGCTTGCCGTGGCGCGTCAGCGCCAGAACAGCGCGAGCAGGATGATGATGGGAAGGGGGATACCCAGCAGCCAAAGCAGCGCGCCTCTACCTAAACCCATGTGAGCCTCCATGATCTGCGTCACGGAGCTAACGCGCGATGCCGGACCGGGTTCCTACGACTGTCGTTGCATCTCACAGGAGTGAGAGTGAAAGTGATAAAGCGTGAAAATGAAAAGCGCCGGCGCGCCGGCAGGCGGGGGGCCGCCCTGCAACTCGGATCCGAAACGAAACTTCAAGGCGGTGACGCGCGTTGACGGTTGACGACGGAGGCATCGATGCCGAGCACGCGACGCCGGGTGCCCGCACCCACCCGCGAGGACGTCAACCGCCGCATCAGGCACGCCATCGAGCGCAGCGTGCATTACTACGAACGGCATCCCGCCGAGATTCCCGAGCGCCTGCGCGAGCTGGACGCGGAATGGGACATCGAACGGGCGGTCGAGGCGAACGCCGCGGCGCTGTCGTTTGTCGGCGTGCTGCTCGGCGTCGGTCGCGGCAAGCGGTGGCTGATGCTGCCGGCGGTGGTGGGCGGGTTGCTGTTTCAGCACGCGGTGCAGGGCTGGTGCCCGCCCGCTCAGATGTTGCGCCGCCTGGGCTTTCGCACCTTCGGCGAGATCGACGAGGAGCGCCAGGCGCTCAAGGCGATCCGTGGAGACTATCGCGATATCCGGCCGGGCGATGGCCGGTCGGTCCTGCGCGCCGTTCGCGCCTGAGGCTGTCGCATTGGCCGCAGCTCGGGCGGTGTGCTCCCTCCCCCTGAAAGGGGGAGGGTTGGCGTGGGGGCAGGACAGGCGTGGGGCTCAGTTCGCCGCAATCCCTGCGTCCTTGACCACCTTCGACCACTTCACCCATTCGCTTTCGATGTCCTTGACGTAGTCCTCCGGCGTGCTGGGCAGCGGCTCCGCGCCCTCGGCGTCGATCCGCGCCTTCACCTCGTCGGAGGTCAGCGCCTCCTTCAGCGCGGCGCTGAGCTTTGCCGTGATCGCCGGCGGCAGGCCCGCGGGCGCGATCAGCCCGTAGCGCTGCGCCGCCTCGAAGCCCGGCAGGCCGCCTTCGATCGCGGTCGGCACCTCGGGCAGCGCCGCGATCCTCTTGAGGCTGGTCACGGCCAGTGGCCGCAGCGTGCCGCTCTTGATGTTGGCGATCAGCGAGGGAAGGCCTGAGAACATCACCGCCACATGGTTGCCGACGAGGGCCGCGACCGCGGGGCCCGAGCCGCGGAACGGCACGTGGATCATCTGCACGCTCGCGGCGTTGGTGAACATCACGCCGACCAGATGATTGGGCGTGCCCGCGCCGCCCGAGCCGTAGCCGAGCTTGCCGGGTTCGCGCTTGGCGAGCGCGATGAACTCCTGCAGCGACTTCGCCGGCACCTCGTTGTTCACCACCATCGCCACCGGCGCGTTGGCAATGAGCCCGATCGCGGTGAAGTCCTTGACCGGGTCGTAGCCGGCGTTGGGGTAGAACGCCGGGCCCTGCGCCAGCGTGCCGGTGTTGCCGAGCCCGAGCGTGTAGCCGTCCGGTGCACTTTTCGCGATCTGTCGCGTCGCCGTGGTGCCGCCCGCGCCGGGCCGGTTCTCGACCACGATCTCGCGGCCGAGAATGCGGCTCATCCGCTCGCCGATCACCCGCGCCATGATGTCGTTGCCGCCGCCCGCCGCGGTCGAAACCACAATTGTGATGGGCCGCGACGGATAGTCCTGCGCCGCCGCGGGAGCCGCCGCGCCGAGGATGAACAGCAAAGCGGGAAAGAGTTTCAGCGGTGCCATGGCGTCCGTCCCGTTCGATCACCGTTTCGGCATTGAATTCGCAACCATAGCACGATGCCGCGATGCACGAGGCCTGCGCCCGTGGTCTTAAAACAGGAACCAGGATCGCGCGTGAGGCAACCAATCCCCGGCGATGGCGTTGATTCGAGGTCATGAAGGATCATGTTGTCGCCTTGCTCGAGGCTGTGCGGCGTTCGCAGGATGAGCTCGCCGCCTATATCCACGACGAACATGCCGGATCGGCGGCGCCGCGCGAAACCGTGCGCCAGCTCTGCGGCATCCTCGGCGACCATGCGGTGATCGCCGCCATGATCGAGCTGAGCAGCGCGCTGGACCTGCCGGTGCCCGATCCGGTGGTTCCCGGCTCGCCGCGCGCAAGGAACTGAGCCATGGACCACACCATGCCTTACGACGCCAACCTCGAGCGCCGCATCCGCGAACGCGCCTTCCGGATCTGGATCGAGGAGGGCCAGCCGCGCGGCCGCGACCAGGCGCACTGGCTGATCGCCGAGGCCGAGCTGACGTCCGGTTCGTCGCCGCCGCTGCAACCCGACCAGCCGATCGGACAGGTTTCGCAGGCGCAGCAGCAGACCGGCGAGCAGGCGCGGCGGCGCACGGACGCGGAGGCTTTCTCGATCGTCGGCGGCACCAATCCCGACGACGTGACCCGCTGACCTGCCATCGGCGCGCTACTGATGCTTGCGCGGTCCGGCCGGAAGCGGAAAGCGTCGCGGCTCTTCTTCTTCCGGTTCCTGGGCGATGGTCGTTTCGGGAGCGATGGTCGTTTGGGGCTTCGGCGCGCGCTGGACGTAAAGGCCGACGGCCGCACCGGCCATGCAGAGGACGGCGAGCACAAGCAGCACACGTTCCGTTGAGGCCCGCATGACAGCTCCTGTCCGGTCTGCCGAGCGTTCTGCCAAGACAAGTCCCGACACGTGACAGGTGTTCCGCGGCGGCGTTCGAGCCAGGGCCATGCAACCGAGCCAGGGCTATGCAACTCGTTCGGGATGAGGCGGGCGCTGGTTTTTTGCCCGCAATGCTCGTTGGCTGTCTGTGGAACCTCCGCTAGACTTGGGGTCGGCTTGCGTCTGCCCTCTGGCCCGAGGTGACGTATGCGTGATTTCGAGTTTCGGCTGTTTGCCACCGAGATCATCGGGCACCCCCGGTGCACCGAATGCAGCACGTTCATGTGGCTTTCGATCATCGAGCCCGCCGACAAGCCGGACCACGACCTGCGCCTGTTCGAGTGCCCGCGCTGCCAGCATGCGATGCGCGTGAAGGTCAGATATCGCTAGAGCATTTACCGGCGAAGTGTGAAGCGGTTCGCCGTAAGAAAATACGACCAAGCCAAGAGGCTGGAGCCTTTTCCGATTCCGAAGGAACGGAAAAGGCTCTAGGGCGCCACCCCGGCTAATTCATCTGGAAGCCGGTCGTCTGCACGATCGGCACCCACACCTTCATTTCGCTCGCGAGCAGCTTCGCGAAATCCTCCGGCGTGCCGGCATGCGGCTCGAAGCCGATGCGCCGGATCGCCGCGGCGATGTCGGGGGCCTTCAGGCTGTCATTGACCGCGGCGTTGATGCGGCGGACGGCGTCGGCGGGCGTGCCCGCCGGGGCGAAAAATCCGTAATAGGTCACCGACGCGACCTCGGGCAGCCCGCCTTCGGCCATGGTCGGCACGTCCGGCAGCTCCGGATTGCGCACGCCGCTGGTGACCGCGAGCGCGCGCAGCTTGCCCTCGCGAACAAGAGGAGCGAGCGTCGAGATCGTGCCGATGTTCATCTGCACCCGGCCGCCGAGCATGTCGGTGACCGCGTTCACGCCGCCCTTGTAGGGAATGTTGGCGATCTCTGCGCCGGTCGCCCGCTTGAACATCTCGCCGACCAGCTGCGGCAGCGTGCCCTGGCCGTAGCCGAAGTTGAGCTTGCCGGGATTGGCCTTGGCATAGGCGACGAACTCGGCCAGCGTCTTCGCCGGCACCTCGGGCGCGATCACCAGCATCAGCCCGCCGCTGGCGACGGTCGCGACCGGAACGAAGTCCTTCAGCGGGTCGTAGGTGAAGGTCTTGTTGACCAGCGGCGAGATGAAATGCGTCGGGCTGTTGGAAATCAGCAGCGTCGTGCCGTCCGGCTCCGCGGTCATCGCCGCCTTGACGCCGATGGTGGTGCCGCCGCCGGGGCGGTTGTCGACCACGACCGGTTGCGAAAGCCTTTGACCGAGCGGCGGCGCGATCAGGCGCGCGACCACGTCGTTGGGCGAGCCCGGCGTGAACGGCGCGATGATGCGGATGGTGCGGTCGGAGCTCTGCTGGGCGCGGGCGGGGAAGGCGAAGACAAAGGCGGCGGTGCAGGCCAGCGCCGCAAGCAGTATCCGCATCGGTTGTCTTTGCCTCATCGCAATTTACTTCGCGCCCTCCGCCATCTGCTTTGCCACCATCTCGGCCACCGGCCGCCAGGTGCGCTGCTGCTCCTGGCTCCACGCCGTCACCTCCTCGGGCGTCATGCTGCGCAGATACGAGCCGAGCGTCGCGAGCCGGTCGCGCAGCGCCTGGTCGTCGAGCGCCTTGCGCAGGTCGACGTTGGCTTTGCGGATGATCGGCTCCGGCGTGCCGACCGGAGCAAGCAGCACGTTCCAGCCGCCGGCGAAGAAGCCGGGCAGCGTTTCGGCGACGGTCGGCAGGTTGTTGTGTCCCGGCAGCCGCTCGGTCGACGCGATCGCAATGCCCTTGATCGTGCCGCTGGTGACCGCGCCGGCCAGCCCCGAATAGCCTTCGATCACGATCTGCACGCGGCCGGTCGCGATGTCGCCCATCGCCTGATGCGGCCCGCCGCTGTAGGGGATCATCTGCAGCTTGATGCCGGTGCGGCTCTGCAACAGCTCCATCGTCAGGTGCGTGATGCGGCCGCGGCCGGTGGTGGCGTAGGACAACTCGCCGGGCTTCTGCTTGGCGAGCGCAATCAGCTCCGGCAGCGTGCTGACGCCGAGCGAGGGCGCGACCGCGATATACATCGGCTGCTGCGTCATGAAGCCGATCGAGGTGAAGTCGCGGGGCAGTTCGATCGGGAAGTTCGGCGGCACGCCCGGCGCGCCCTTCACCGCGGTGAATATGGAGGCCGCACCGACATAGAGCGTGTAGCCGTCGGGCTCGGCCTGCGAGGCCGCGCGCGCCGCGATCGAGCCGCCCGCGCCGGGCCGGTTGTCGATGATCACCTGCTGGCCCCACACCTGCGCCAGCCGCTCGGCCATCAGCCGCGCCGCGACGTCGGTGGCGCTGCCGGGCGCGGAGTCGACGATGACGCGCACCGGCTTGTTCGGATAGGGCTCGGTCTGCGCGTTTGCGCCTGAAGCCGTTGCCCATGCGATCGCACAAAGTGCGACTGTGACCACCCATTTCATCATCGCGCGCTCCCGGTTCGCTATGACGTCACGTCAGATGCACGGCACCTCATTCATCTTGTGACTCCCATGGCCCCGAACCGGCCAGGCAATCTGCCGCTCAGCGTAGCACCCTTTTTTAGGGGGCATCCCGCTCCCCCTGAGGCGGATTGCTGCACGAGGAAAAAAAAGAGCCCGGCTTTGGCCGGGCTCGCTGGCGTCACATCGTCCTTTGCTTGTCCGCCTTGTGCTTCACCGCCGTCTTCGCCGGCTTGGCTTTCTTTGCCTCCTTGCCCGTTCGGCGTGCTGTTCGGGTCGGTCGTGTCGGCCTTGGGCCGGATCGGTGTTGCCGACGCGCTGGGCCGTCAGGCCCGCCGGGACACCGCTCGAGAGCGCAGTGGTCAGCAGAACTTTCGCGAGCCTTTTCATGGGGAGCTCCGGTTGACGCCTGACAACTGCGACAGTCCGCCGCAATTCCTGCTTGACTGCAAGTTTTCGGTTTGTTCCAAGGCGCGCCGCGATATCAGCTTGTTTCCGGCCTTCATGGAAAATCGTGTGGGCAGAGATGCGACAATCTTTCGCGGTTACAAAATATTGACTATGCTCGATTTGTCAGAATGAAAACTTTTTTGAAGGGGCTGGGAATGCGCAAGTTCATCACCTTGATTCTGCCGACCCTGCTGGTTGCGGCGGTCAGCACGACGGCCGACGCGGCCAAGAGGAAGCGCGCGAAGGCGGCCAAGCCTGCGGTCGTCAACGTCGACGCGACCGACGCGCAGCGCGTGAAATTCCTGCAGGACGCGTGGAATCCGGCAGGCCTGAAATAACACCACCATAAAACTCCGTGTTGGTTTCCCAGGCCGACAATCTTGAGCCCCGCTTCGGCGGGGCTTCTTCTTCGCCGGTCGTCCTGACGAGCGGCCCGGAATTGGCATGAATTGTCGCCTATGATGCCGCCGGACGCTGGCCGCTCCGATTGGAGGACCCATGGGACGATCTTTGGGACAATCTTTGGGACGATCTTTGGGACGATCTTTGGGACGATCTTTGGGACGACCTTGGCGCTGCGCGGTGATGCACTTTGTACTGGTGTCGGCATTGATGTCGTCGCCTGCGACGGCACAGGACGTCCCCGGCCTCGAAACCTGCACCGCCGAAAAACAGATGGAGCGGCGCACCGGCTGTCTGCAAAGCAATGACGATTTCCTCGCGCAGACGCTGTCGAAGCTTTCGCGCGAGACGCAGGCGAGGCTCACCGCCGCGGGCCGCGAGCTCGCCGCCGCCCGGGCCGAAATCGCCACCCTCAAGTCGGCGCTGGAGAGACTGAACAACGAGCTCGCGCAGCTGAAGGCGAAGATCGACGCCGCGGGCAACAAGAAGTAGAGCAGGCGGAACGCCGCTGCGGGTCGCTCACCGCTGCGTTGCCGCAGCGACCGCCGAAGCGTCGCCGCGCGGCCGCAGGATGACGCACATGGCCGCGGCAAAGATCAGGCTGAAGCCGATGACGTCCATGGTGCTCGGAACTTCGCGGAGGATCAGCGCCGATATCAACACGCCGAGGACCGGCGACAACAGCGACCCCAGCGAGGCGGTCGTGGCCGGCAGCCGGTCGACGATCCGGTACCAGAGGAAATAGCAGAACGCCGAGCCGATCAGCCCGTTCAGGAACGCGGCGATAAGCGCGTTGGCCGGGGCTGGCTCGAAGGTCGGCCAGCCCTGAAACAGCAGCGTGCAGAGCAGCAGCACGACGGCGGCGATGACGATCTGCCAGGCCGTGACCGCGACCAAGTCACCGGGAATTTTGACGAGCTTCAGATAGATCGTCCCGGCCGCCCACATCACCGCCGATGCAACCGCGAGCGAAAGCCCGATCACGTCAGCCGAGCCGAGCAGCGGATAGATCAGCACGCCGAGTCCTGCGATGCAGAGCACGAGGCCCAGCGCGACCATGCCGCGCAGCTTTTCGCCCAAGATCAGCCAGGCGAACAGGCAGGCCCAGACCGGAAACGAGTAGCTGACGACCGCGACGCGCCCCGTGGTCGTCGTGAGCATGGCAAACGTGCAGAGCACGCCGAACGCCACGATATTGAGGATGCTCGAGACGAAGAGATGCACCCATGTCATTGCGCCCTTCACCGCGAGGCTGCGGCCGCTGAGCTTCACGACGCCGACGAGGGTCGCCGCGCCGACCGTGAAGCCGATCAGCCGAAAGCTCCAGGGCGAGAGCCCCGACACGCCGATCTTGATCAGCGGCCACATCAGGCCCCAGCAGGTGCCGCACAGCACCAGCAGCAGCTTGGCGTCGTTGACTTTCATCGGGATGAAACGCTCACGTTGTCATGAAAGGGCTGCCGTGCGCGGAGCAGCCCAAGTTCGCGGGGCCGGGAACGTCCGGGCTATCAGACCCGTCACTGCTTGGGAACACCGACCGCGTCCACCATGGTCGCCCAGTTGGCGATGTCGGCCTGAAACGCTTTCGCCGCTTCCGCCCGGTTGCGCACCGTCGGCTCCAGGCCGGCATTTTCGATGCGCTTGGCCATCTCCGGCTCCTGCAGGATCGCGTTGATCTCGGTGTTGAGCCGCGTGAGCAGGGCTTCCGGGGTGCCGGCCGGCGCAAAGAAGCCGGTCCAGGACGCCGCCGACAGTCCGGGGAAGCCGGCTTCGGCAAAGGTCGGCACCGAAGGCAGCATCGGCGAGCGCGCGGCCGCCGCGATCCCGAGCCCGGTCACGTCGCCGTTCTTGACGTTGCGAACGAGCGCGGTCGCAGTGGCCGCGAGCGCGGTCACGTCACCGGTCAGAAGACCCATCATCGCCGGATTGCCGCCCTGAAACGGAATGTGCTTCACCGGCGTCTTGGCGATCACCTTGAAGAAGTGTTCGCCGGCGATGTGCGAGCCGGAGCCGATGCCGGCCGAGCCCATGAACACCTTGCCGGCCTTCGCATCGTCGACCAGCGCGGCCAGGGTTTTGACCGGCGACTTGGCGCTGACCGAAAGCGACTCCGGTGCTGACACCGGCAGTGCAATCGCCTCGAGCGCCGCGGCGGAATAGCCGCGGCCCGGGACGAGGGTCTCGTTGATGGCGAGCGAGGTGGTCGTCACCAGGATGGTGGTGCCGTCCGGCGGAGCAGTCGCGACGCGCCGTGCCGCGCGGATGCCGCCGCCACCTTCCATGTTCTGCACCACGACGCTTTGCCCGGTTCGCTCGCCGAGCCGCGCCGCAAACCAGCGGGCCATGGTGTCGGCAAATCCGCCGACCGCAAAGCCCACCACGAACGAGATGCGCTGGTTCGGCTGCTCGGTTCCTTGCGCGCGGCCCGCGGTCGGGGTGGCCACGCCAAGTCCCGCTGCAACAATGATTGCGAGCAATGGCCGGAAGTTTGTTCTCATCGCCTTCCCCCGTCGCGATACTTTTCAGACCAGCGTCGTAGCCCGCATGGAGCGAAGCGGAATGCGGGGCGGCGGATCGGCAAGCGGGGTCCCGGATTTCGCTTCGTTTCATCCGGGCTACAAGTCTTCGAGAGCGCGGCCTTACTCGCCCTTGATCCCCGCGGCCTTCACCACCGGCCACCAGCGCTCGATCTCGGCCTGCTGCTGCGCCGCGAGCGCCGCGGGCGTCTGCTGCGCCACCGGCCAGATTTCCTGGCCGATGTCGGAAAGCCGCTTCTTCACGGTATCGTCAGCGAGCGTCTCGACCACCGCGGCGTTGATCCTGGCGATGATCTCCTTCGGCGTGCCCTTCGGCACCCAGAGCCCGTGCCAGAACGACGAGTAGAGTCCCATCACGCCCGCTTCGTCCATGGTTGGCACCTCGGGCGCGGCCCACCAGCGTTTCGTCGCGAGAACCGCGAGGGGCTTCAATTGGCCGCTGCGCACCGGCCCGAGATAGTTTGCCGCCTGGCCGAAGGTGAAGTCGATCTGGCCGGCCAGCAGGTCCTGGATCAGCGGCGCGCCGCCGCGATAGGGCGCGAGCGTGAATTTCGTGCCGGTCTCTTTCTGGAAATAGGCTGCGGCGAGGTCGGTCGGACCGCCGACGCCGACCGCGCCGCCGGTTGCCTTGCCGTCCTGGGCTTTGAGCCAGGCGATGAAGCCTTTGACGTCGTCGGCGGGCAGGGTCTTGCGCACCACCAGCCATTGCGGCGTGTCGGCGATCAGCGCCACCGGCTCGAAGTCCTTGACCACGTCGTATTGCAGGTTCTGCGTCGCGGCGTTGATCACGTGGGTCTGCACGTGGCCGAGGCTCAGCGTAGTGCCGTCGGGTGCCGCGCGGGCGACGCGGCCGGTGCCGATCGAGCCGCCCGCGCCGGTGACGTTCTCGATGATGACGGTTTGCCCGAGCGCCGCCTTCATCCGGTCGGCGACGACGCGCGCGAGCGTGTCGGACGGGCCGCCCGCGGGGTAGGGCACCACCATGGTGATCGAGCGGGTCGGATAGCTTTGCGCCTGTGCGGTGCAAACGCCTGCAGCGGCCTGCAACAGGGTGAGCATGGCGATTGCCGTGATCGCCGCCTTCGCGGATCGCATCCCGTTTCCTCCGACGCAGCTTTGTGATCCCGGTTCTCAAGCGCCGGTTCTGCCTTCCGCAGCATCCTATTTGGTATAAGATTGCTCGGACAACCGGGTGGAAGGCGCAAAGATAATAACCCCGGAGCTCAGGCCGGTATTGCAGGGAGGATGGTCGCATGAACCTCAAGCAGGTTCTCTTTTCCACAGTCGTGGTTGCGGGAATGGCGGCGCTCGGCGCGGCCGTGCTCGCGCCCGCGAACGCGCAGCCGAAGCCGCGCACCGCGTCGATCACCGCGCCGGTGGCGATCGATGCCGATGACATCGGCGGCGTGGTCAAGGCGCCGAACGGCAAGCCCGAGGCCGGCGTCTGGGTGGTCGCCGAGACCACCGACCTGCCGACGCGGTTCACCCGCAGCGTCGTCACCGACGACCAGGGCCGCTACGTCATCCCCGATCTGCCGGTCGCCAACTACCAGGTCTGGGTGCGCGGCTATGGCCTCGTCGACTCGCCGAAGCTGCGAGCGAAGCCCGGCCAGCAGCTCAACTTCACCTCGGTGCCCGCGCCGAACGCGGCCGCGGCGGCGCATTATTATCCGGCGATCTACTGGTACGTGATGATGAAGCTGCCGCCGGAGAAGGACTTCGGCGGCTCGTCCGAAATTCCGAAGAACATCACGCGCGACACCTGGCGTCAGCGCATGAACAACGTCGACTGCATCGGCTGCCACCAGCTTGGCCAGGAATCGACGCGCACCATTCCCGCCCAGTTCGGCAAGTTCGACTCCGGCGCGGAAGCCTGGATGCGCAGGATTCAGGCCGGCCAGTCCGGCGAGATGATGACCAACCGCATCGCCGGCCAGCTCGGCGGCGCGCCTTATAAGTTTTTCGGCGATTGGACCGATCGCGTCGCCAAGGGCGAACTGCCGAAGAGCAAGCCGGCGCGGCCCTCGGGCCTCGAGCGCAATCTCGTCGTCACCACCTGGGACTGGTCGACGCCCGACAAGTATCTGCACGACCTGATCTCGTCGGACCGCAGAAAGCCCACGGTCAACGCCGGCGGGCCGCTCTACGGCGCGCCGGAATATTCGACCGACGAGATGCCGATCCTCGATCCCAAGACCCACAAGGTCTCGACCTTCAAGATGCCGGTCGCCGATCCCAGCATGCCGGTGTCGCTTGGACCGGGCCATGCCGGCGCGATCAAGCCGACCCAGCCGTCGGCCTATTGGGGCAACGAGATCCTCTGGGACACGCGGGCGAACCAGCACAACGCCATGTTCGACGGCAAGGGCCGCGTCTGGCTCGCGGCGAACGTGCGCGGCCTCGACAATCCGGCCTGGTGCAAGAAGGGCTCGGAGCATCCGTCGGCGAAGGTGTTCCCGATCGAGCGCTCGTCACGCCAGGCGGCGATGTTCGATCCGAAAACCAAGGAGTACAAGTTCATCGACACCTGCTTCGGCACGCACCATCCGCAGTTCGGCTATGACGCCGACAACACGCTGTGGATGTCGGGCTCGGGTCCGGTCGCCGGCTGGATCAACACCAAGGTGTTTGACGAGACCGGCAGCGCCGAGAAGGCGGTTGGCTGGTTCCCGTTCGTGCTCGACTCAAACGGCAACGGCAAGCTCGACGAGTTCGGCGACAAGCCGGAGGAGGGCAAGGACACCCGCTTCAACCCGGGCTCCGGGCCTTACGCGGTGATGCCGCATCCGACCGACGGGTCGATCTGGTACACCTCGGGCGTGTTCGGCGGAACGCCGGGCTTCCTGCGCTTCGATCCGAAGACCAAGCTCAGCGAGTTCTACGCCCTGCCGAAGGAGGCGATCGGCGTGCGCGGCGGCGACATCGGCGCGGACGGAAGGCTGTGGGGCTCGGGCTCGGGCGGTCACCTGATCGAGTTCGATCGCTCAAAGTGCAAGGCTCCGCTGAACGGCGCGAACGCCACCGGCACCCACTGCCCGGAGGGCTTCACGCTGCACAAGTATCCGGGGCCGGGCTTCGACGACGTGCCGAACTCGAGCGCGGAGGCGAGCTACTACACCTGGGTCGACCATCACGACGCGGTCGGCTTCGGCAAGGACGTGCCGATCTCGACGGCCAACCTGCAGGACGGCTTCGTCGCCCTGGTCAAAGGCAAGATGGTGCTGATGCGCGTGCCGTACCCGATGGGCTATTACGCCAAGGGGCTCGACGCACGCATCGACGATCCGAACGCCGGCTGGAAGGGCCGCGGGCTGTGGAGCGCCTCCGGCGACCGCACGCCCTGGCTCAACGAGCGCGGCAAGGGCGCGTATCCGATGGCCGTGCACATCCAGGTGCGGCCCGATCCGCTGGCCAAGTAGTGCGAAACGAGACACCGCCCGCGCGGCGCGGGCGGTGAGCTCCCTTTCCCCGCTTGCGGGGAGAGGTAAACGGAGTGTGACGCGACAGACAGATCAAATCCGACCACCATCATTGTTGAGCAACGACAGGAGGGCGACATGACGTTGCGAGGCATTCTTCTTTGCGGCGCGGCCGCGCTGGTTCTGGCGTTTTCGAGCCCGGTGAGCGCCCAACAGGTCGGCTCGAGCGACATCGGCGGCACCGTCACGGGTCCCAACGGTCCCGAAGCCGGCGTCTGGGTGATCGCCGAGACCACCGACCTGCCGACGCGCTACATCAAGAGCGTCGTCACCGACGATCAGGGCCGCTACGTCATCCCGGAATTGCCGCAGGCCAACTATCAGGTCTGGGCCCGCGGCTATGGCCTCGTCGACTCCGCCAAAAGCGCAAGCGCGCCCGGCCGCATCGTCCACATCACCGCCGTGCCCGCGCCGTCGCCGAAGGCCGCCGCCGAGTACTATCCGGCCATCTACTGGTACGCGATGCTGAAGACGCCTTCGGCGAGCGAGTTCCCGCTCGGCAACGTGAAAACACAGGCCGAGTGGCTCAACGTCACCAAGACCAACGGCTGCTTTACCTGCCACGCGCTCGGCAACAAGGCGACGCGCACCATCCCGGCGATGTTCTCCGACATGAAGCCGGAGGACGCCTGGGCGCGGCGCATCCTCTCAGGCCAGGCCATGACCAACATGGCGACCTCGATCGGCCGCATCGAAACGCCGCGTGCGTTGAAACTGTTCGCCGACTGGACCGACCGCATCGCCGCAGGCGAGCTTCCGGCATCGAAGCCTGCGCGGCCGCAAGGACGCGAGCGCAACGTCGTCATTACCCAGTGGGACTTCTCCGATCCCAAGCACTACCTGCACGACGTGATCTCGACCGACAAGCGCAAGCCCACGGTCAACGCCAATGGCAAGGTCTACGGCGCGGTCGAGAACTCGACCGACACCATCCCGGTGCTCGATCCGGTGCAGCACGTGGCGTCGTCGTTCACGATGCCGGTGCGCGATCCGAAGATGCACGACTTCAAGAACGACCCGATGTCGCCGTCACCCTATTGGGGCGAGGAGCCGATCTGGCAGGGGCAATCGACCACGCACAACCCGATGTTCGATGAGAAAGGCCGCGTCTGGTACACCTCGCGCGTCGGCGCGCCGCCCAATCCGGACTTCTGCAAAAAAGGCTCGGGCCATCCGTCGGCGAAGGTGTTCCCGCTCGAGACGTCGACGCGGCATCTCGCCATGTTCGATCCCACGGCCGGGAAGGTCACGCTCATTCGCACCTGCTATCCGACGCACCATCTCGTGTTCGCCGAGGACGCCAACAACACGCTGTGGACCAGCGCCGGCGGCCCGGGCTCGGGCGTGCTCGGCTGGCTTGATCGGAAAGTGTTCGAGGAAACCGGCGACGAGGCGAAGGCGCAGGGCTGGACGCCGATCGTCCTCGACACCAACGGCAACGGCAAGCGCGACGAATGGACCGAGCCGAACCAGCCGCTCGATCCGGCGAAAGACCGCCGCGTGGTCGGCGCGCTCTACGGCGTCGGCGTCAATCCCAAGGACGGCTCGATCTGGGGCTCGGTGCTGACCTATCCGGGCTATGTGATCCGCGTCGAGCCCGGCGCAAATCCGTCGGAGACCGCGCTTGCGGAAATCTACGAGCCGCCGATGCCAGGCTACGGCCCGCGCGGCTTCGACATCGACCGCGAGGGCATCGCCTGGGTGCCGCTCGCGAGCGGCCACATGGGCAAGTTCGACCGCAGCAGGTGCAAGGTGCTGCGCGGGCCCGAGACCGCGACCGGCCGGCACTGCCCGGAGGGCTGGACGCTCTATCCGTTCCCCGGTCCGCAGCTTGCAGGGATCGAAAGCAGCGGCAGCGCCGAGGCGAGCTACTACACCTGGGTCGATCAGTTCGACACGTTCGGCCTCGGGCGCAACGTGCCGTGGGCGACCGGCAACGCCAACGAGTCGCTGATGGCGCTGGTGGACGGCCAGTGGCTCAATTTCGTCGTGCCTTATCCGCTGGGGTTCTACGCCAAGTGGATGGACGGCCGCATCGACGATCCGCACGCCGGCTGGAAGGGCAGGGGCGTGTGGGCCACCTACGGCACCCGCGCGCCGTTCCATCTGGAGACCGGCAAGGGCACGCGGCCGAAGGTGGTGAAGTTCCAGCTTCGCCCCGATCCGCTGGCACGGTGATGTTGAAAGCAGCGATGCAACACGGGCGGTCTCATCCCTCCCCGCGAGGGGAGGGTGGACGCGCGCGAATGCGCGCGGCCGGGTGGGGAGATGGTGCGTATATCGTAGGCCTCTCCCCACCCGGCTCGCTTCGCTCGCCACCCTCCCCTCGCGGGGAGGGATGGCACCACCCGTGTGGCTGATGGAGGGAGACACGAATGGGCCTCGTACCTGACTTCATCCTCGACTACATCGACGTCAGCACGTTCTGGACGATCCTGATGATCATCCAC
Organism: Xanthobacteraceae bacterium; assembly: GCA_019746135.1. GTDB lineage: Bacteria > Pseudomonadota > Alphaproteobacteria > Rhizobiales > Xanthobacteraceae > Z2-YC6860. The sequence goes on from JAIESI010000012.1 coordinate 34,590, forward strand.
GGGCTGCTCGCGGTGGCGCTGCTCGGCGCGCTCACCCATCAGGCGATGTCGGTGCTGATGCCGGTGCGGCAGACGGCGGGTGCGGCGGGCGCGAGCCCGGGTTTCGCCACGCGCTTCCGCGCCGTGCAGGGCGCGGGCTACGCCGCCGCGGTCTGCGTGCTCTGGGTGGTGACGTTCATCTTCGGCGCGTGGATCTACACCAAGTACCGCATGTATGTGCGGATCCCGATCGAGCAGCAGGGCTTCTGGAAGACCCAGGGCGTGTTCGAGCTGAAGGAGCACCTCGCCGTCATCGGCATGGGCCTGCTGCCGGTCTACTGGCTGTTCTGGAAGGACGCGCGCAATCCGGAATACGAAAGCCCGAGGAAGTGGCTCACGGCTCTTCTCGCCGCCATGGTCTGGTTCATGTTCCTGGTCGGCCACATCGTCAACAATGTTCGGGGATTCGGCTCATGAGCACCACCACGGACGTCCGCTCCGCGCCGCAAGCCCCCGCATCGTCGCTCGCGGCATCAGCCGCGTTCAGAAGGTTCGCGGTGGTGATGGGGGTGACGACCCCGATCATCTACGTGATCTGCGAGATGCAGAACTGGCCGCTGTTCACCTACCACCCGGGCACCAACCGGATCGATCTCGGCTACTCGGCGGCGGTGCGCGACCAGGGCCCGGCGATGCACTGGTACGGCTGGATGGCGTTGACGATCATCGGCTCGGCGATTCTCGGCCTGATCGCCGCATTCCTGCCGGACCGGATCGTCAGGAGAATACCGCTGTCGCTCACCTGGATCGTGCCGCTCGCGGCAGTGCCCGTGCTGATCTATGCCCTCCGCTTTTTCTGGCGCTGGTGATAGAATGACGGCCGAAGCATCGGCAGGGGAAATTCCGGAGGCTTTCATGATCGCAGTGATCCGGACGGTTGCGCTTGTGGCGGGCTTGGGCCTTGCGCTTGGCGCATCGGCCTTCGCCGGCGGCGACGACTACGACGCGATGAACGACAAGGAAGGCGCGGGGCCGGCCTATTTCGGCTTCGTGCGCGACCACCGCGGCTCGCCGGTGTCCGAGGCGCAGGTGTTCCTCAAGCCCAAGACCGGCGATCCGGTGGTGCTGAAGACCAACGTGCTCGGGCTCTACCGGAGCCATATCAACAAGGATGTGAAGCCCGAGGACGTGACGATCTCGTGCGAGAAGTCCGGCTACCGGCAGGAGCGGGTGTTCCGCCGCACCGAGCCCGGCGCGATGTTCATCGAGACCGACTGCACGCTGCGGCGGCTGTAACGGCCTTGTGTCCCGGGCGCAGCGCAGCATGAAGCGCAGCGGAATGATGCCACAAGCGCGTTTACGCGCATCTTTGACGCGCTATGGCAGACCCGGGACCGTACCACCCACTGCCTTTGGAAAGATCCCGGATCAGCCAAAGCGCGTCGAAGATGCGCGTGAACGCGCTTATGGCACCGCTTCACTTCGTTACGCGCTGCACCGTATCCGGGATACGGCCCTCGCAATCGTCGGCGCGCTATCGATCGGACTTTCGTCGTCACTCGCCCAATCCGCCGACACCATCCTCATCAACGGCAAGGTCGTCGTCTATGACGCCGCGCCCGCGCAGGCGCTTGCGGTGCGCGATGGAAAAATCGCCGCCATCGGCAGCACCGCCGACATCCGCGCGCTCGCCGGGCCCGCAACCCGCGTCATCGACCTCGGCAGCCGCACCGTCATTCCCGGCCTGATCGACTCCCACATCCATGCGATCCGCGCCGGCCTCACCTACACCACCGAAGTGCACTGGACCGGCGCGCGCACGCTCGCCGCCGCGCTCGACCGCATCCGCGCCGCGGCGAAAACCCAGCCGAAGGGAAGCTGGCTGATCGTCGCCGGCGGCTGGACCGAGCGGCAGTTCGAGGAAGGCCGGCGGCCGACCCAGGCCGAGGTCGTCGCCGCCGCGCCCGACCACCTCGTCTATGTGCAACTGCTCTACAGCCGCGTGCTCATGAGCCCCGGCGGCTACGAGGCGCTCGGCGTGACGCCGGGCCTTGCGTCGCGGCTCAACGTCGAGCGCGATGCCGATCCCGACAACAAGCCGACCGGCTGGGTCACCGGCGACAACCGCGCCATCAGCGATCTGTTCGACCTGCTGCCGCGCCCCACACCGGCGCAGAGCATCGAAGGCACGCGCGCGTTCTTCCGTCATCTCAATGCGCTCGGCCTCACCGGCGTGATGGACCCCGGCGGCTACAACATCGCCGTCGCCGACTACCGGCCGCTGATGCAGCTCTGGCGCGACGGCGGCCTGACGCTGCGCGTGCGCTACAGCCTCAGCGCGCCGCGCCGCGACCGCGAGCTTCAGGACTTTCAGGACCTGACGCAGCTATTGCCGATGGGCTTCGGCGACGGATACCTGCGCTTCAACGGCATCGGCGAAAACGCCGCCTGGGGGCTTTACAACAACGACAGTCCGACGCCCGAGCAGAAGGAGCGGCTCCATCAGGTGCTGCGCTGGGCGGTGTCGCGCGGCATGACCGCGACGTTCCACTGGCACAACGACCGCGCGGTGCATCACCTCATCGAGGTGCTGGAGCGCGTCAACGCCGAGACACCGATCGCGAGGCTGCGCTGGTCGATCGCGCATCTGAACGATGCCTCGCCGGAAAGCCTGAAGCGCATGAAGGCCATGGGCGTGGGCTGGCTGATGCAGAACGCGTTCTACTTCCGCGGCGAGGCCTTCCTCGGCCAGCGCGGCGCGGAGGTGGCGCGGGTCTCGCCGCCGATCGTCAGCGCGCTGCGGATGGGCATTCCGGTCGGCGGCGGCACCGACGCGCACCGCGTCATGGGGCCGAGCCCGTTCGTGTCGCTGCAATGGATGCTCGACGGCAAGACCGTTTCCGGCATCCCGATGCGCGGGCCGGAGGAGACGCCGTCGCGGATCGAGGCGCTGCGGCTCTACACGGCGGGCAGCGCCTGGTTCTCGTTCGAGGAAGGCACGCGCGGCTCGCTTGCGCCAGGCAAGCTTGCCGACCTCGCGGTGCTGAGCAAGGACTACCTCACGGTGCCCATCGCCGAGATCGGCAGCACGGTCTCGCTGCTGACGATGGTCAACGGCCGCATCATCTATGCCGACGGACCGTTCGCAGCTCACGAAGACCGACGCTGACGCTTCGATCACGGCGGCGTGACGCGCCTTGCGAACATATTAAATTTCCGAAAGCCGGATGCGGCATGGTTTCGCAGCCATCGCAATCATGCATTGTTGGCGGCAAGGGCGACGAAGAAACTGAATGGGAACTGGGGAAATGAAAGCTCACGTCGTCCTTCTCGCGGCGCTCGTTGCCGTCTCGGCAACCGGCGCCGCTTATGCCGCCCAGCACACCAAGCGTCATCACGCGGTTTACCACCGCGCTGTCCACCCGGCGACCGCGTCGTCGTCCGACTGGCCGGGAAATCCGTACATGGATTCGCGGCAGGACCAGGTGGCCGCGTTCTGGCGGGATGCGTTCAACCCGCTCGGCGCGCAGCCCTGGAAGTAACCGCGCGGCAACGCGCGCAGCCGTTCGCACATAGAAGAAAAGCGCGCTTCGCGTCGCGCCGCCGAGCGGACGCGAGGTCCGGCGCGACCACTGCAAAGTGCTCGCGCTGGCCACTCGCTTCGCTCGTCAGCGCGAGATCCCACCGGAGCAGGAGCATCTGTGCGGCCACGTCCAGGTGGTGTGATGCGCGGTCCCCCACACCGCGCATCGGGCTCCTTTGCGTAATTGTTCCACCCAGGCTGTACTGCCCCGCTTCGGCGGGGCATTTTTTGTCCGGTCGACTTTCGGTCGTCCACTCGGCCTTGTCGGCAATGGTCACAGCTAAAGGTACGTGACCAGCCCCATGAAGCCCTCGTCCTGATGATCCTGATGGTGGCAGTGCAGGAGCGAGGGTCCCGGATCGTCGGCGACGAAATCGATCTCGACGCTGCTGAACCGCGTCATATTGACGGTATCTTTCATCACGCCGGAGGTTCTCTTGTCTCCGATCTTTGTCACCTCGAACGTATGCCGGTGCAGATGAACCGGATGATTGTCGCCGCTCTTGTTGGTCATCGCCAGGCGATAGCGCTTGCCGGTCTCGGTGGTCAGCAATTGCTGTGTTGATGGCCACGAACCGCCGTTGATCGTCCAGCGATTGTAGCCGCCGCGCCCGCCAGGCACTTTCTCGAATAGAAGTTCGAGACGATGGTCGGGCTCTGGCACGGTTCGGTTGTCGCCGAAAATCGCGTAGTCCCATGGCGTGCCGGGCGGCGGCATCCATTGCGGTTCGCCGCGCTGATGGGCGTATTCCACCACGACGCCGAGGCCGATCTTCCGGTCCTCTTCCTTGACGCTGCCCAGGATCCAGATGCCTGGCCGGTTCATCTCGACGATGGCGTCGGCCCGCTCCGCGGGGGCGAGGAAGATCGTATCGACCGCGCGCGGCGAGGGCACGCGATTGCCGTCGAGCGCGACGACCCTGAACTGATGGCCCGGCAGCGCCAGCGTGACATTTTCCGACGCGCTGGCGTTGAGCAGCCGGAGCAGCACCCGTTGGCCATTCCTCACGCGGATCGGCCCGCCATGCCCGAGCATCTTGTCGTTGAAGCTTGCCGACGCGTACAGCACCTCGAGGCCGTTGTCCGGCGGCGGGCCCTTGCGAATGTCCTGCATGCTGACCCAGCGCGGCTCCCAATGGTGCGCCGCGAGCAGGATTTCCTGATCGTATCGCCCCGGATCGTCGGCCGCGTCGATGACAAAGAAACCGTACATCCCGCTGTAGAGACTGCGCGTGAGGTCGGTGCCGGCGACGTTATGGCTGTGGTACCACCGGGTGCCCGAGGGTTTGGCGGCGAAGCTGTAACGCTGCGCGCCGGAGGGCGCGATCATCGGCGATCCTTCCTCCATCGCGCCGTCGGCGAACGCGGGCAGATGAAGACCGTGCCAATGGACGATGTCCTCGATGCCGGTGTCGTTGACGACGTCGATGGTCGCCGGCTGTCCTTGGCGAAAGCGCAGCAGTGGTCCAGGCACCATGCCGTTGTAGGCGAAGGTATCGACGATCTTGCCGGGTGCGAGCTGCAACTTCAGCGGCGCGATGCGAAGCGTATGATCGGGTGCGTTCCGGGACTGGCCCAGAACTGCGTTGAGCCCTGCGCCGAGGCCTGTCCCAAGCGCGGCACCGGCCATGCCGGCTCCGATCAGCAGCCCGCGCCGATCGAGCCACGACGATGGTTCGGCGTTGAGACCGTTTGGGCCGGACGCGCGGGGCATGAACGGGCGCTCCTGAACGCGGCGAGTCCTATGAGGTTCCACGATGCAGGTCAGCGGGATATCCTGCCGAACCTTTACGAAAATTGCCCAACTCTGTCGTCACCATCGCAGCCGATGATGTGCGGTCTCCCGGCTTGAGATCTTCAGGAGGAACGTCATGCCCGTCAGTGTTCGATACATCGTCAACGACGTCGACGCGGCCATCGCCTTTTACACGGAAGCGCTTGGCTTCAAGGTCGACATGCATCCCGCGCCGGGCTTTGCGATGCTGTCGCGCGGCGAGCTTCGCATGCTGCTCAACAAGCCCGGCGCGGGTGGCGCGGGCCAGGCGATGCCTGACGGAAAGAATCCTGCGCCCGGCGGCTGGAACCGGATTCAGATCGAGATGTCCGATCTCGCGGCAAGCGTCGAGAGGCTGCAAGCCCGCGGCGTCCGGTTTCGCAATCAGATCGTCGAGGGCAACGGCGGCAAGCAGATCCTTGCCGAGGATCCCTCGGGCAATCCGATCGAGCTGTTCGAGCCGGGTCGGCGAACCCGCTGACAGGCGCCTTCAATCGCCGGATCACGGGGCTACCAAACCGGCAAGGGTGTCATGTTGGCAGTCTTGCGAGCAGACGGATGGCTCAGGCGCGTGGCCGGCATCGGCTGCGCCTACGCACTCGCGCTGCAGATTCTGTTCGCCGGTGTCCTCGCCACGCAGATGGCGGTGGCCGGGCCCGTTGACGCCGCCATCTGCATCGCCGGCAGCCTGAACCTGCCGATCGCCGGCCTATGGCGGGTGCGCGTCGAAATCCTGGTCGACGACTTCATCAGGATTTCGATCGATGAGGAGGTTCAATTCGTGAGGTGAGGGCACTCCGTGCGGCCCGTTCCGAACGGTCGGCCGGGACCAATTATACATCAAAAAACTGTACATTTCGCTAAACCAGCTGTTCACCATCTTCCAGTATCAAATGCAACTGTTGGGGGAATGGGCCTCGCCATGCGCGGAGCCCCCATCACGAGGACGGGTGTGGACATGACGTTCAAAAGGAAATGGCCGGCGCTGAGCGCCGGAAGGTTCGCTGTTGCCGCCGTGCTGGCGATCGTGGCCGGCGGCGTGACCGTCACTCAGGCGGTCGCGGAGACCCTGATCATCCAGGGGTCGACCACGTTCTATCGCCGCCTCGTCGAGCCGACCAAGGGTGCGCTGGAAAACGAATCAAAGCATCAGCTCACGATCGTTCCCAACAAGTCGCTGCCCGGTCTCATGGCTTTGCTCGAAGGCCGCGCGCATATGAGCATGATTTCGTCTTCGCTGAGCAGCGAAATCGCCCAGCTCAAAAAAGTCATGCCCGGGATGTCGTACGAGCGCCTGCAGGCGCATCCCATTCTCAACACCCGCATCGCAATCGCGATCCACGCCTCCAATCCGGTCCGCAAGACCTCGCTCAATCAGGTCCGCAAGGTGATCCTCGGCCAGGTTTCCAACTGGTCCGAGCTCGGCGGCAAGAATCAGCCGATCCGCGTGGTCATGGTCGGCGGCGGCGGTGGCGTGACAACGGTCGTTGAGGCCGAGCTGCTGAACGGCAAGGTGCCGGAGGGGCAGCATCTGATCTGGGTGAAATCGCCGGTGCAACTTGTTCAGGTCGTCGAGCAGGAGCAGGGCGCGGTCGGTTTCGCACAGCTCGCCCTGCTCAAGCAGCGGGGGCTTGTCGAGATTCAGACCGAGGCTCCGATTGAGCAGACGCTGAGCCTCGTCACGTTCGGCGATCCCACGCCGGCGATGAAGGCGGTCATCGATGCCGCGCGAAAAATCGCGGAACAGATCATGTAGCGAGCGGCGCTACGGCGTCGCCGGCAGCTCGGTCGCCCCCTTGAAGCGGGCGTAAGTCCGGCGCGTGTCCCCGAACAGGACCACCGCATATACCTCGGGCGGCGATCCGGGCACTTCCATGCCCGGCGAGCCGGTGGGCATTCCCGGCACGGCAAGGCCCTTGGCCTGCGGTTTCTCATCGAGCAGCCGCCGGATCGCGCTCGCGGGCACGTGGCCTTCGATCACGTAGCCGCCGACCTCCGCCGTGTGGCAGGAGGCAAGATCGCCTGGCACGCCGAGCCGGGTTTTCACCGGGCCCAGATCGGTCACATCGCGAAGGTCGACCGTGAAGCCCGCGGCGCGCATATGCTGGGCCCAGCCGACGCAACAGCCGCAGTTCGGGTCTTTCGACACGACGACGGTGGGGCCGGCGGCGTTGCCGCTTCGCGCCGTGGCTGCCACGGCGGCGGATGCGAGGGTGAGCAGGACCATACGGCGGCTGAACATCATGGCGGTCTCCAACGAGAAGAATATCATCTCTCCGATACGTTCGGATTTTGCAAGCTTAGCGCAATCCCGATCCTGCCTGTTTCACAAGCTCGTGCCTGCCGCGCCGCAGTGTTGCCGTGCGGTTGTTGATCGCGGCGGAACCCGGCGCGCTTGAACGAGACTGGTCGACGAAGAGTGAGGTGGTCCCGGTTGTCTGGACAGATTTGCCGCGTCGATAAGTGGAACGTCTGCCATGGTCAGGCTGTCAGGCGGAGGGGCAGCGGGTTGAAGTAGCCTTGATCGGGAGTGATGCCGTCAAGGCTCGAATGCGGTCTGCTGCTGTTGCGAGATGATCGAGTCCCGGTTTTCCAAAAAGGACATGCGCAAAACGCTCTAAGCAGGGACCTTGGCGCGCTTGCGCACCGGCTGACATTCGGCCGGGCCGCAGCTCGCTTGCCCGCCGCAGCAATTCTCGGTCAGGTAGGTGAGCAGGGCGTTCATCGTGTCGTAGCGCGCCGCATAGATCATCGAGCGGCCTTCACGCCGGACGGTGACAAGCCCGGCTTCGCGCAGCCGGTCGAAATGGAAGGTGAGGGTGTTCGGCGGCAGGCCGAGCGCCGCCGCGACCTCGCCGGCGGGCATCCCGTCCGGTCCCGCGTGCACCAGCAGGCGGAAGGTATCGAGGCGGTTTTCCTGCGCGAGCGCGGCCAGTCCGGCCAGAGCCTGGGGCTTTTTCATATTTCAGTGTTTATCGAAATATCCAGGCGCAATTCCGGCATCGGCTGCGCAATCGGCGGGTTCGATCGCGATCACCTTTTGTCGGGCTGTCCGTTTCCTGCGGGTTGACTCCTGCTCCGCAGGTCTTATAGATGTTCCTGTTTTGTTCTTATGACGGTCGCCGTCGATCGCGGCGTCCGGACAGGGAGCAGAATGCGGTGC
>JAIESI010000350.1 GCA_019746135.1 Xanthobacteraceae bacterium
ATGGTCCCGATCCCCTTCCAAAAACGAATCAGGATCGTATTGTCAGAGCAGAAAAATTAATGAGTTCTGACCCTAGTGCTTGTGACATAGTTACATGTCGCCCGTCTGGATCGAGCTAGCCATAGCAGGCTCGATCCGGCCGGACAAGCGAGCGGGCCGATCGCACCACAGGCGTCCGCAACGTACGCTTAACTTCGGACAACGCGCGGCGCCTGGAACCGCTCACGTGGGATTCTCCAGACTGAACACCTGCCGCTGATCGTCGTAGGCAAAGATTTCTGCGTAGCGTCCCAGGCTGATCACTGCGCGGAGCGTCTCCTCGGCTGAGTCTTCCGACATGTGGTCTTCCAGTTCGTCGGAGAAGCGGCTCCAGGGAGCGGTGTGGCTCGGACGTTCGTCCAGCACGCGCCTGATATGCCCTGCGAGCGGCACGTAGCAGAGGAGTTGGTGCGCAAAGAGCTGCTTGCGTTCGTCGAGCTCAGCCTGTGCAAACCGCCTGCCCTCTTCGGTCAGCCGGATGTCGCCACCCTCGACCTCGGCGAAGCGCAGCCTCTGCAGGTGTTCGGCAACCGGGAACAGCTCATCGAGCTCCATGGAGAGCTCGGACGCGATGACCGGCAGATCGGCATGCCCATTGAACGGCGGCGCGGCCAAAGTCTCCGTCAGCCCCGACAGGAGGTTGCTGGAAACGCGCGGCAGCACCGTTCCGACGCCGGACACCCGGTCGGGCCGCTCGGCCGCTCGCGGCTGCGCCGCGGGGCGCGCCGTCAATTCCACATAGAGGCGGTCGACGAGCTCGCGAAACATCGGATCGAGCCGATCGCGCGGCTGCGGCAGGTCGATCCTGATGTCGCTGACCACCCGCCCGGGATTGGTCGAGAACACCAACACGCGGTCGCACATCAGGACGGCCTCCTCGATATTGTGGGTGACCAGGATCACCCCCTTGATCGGCAGCTTTCCCTCGGTCCACAGGTCGATGAAGTCGGTGCGCAGGGTTTCGGCGGTGAGCACGTCGAGCGCGGAAAACGGCTCGTCCATCAGCAGAATGTTGGGATGGACGACCAGCGCCCTGGCAAAACCCACGCGCTGCCGCATCCCGCCCGACAGCTCCCGCGGGTAAGCCGATTCAAATCCGTCAAGTCCGATGAGATCGATGCCGGCGATGGCGCGCCGGCGAACCTCCGGTTCGGAAAGGCCCAGTGCCTCCAGCCCGATCTCGACGTTCTCCAGCACGGTCAGCCAGGGAAACAGCGCGAAGGTTTGAAAGACCATGGCAATGCCGCTGGCCGGTCCGTCGACGGCACTGCCGAGGTAGAAGATCGAGCCGGCGCCCGGGCGCGCAAGCCCGGCGATCAGGCGCAGCAGGGTCGACTTTCCCGATCCGGACCGGCCGAGCAGGCCGACGATCTCGCCCTCGCCCACCCGCAGGTTGACGTCGTCCAGCACGAGCAGCTCGCCCCCGTCCGGCTTGGGGAACGCCTTGCGGAGATTGCGAACGTCCAAAAGGACCGTATCGTTCATGGTCGTTCTCCTGTCAGCCGAGCCTGAACTTGCGTTCGGCATACCGGTAGAGCGGCCGCCAGAACGCGCGATTGACGATGATGACGAAGGCGCTCATCACGGCGATGCCGAGAACGATGCGATGGTAGTCGCCGGCCGCCGTGGCATTGGCGATGTAAGCGCCGAGGCCCGTGGCCTCCAGGCGTTGATCGCCCCAGCTTGCGACCTCCGCGACGATGCTGGCGTTCCAGGAGCCGCCCGAAGCGGTGATCGCGCCGGTCACATAGTACGGAAATATCCCCGGCAGGCCGACCCTGCGCCACCACAGCCAGCCGCGAATGCCCAAATTCGTGCCAACGTCGCGCAGTTCGCTCGGGATCGTCGACGCGCCGGCGATGACGTTGAACAGGATGTACCATTGCGTGCCGAGGATCATCAGCGGGCTCAGCCAGACGTTCGGGTCGAGCTGCCACGCAAGGATTGCGGAGACGGCAATCGGAAACAGCAGATTGGCGGGAAACGCCGCGAGGAACTGGGCAATCGGCTGCGCAACGCGGGCGGCGTTCGGCCGCAAGCCAATCCAGGTGCCGATCGGCACCCAGATGACGCTTGCGATAGCGATCAGGATCGACACGCGGACCATGGTGACAAGGCCTAGCAGCACCGCTGTCCCGACCTCCGACCAGGGAACACCGGCCGTCACGAAGTCCGCCACGCTCCACAGCGCCAGCAACGCCAGCCCGAAAACGGCCGCCGGCCAGAGACGATCGAGCCAGCGCGCGGCCAGTTTCCTGTAAGGTCCGCCGAAGGCGACGCGGCGGGGCGCCGGAAATGCCAGATACGACCGCCGCAAGGCGGTGCCGAAAGGCGTCGTTGCCCAGCGAACGAGCTGCGACCGGCGCAGTGTCGTCAACACCCAGGAGCGCGGCGGCGCAACGCCGGCCTCCTGCTCGAAGCGGAAGCGATCGGCCCAGGCGACAAGCGGTCGAAACAACAACTGGTCGTAAATCAGGATCACGATCAGCATCACGATGATCGCCCAGCCGATCGCCCAGAGGTCACGTTGGGCCAGCGCGAGCGCGATATACGATCCGACCCCCGGCAACGTGACCGTCGTGTCGCCGACGCTGATCGCCTCGGATGCAACGACGAAGAACCAGCCGCCGGACATCGACATCATCGTGTTCCAGGCCAGCGCCGGCATGGCAAAGGGCACCTCCAGACGCCAGAAGCGCATCCAGGCGCCAAAGCCGAAGCAGCGCGACGCTTCCTTGAGCTCCTCGGGAACGGTGCGCAGCGACTGGTAGAAGCTGAACGCCATGTTCCAGGCCTGGCTGGTGAAGATGGCGAAGATCGCCGCGAATTCGGCTCCCAGCACTTTTCCCGGGGCGAGCGACAGGAAGAAAACAACGGTGATCGAAAGAAAGCCGAGAATTGGCACGGACTGAAGGATGTCCAACACCGGCAGCAGCACGATTTCGGCGCGGCGGCTCTTGGCAGCCCAGGTCGCGTAGGTGAACGTGAACACCAGCGAAAGCACAAGCGCCGCCAGCATCCGCGATGTTGTCCGGATGGCGTATTCCGGCAGGTTCCACGGATCGAGCCCGATCGGGGCGGCCTCGAGCTCGGCGAGCGGCTGGCCGAGATTGCGGCTCGCTTGTGCGAAAAACACGACCAGTGCGAGCACCAGAAGGATGGCGATCAGGTCCCAGCGCGTCAGCAGATGCCGGGCCTTGCCGACTGAAATGGGTGGCACCTGCAATGTCATCGCAGCTCACTCTTGGGTCGTGCCTTGCATGCTCCGGCCGGTCCGGCCTCACTCCACGAGATGCTCGACCCTCCAACTTGCAGCCGACACGGTCGGTTCGAGGCTCAAACGGCCGACGATCCGTTCAAGGACCGCGTCGCTGCGAGCCTGAGCCGTCATATGCGCGGCGACCTCGACCCGTCCGGACTCCTCCAGGTCGGTGCTCTCGAGCTTGCGCAAGCTGAGCTCGCTGGTGCCGACGCTCTGCAACAGCAGCGCGCGAACATGCGCCTCGTCGGAACTCCGGCAGGTAACGCCGACATGGTAGTGCAGGTCGGCCTCGGTTTGCGCCATAGGCTGGCGATTGATCAGACGAACCAGGGGCCGCAGCAGCAAGTTGACGACCACGACGAACGCCGCGGCCAGTGCCGCTTCCCGGGGATGACCCGCACCCGCGAGGATGCCGACCGCGCCGGAACACCACAGCGTCGCCGCCGTGTTGAGACCGGTAACGAACTGCCCTTCGCGAAAGATGATGCCCGCCCCAAGGAATCCGATCCCCGACGCGACCTGGGCCGCGACACGGGTCGGGCTGGACTCTCCGGGAAACAGGCCGGCGAAGATCACGAAGCTCGCGGAGCCGATGGCGACCAACGTGTTGGTCCGCAGTCCGGCCATGCGCTGCCGCCACTGGCGCTCGAAGCCGATGGCTGCGCCGAGCAACGCCGCTGCAGCCAGATTGACGGCAGCCTGGTCCAACCCGCTCATGTCAGCGTCTCCGGCTTTCAGTTGCAGCAAGTCATGCTCAATATCCTGATGAATGCCATCGAAGCGATGGACGCCGTCGGCGTCGATACTGAGCCAGGTGATCCTGAGCCTGCAACTGCCGTTCGCCATCGTGCCGCTGGTGATGCGCGCGAGCAGAAGTTCGCAGGTGGCGCGGCGAGCGTCCGGTTCGTGGCGATGGTGCCGAACACCTCGGCGAGAGACGGACGCTCGCGCGCGCGCCGCCAGCCCCCTGCGGCCCGGGACACATCCGTGTTCGGCGTTGTCATCAGCATGGCGGCAACCGATCCCGGTTCCGCCCCCGCCATGTACCTAACTTAGTTGCGAATAGTTTGCAATTGCATATGGATCTGCCAGAAATGCCGGGTTGGCAGGTCGCAGCCATTTGGCGCGCTCACGCGCGTCTTCGACGCGCTACCGCGGCGGGCTTTTACATCGGGATTTTCTGCATTTCCTTGAGGTGAAAGCCGGCCTTGGAACGATGGGTTGACAGCACGTCGATCGGAACATATCAAGAACAAAAGCGTCGTTTCGGCCTTGCTTGCTTGAAGGTTGGACGAAGCGAGGGACGCGGCGGTGAGGGAGAACGTGGCCCCGCCCGCGGTGTCCTGGTGGAGCGCCGGGAGGCGCCGCCCCCCTGCGTCACTGGGGGGCGCGCGCCTCGAAAGGCGCGCGGCGGACCCGATGGTCCGTCGGGCCCTACGTCACTGGGCCCGGCGCCTCCCGGCGCTCCATTCCCTCGTTTCGAGGGAGACGGAAAAAGGGGAAAGGGCGAGCCCGGCAGCCCGAAAAAGTGAAGCGGCCGGGACGGCGGAGCGTCGCCTTGCCGACCCGGCGTAGATGTCTAGGGCGGCGCAGGTCACGCCGCTGGACGTCGTGCGCGTACGGGAATTCCAGAGAAAGACCGGCTGATTGGAATCAACGCCCTCCCGTTCGTCCTCGCGAACGCGGGGGATGACGCCCCCCATCGCAGCTTTCCCTTGCAGGCGAACAGGGCGTCTACCGCGGCCCAGCCGGCTCGATGCGGGCCACCCGCAGCACCATGGGCGCGTGATGGTGCGCGGTGTGCTCGCCGAACGGCTCGCCGGTGATGCGGACCGGCCGCCCCTCGAGCGACCGCAGCCGTTTGCGCAGGGCGTCATCCATCGCGAACACATGGATGCGATTGGTGCGCTCGACCTTGTCGAACTCGCCGCCGCCCCCCTCGAGGCAGGCATCCGACGCGACCCGCAGAATGGAGGCCTGCCGCTTCAGCTTGTAGTCCGGGATGCTGATGCGGACGGAGGTCAGCCGTCCTTCGATCACCTGATCCGGCGTGTTGGCCTTGAGGCACGCCGCCTGCGCCGAACCGATGGCCGGTCCCGCCATCGCAATCCCGGCGCAGCGCGCGGCCAGGCGCATCTACTTCGCCTCCCCGCCTCCGCTTCCGTTCTTGCCCTCCGGCAGGCGGCCGAAATGGTTGCTCTTGGGGAAGCCCTTGGGCGCGAGCCGGCCGGCGTCGGAGCGGTTGCCGCGCCAGTCGGCCAGTTCCTTGGTCGGCATCGTGAAGGTGCGGCCGGCGCTGTCGATCCAGGTCAGGCCATCCGCCGACTTGAAGGTCGTCACGTCCGACAAGGAGCCGTCCTTGTAGCGCTGCAACCGCACGCCTGCGCCGCGCGACATCTCCGGCACCTGCTCGATCGGGAAGATCACCATCTTGCGGTTCTCGCCGATGCTGGCGACGAGCTCGCCTTCCACCGTGTTGATGGCGACCGCCTTCTCGCCCTCCTTGAGGTTCAGCACCTGCTTGCCCTTGCGGGTGTTGGCGAGGCAGTCGGCCTCCGGCACGATGAAGCCGCGGCCGGTCGTGCTCGCGACGATGAACTTGCGCCCGCTGTGGAACGGGAACACCGACACCACGTCATCGTTCTGCTCGAGCTCGATGAACAGCCGCACCGGCTCGCCATGGCCGCGGCCGCCCGGCAGCTTCGACGCATCGAGCGTGTAGAATCGGCCGTTGGTGGCGAAGGCCAGTATCTTCGACGTCGTCTCCGCCGGGAACGCGAATTTCAACGCGTCGTCGGCCTTGAACGCGACGCCCGACAGGTCGGTCTGGTGCCCGCGCAGCGCGCGGATCCAGCCCTTCTCCGAGACCACGACGGTGATCGGCTCGCGCACCACCATCGCCTCTTCGATCGCCGCAACGTCATGCTCGGGCGCGTCGGCGAAGGTGGTGCGGCGCTTGCCGAGCGGCGTCTTGTTGCTGAACTTCTCGCGGACCTCCTTGATCTGGCCTGCGACCGTATTCCACTGCTCCTTCTCGGAGCGCAGCAGCTTCTCGATCCCGGCCTTTTCCTCGCGCAGGTCCTTGTCCTCGCGCTTGATCTCCATCTCCTCGAGCTTGCGCAGGTTGCGCAGCCGCATATTGAGGATGGCGTCGGCCTGCACGTCGGTGATCTTGAAGGTCTTCATCAGGACGGGCTTGGGCTCGTCCTCGGTGCGGATGATCTTGATGACCTTGTCGAGGTTCAGATAGGCGACCAGGAGGCCGCCCAGCACTTCGAGGCGATGCTCGATCTCAGCAAGCCTATGCCGCGAGCGGCGGATCAGCACCTCGCGGCGGTGATCGAGCCATTCTTTCAGGACCTCGGCGAGGTCCATCACCTTGGGCACCTTGCCCTTGGACAGCACGTTCATGTTCAGGCTGATCCGGCTTTCCAGCTCGGTCAGCTTGAACAGCGACTCCATCAGGATGCCGGGATCGACCGCGCGCGACTTCGGCTCGATGACGATGCGCACGTCCTCGGTCGACTCGTCGCGGAACTCGTTGACCAGCGGCAGCTTCTTCTCGTTGTAAAGCTCCGCCATGCGCTCGATCAGGCGCTGCTTCTGCACGAGCCACGGGATTTCCGTGACGACGATCTGATAGGTGCCGCGCCCGGTCTCTTCCTTGGTCCACTTCGCGCGCACGCGGAACGAGCCGCGGCCGGTCGCGTAGGCCTCGGCGATCATGTCCGGCGGATCGACCACCACGCCGCCGGTCGGGAAGTCCGGGCCCTTGATGTATTTCAAGAGCGTCTTCGCGCGCGCGTTGGGATTGTCGATCAGAAACAGCGCGGCGTCGCAGATCTCGTGCACGTTGTGCGGCGGGATCGCCGTGGCCATGCCGACCGCGATCCCTTGCGCGCCGTTGGCGAGCAGATTGGGGAACGCGCCCGGAAGAACCACCGGCTCGGTCGACTGGCCGTCGTAGTTCGGCCGGAAGTCGACCGCGTCCTCGTCGATGCCGTCGAGCAGAAGCCGCGCGACCTCGGTCATCCGCGCTTCGGTGTAGCGGTAGGCGGCGGGGTTATCGCCGTCGATGTTGCCGAAGTTGCCCTGCCCGTCGATCAGCGGATAGCGCGAGGCGAAGTCCTGCGCGAGCCGCACCAGCGCGTCGTAGATCGCCTGGTCGCCGTGCGGGTGGAAGTTGCCCATCACGTCGCCGACGATCTTGGCCGACTTCTTGAACGTCGCGCCCGGATCGAGCCGCAGGAGCCGCATCCCGTAGAGGATGCGCCGGTGCACGGGCTTGAGCCCGTCGCGCGCGTCGGGCAGCGCCCGGTGCATGATGGTGGAGAGCGCGTAGGCGAGATAGCGTTCTTCCAGGGCGTCGCGCAGCGCGATTTCCTGGACATCGGACGGTTCGGGGGGAATCAGCTGTTTACCCATGGCGGCTTGGGTACTGCGTCCGAATCACCCGGACAAGCGGAGATTCGGCCTGCGAACAGGCCCCTGGAACCGGCTACTCGCGGCTCAGGCGTTCATCCCGCTCTGCACGATGTATTTGACGTCGGAATAGACGCCGATGATCGGCGACAGGAACCGGTGCATCGCCTTCTTCGACATCACCGTGTCGTGCAGGATCAGATAGTCGATGCCGGTGCCGAGGAAACAATTGATGGCATCCTCCGGCGTCTCGACGATCGGCTCGCCCTTGATGTTGAACGACGTGTTGACCAGCACCGGCACGCCGGTGAGCGCGTCAAATTCCTTCAGCAGCCGGTAGAGCCTCGGGTTCGCCTCCTCGTCGACCGTCTGCACCCGCGCCGTGCCGTCCACATGCACGATCGCCGGGATCCGATCCTTCCATTCCGGCGCAACGTGCTTCGCCATCAGCATGTAGGGGGAGTCGCCCGGCCCGAGAAAAATCTCGTCGGCCCGCTCCTTCAGCACGATCGGCGCGAACGGCCGGAACGGCTGGCGGTGCTTCACCCGGCTGTTGAGGATGTCCTTCATCTCGGCGGTGCGCGGGTCGGCCAGGATGCTGCGGTTGCCGAGCGCGCGCGGGCCGAACTCGGAGCCGCCCTGGAACCAGCCGATGATGCTGCCGTCGGCGAGAATTTTCGCCGTCTCCTTGCAGACGTCGGCGCTCGGCACGGCGTTGCTCACCAGCCGGACCATGCGCTTGCCGGCGGCGTCCTTGATCTCCTCGTCGCGGTACGGCTTGCCGAAAAAAGCGTGCTTGATGACATGCGCACGCGGCTGCTTCCGGACCGCAAGATGCCCGAAGTAGGCGCAGCCGATGGCAATGCCGTCGTCGCCTGCGGCCGGCTGGATCCAGACGTTCTCGAAGCCGGCCTCGCGGGCGAGCACCCCGTTGGCGACGCAGTTGAGGCCGACGCCGCCGGCAATGCAGAGGTTCTTCGCACCGGTGGTTTCGCGCAGCCACCTGGCGCGCGCGAGCAGCACGCGCTCGGTGTCGTCCTGGATCTGCCAGGCCAGGTCCTCCCAATGCTTCATGGAGGGGCTTGCCTCCCACTTCCGCTCGGCGGGGGTCTCGGTGAGCCACGGCTGATCGTACTCCGCGGGCCACGGCACCACCTTCAGCTCGCCGTTGTCGAGTTCGAGAAACGGCTTGACCGCATGCGGCCGGCCGTACGGCGCAAGCCCCATCAGCTCGCCGCACTTGTTCCAGTCGCCGAACACGTAGGTCGAGACGCGGCTGTAGACCGCGCCGAGCCCCGGCATGTTGAAAAATTCGTCGCTGAGAAATCCCCGCGTCGGCTCGAGCCAGACCTTCTTGATCGGTTCGAGGCTGGAACCGCTGAAGCTGTAATAGCTCTCGGACTCGCGCGCGAGCGGCCCGGTGTTGCTGCCCGGGGGAACCTCCTCCATCACGTCGGCGCGATAGCCGCCGACGCCGTCGACCACCATCACCACGCCTTCGTCGAACGGACACGCGGCAAAGCCGCTATAGGCATGCGCGAGATGGTGCGAGATGTTCACCACCTTGTTGGACTGCGCGCAGAACAGCGGATTGTGCCTGGCCTGCTCGCGCTCGGGCTCGGACAGATAGAACGGCATCTCCATGTAGGTGAGGCGCCGTTCGAGATCGTCGACCGGGAGCACGTAGCAATTGCGAACCACCAGATCCACGTCGTCGAGCCGGATGCCTTCGGCGTCGAGGCAATAGTCGATCACCTCCTGATAGAATCCACTGGCGTGTTTGACGCGCGTGATCCGCTCCTTGGCAATTGCAAAGGCGATCTCACCATCGCGAAGAAGGCATGCGCTGACGTCGTGGTCGTAAGCGTTGATTCCGAGAATGTAGGCGGGCTTTTGCGACATCATCTCACTTTATGAATGACTGATGAATGACGGCGGGAGCGACCGGGCAATCCTTCGCATTGTCCCAGGTCGTGAAATTTCACGGAATTGGTCGGCGGACGAAGCGTGATCGCACGATGGCACCGGCAGGAAAGAAGGGTCAAGCATGGCAGTCCGCGACAGGAACCTGGAAGTTATGACGCCTATATGGCGAAACATTTCGCCGGTGTGTCGAACTTGTCCCGCACTGCGACAACGAGGCCGCTTGATCGGCCGCGCCATGCTTGGTTTCGATACGCTGCTTTGGGAAGGAGCAATCAAAGGTGCCAAAGGGTGCCACGTGTGGCACAGCTCTTTAGCTGGAACAGTTTTGCTTCGGCGAAACGAAATTGGAGGTAAAAAATATGGCGACCAACAACTCTGGCGGCATTGTGCGGAAGTACCTGGCGCGCGTGTTGGCGGCAGGAGCGCTTCTCGCGGTCTATGCCGCCGGCACACTGACGGTGTCCGGCCTGTTCCTCGCGTCGACGGCCTCTGACGCCCGGGCGCAACATCATCATGGTGGACACGGCCGCGGGCATGGTCATGGTCGTGGTCATGCTCGTGGTCATCGTCATGGCCATCGGCATCACCACCGTCATCACCGCGGCCACCGCCATTGGGGCGTTTGCCACGACCGCTGGAGCAGCCGTCGCTACGGCTGCTGGAGGTGGTAGGCGGTCCAAATTTCGAGAGTTGCCCAGCCGGCCGCGCTCGCGGCCGGCTGATTTTTTTTCGGCGTCGCCGGCGGATCGAATCGGCTACCTGAAATGTGCCGAGCCGGGACGGACTTGGAGTACACGGGGCCCTGCAAAGAACGACTTCGAGACCGGATCACGCCGCGACAACCAAGGAGGGTCACCATGCGCCGCATCCTGCTTTCGCTCACCGTCGCTTCCGCCATCGTGACGGCGGCCGCGCTCGCCACGCCGGCCAGCGCCATGACCGTCGGCACCGCTTTCGGAATTCAGGCTGCAGTGGACGAAACCCGCATCCTGGATGACGTCGCCTATGTCTGCCGGCACCGCTACTACAGCAGCCGGCGGGTCTGCTGGTGGCGGCCCGGCGGCTACTCCTGGCGCCCGTGGCGTCGCTGGCGTCGTTACTGAGGTTGCCGCGATAAGTTATTGGCACAGCACAAACTTCCCCGACATGAATCTGCCGCCAGAGGCCTGGACCCGGAGTTCGCGCCATGGCTCGGGCGCCCCCCCGAACCACGACACTGGCGCCTTGCGGTTGCTCCCGGGATCGGGCAAATTATGGTTAATGCGGCGCTTCGAGTGAGCCTTGGGTCGAGGCCCCCAGGGTGGTGGAGTGCATAACGTGCGTCATCTGTTTGTGGCGGCATGCCTCGCTGCCGTTTTCTCCCTGGTGCACATTTCGGGCAGCCAGGCCGGCTCGGTGAAGGGCGCGGCGAACGCGTGGTATTCGTCGGCAGGCACCGCACCGGTTTCGCGGGCCGCAGATCAGGTGCCAGCCAATTGCATTCGCGAGGCCTGTGGCCGGCTGTTCTGCTGGAACACCGGCAGCCGACGCTAGGCCCGGCACAGGCCGCGATGGTCGCTAAAGCGCGATGCGCGCCGGCGGCCGCCGGCCAAGCACGGCGGACACGAAGCCGTCGCGGGCATCGACGAACGCCAGTCCTCGCGGCTCAAGCACTCTTCGAACGATAAAAAAGCCGGTCAGCTCGAAGCCGTGGGCGAGGTCCTCGGGCGATGGCGTGACGTCCTCCGACAGAAACGCCGGCAGCCGGAACAGCCGGTCCTGCCAGGGCGCTGCCGCCGCCCGCGACACCGCGCGGCCCGATTTCGGCGAGACGAAGCCGAGATCGCCGCCGGTCCCGGTCGCGGCGCAGCTTTCCAGATCGAGGCCGAAGCCGAGTTCGGCGAGCATCTGCAGCTCGAAGCGCACCATCGCCGCTGCCAGTGCGAGCGGATCGCCGAACAGGTCGAGAATCTCGGCCAGCCGGTCGTGCACGTCCGGATGCGGATCGCGCTCCGGCAGCAGCCGGCACAGCGCGGCGAGATGCGTGATGCCGTAAACCGCATGCGAGGCGGTCAGCAGCGAAGCGCCATAGAGTTGCAGCGGCTCGACCTGGTAGTGCCCCAGGTGCTCGTCAAGCCGCGCCCGCCACACCACCCGCACGACATTGCCGGGCTGCAGCATCGGCCGCAGCCTGGAACCTGCGCCGCCGCGCACCAGCCCGAGATGGCGTCCATGACCGTGGGTCATCACCTCAAGAATGGCGTTGGCCTCGCCATGCTTGCGGGTGCCGAGCACGATGCCTTCGTCGGTCCATTCCATCGGATGTCTAAGTCTTAGTCCCTGCCGGGCGGCTCCTCAACGTCTCTTCAGCGCCAGCGGACGCGGATTGCGGCGCTGCGCCTCGTCGTCCGGAATCACAAAGCACAGCGGCCGGTCGGCCGCCTTGACCGCGCGCGACGCCGCGCAGCGGTGAAAAACCGCAAGATCACCCACCTCGCGATAAAGCATGTAGGGATGCACCAGAAATCGCGCCGAGCCATCGATGAAATTGCCGAAACGGTCGATCTTGCCTCTCACCCCGGGATCAGCGGCGACCATGGCGTCGCGCAAGCCGTCGCCTTCGATGAAGTTTTCCGGAAGCTGGTCGAACGGTCCGTCCAGGGCGGTGTTGAGCCGGGACTGCCGCTCGTTGACGCCGATCAGGATTTTCCGCTTGTCCCACAGGTAGAACGCAAAGCCGGTGCGTTTGCCGATGACAGTCTGGTTCAACGTCTTGTGCGGGACAAATTCGTCGGCGACGGCTTCGCTCTCGTCGAGCAGGAAGTGGAACACCTTCAGCCGGGTGTTGAACACGAAGAAAAAGCGAATTCCGGACTCGTCGAACACCGGTCCGAGAAACCGCTCATCCGCCGTCAGATACCCCGCCGGCGGCTTGACCTTCGACAGATCGTTGAGCGCAAAGCTGACGCTTTTTCCTCGCGCCGACAGGCGGTACTCGAGCGCCGCGAGTCTCTCGACCGCCACGCCCTCGCCTGTCCCGAACGTGCCGTGCCGGTCATCCGGCTCCGCGTTCCAGTCGGTCGGCTCCTCGCTGAACGAGAAGTGCACCTTGCCGTCGTCGCGATCCGCCGCCGCCAGCCGGATGTTTCCGGCGTAGCGCACGCCGTTGTGGGCGAAGCGGACGTAGTAGTAGTTCTCGGTCGGCAGCACCTTCACCCGCTCCGGAAGGCTCCCGAGCACGGCGAGAAACACCGCGAGCGGATCGTTGACGGCAAGCGTGCCGCCGCCCGGCAGTTCGGCGACATCCGCCTCGTTGGTCTGGAGGGCGAGCCGGTCCCGCTCCTGCGCGGCGGCCGCCGCGCCCGCGAGCAGCAACACGGAAGCGACCAAAGCCCGGGCGATCATGCCCCGCTCACTCCTTGGGAAACTCCAGTCCCATCTGCCGGTAGCGTTCCGGATCGTCGCCCCAGCCCTCGCGCACCTTGACGAACAGGAACAGGTGAACCGGCTTCTCGATGATCTCGGCAAGCTCGCGTCGCGACGCTTCGCCAATCGCCCTGATCGACTGGCCCGACTTGCCGAGCACGATCTTGCGCTGGCTTTCGCGCTCCACGTAGATCGTCTGCTCGATCCGCACCGAGCCGTCCTTGCGCTCGGTCCAGGTCTCGGTCTCGACGGTCGATTGGTACGGCAATTCCTGGTGCAGCTTCAGGTAAAGCTTTTCGCGGGTGATCTCCGCCGCAAGCTGGCGCAGCGGCGCGTCCGACACTTCATCCTCGGGATAGTGCCACGGACCGGCCGGCACGTGCTCGGCGAGCCACTTGCGCACGTCGGCGACGCCGCTGCCGGACAGCGCCGAAATCATGAAGGTCGCGTCGAACCTGCCACGCTCGTTGGCGGCCTGCGCCAGCGCCAGAAGCTTTTCCTTCTCGACAATATCGACCTTGTTGAGGATCAAAAGCTTCGGCTGCCGCACCTCGTCGAGCTTGTTCAGGATCGCTTCGGCCTCCTCGTCGAGGCCCTTCTTGGCATCGATCAGCACCGCGACCACGTCCGCGTCGTGGGCGCCGGTCCAGGCGGTCGACACCATCGCGCGATCGAGCCTGCGCCGCGGCGCGAAGATCCCCGGCGTATCGATGAATATGAGCTGGGCCGGCCCTTCCATCGCGATGCCGCGAACGAGCGTGCGCGTGGTCTGCACCTTCGGCGTGACGATGGCGACCTTGCTGCCGACCAGCGCGTTGGTCAGCGTCGACTTGCCGGCATTGGGCGCGCCGATCAGCGCGATGAAACCGCACCGCGTGTCCGTTCCGGCCCCGGCCGCATGCTCAGCCATCACAGTGGTTCCGTCTTCACGCCCTCGCGCTTGAGCAGCGCCTCGGCAGCGGCCTGCTCGGCCGAACGCTTCGAGCGTCCCGAGCCCTCGGCCGGCTCCTTGTTCGGAAGCTTCACCTCGATGCGAAACACCGGGCTGTGGTGCGGTCCAGTGCGCTCGACCTCGCGATAGGCCGGCGTCGGCAGGCCGCGCGCCTGCGCCCATTCCTGCAGGACGGTCTTCGGGTCGCGCAGCGGCCGCGCCGGCGTCCGCATCCGTTCGCCCCAGAGCCGTTCGACGAGCTTCTCCGCCGCCGGATAGCCGCCGTCGAGATAAACCGCACCGACCAGCGCTTCGCAGACATCGGCGAGGATCGCGGTTCGTGTCCGGCCGCCGGCGTTGTTCTCGGACGAGCCGAGCCGGATCGCCTGGCCGAGCTCGATCGCGCGCGCCACATCCGCGCAGGCTTCGCGCCGCACGAGATCGGCCAGCCGCCGCGACAGCTCGCCCTCGTCGGCCTTGGAAAATGCCTGGAACAGCATGTCGGAGATGACGAGCCCGAGCACGTGATCGCCGAGAAACTCCAGCCGCTGATAGGAGTTCGCACGGTTGCCGCCGGACACCGAAATATGCGTCAGCGACCGGTCGAGCAGGTCGCGGTCCTTGAAGCGGTAGCCGATGGTCTTTTCCAGCCCGGTCGTCGTCGTGGCGACCCGCTTTCGCGTGCTGCGCGGGCGCCGCTTGACGGGCGGCGAAGCTGCTACCGGTTCCGGCGCAGCAGTGGGGGCGCTCTCGCTGTCGCGTGGCGCCGGCTTTGATGCGGTGTCTGGCTTTGCTCCGCGCCTCATCGCACGATCGTGAACAGGCGGCCCCAGCGCACCGAGAACGGCCAGCGCCAGATTTCCCATGCCCGCTCGCCCTCATGGACTGAGAAGAAGATGAGTTGCGCGCGGCCAATGATGTTTTCGAACGGCACGAAACCCACCTGCGGGAAGCGGCTGTCGGTGGAGTTATGCCGGTTGTCGCCCATCATGAAGTAGTTGTCGGGCGGCACCTCGTAGACCTCGGTGTTGTCCGATTGCAGGTTGTACGGCAGGTCGAGCGTCGTGTAGCTCACGCCGTTCGGCAGCGTCTCGCGCCAGCGGCGCACGCGCGTGGTGCGGCGGCCCTCTTCCTCGTCGATGAAGTCCTCGATGCGCTCGCGCTTCACCGGCTGGCCGTTGATGTGCAGCACGGCGTCGATCATCTGGATCTTGTCGCCCGGCAGCCCGACCACGCGCTTGATGTAATCGGTGCTGTCCTCCTTGGGCAGGCGGAACACGACGATGTCGCCGCGCTCGGGCTTGCTGAAAGCGCCGATCCGGCCGGAGAAAATATTGGGCGAAAGCGGCAGCGAATAGTGGCTGTAGCCGTAGGAATACTTCGACACGAACAGGTAGTCGCCGACCAGCAGCGTCGCCTTCATCGAGCCGGAGGGGATGTTGAACGGCTGGAAAAAGAAGGTGCGGATCACCAGCGCGATGATGCCGGCATGGATGAGCAGGCGGATGAATTCACCGAGGCCCCCCTCGTTACGCTTTGCGCCGCTCATCAAACTCATTGCCTCATGTCCCTGACTCAGGCCCCGCAGCCTTGTAGCGGCTGGCCCGGCGAGGCGCAACGAACCGCCCCGGCGCCCGACCGGCCGCATGAGAATCGGATTTCGTTCATAGTTTCAGGGGGTTATTCCACCCTTCCGGAACCGAACGCGGCGGTTCCGCGACACGGCGGACCGCATTTCATCACGCGATATTTATGCGTCATCAATGCGCCTGCCAGTGTCCCGTTGGCCCCCGAAGTCCGCGAAACCGCCGGCGGAGTAACCGCGCGAACGTCGGGTCCGGGACCGCAGCGGGCGGCGCGCAGCTAAGGCTGCGGCTTGGCCGGCACCGCCGAAATGATGACAAAGGCCACCGCCATCGGCCCCTCGTCGGAGATCGTCAGATCGATCTGCGGCTCGTAGCCCGCGGGCGTGATCGCCTGAAGCCGTTTCAACGCGCCCCCGGTCAGTTTCATGCTCGGCTTGCCCGAAGGCAGGTTGACCACGCCCATGTCGCGCCACCACACCCCGCCGCGAATGCCGGTGCCGAGCGCCTTCGAGCAGGCCTCCTTCGCGGCGAACCGCTTGGCGTAGGTTTCGACGCGATTTTTCCGGCGCTCGGCGCGCGCGCGCTCGCTCTCGGTGAACACGCGGGTGAGAAAGCGGTCGCCGTGCCGCTCGATCACCTTGGCGACGCGGCGGACGTCGGTGATGTCGGAGCCGAGGCCGAGGATCATGCCGTGCTCATTTCTGCTGGCTCATGCCGAAAGTTTTGCGCGGCCGCGCTCCATGGCCGCGCGCATCTCCCTGATCGTGTGCGCGAGCCCCGTGAACACGGCTTCGCCGACGAGGAAGTGCCCGATATTGAGCTCGATGATCTCGGGCAGCGTCGAAATCGTCTCGGCGCTGGCATAGTCGAGACCGTGGCCGGCATGAACCTCGAGGCCGAGGCTTGCGGCGAGTTTCGCACCGGCGCGGATGCGCTGCCATTCGACCTGCGCGGCGCTTGTGTCGCCGTCGATCAGGGCATGGCACCACGCGCCGGTGTGAATCTCGATGACCGGCGCCTTGACCAGCACGGCGGCTTGAATCTGCCGCGGATCGGCGGCGATGAACAGCGACACCCGGATACCGGCCTCGCGCAGCGCAGCAATCCTGGGGGCGAATTCATTGTGCTGTCCCGCCACGTCGAGACCGCCTTCGGTGGTGCGTTCGGCGCGGCGCTCCGGCACGAGGCAGGCCGCGTGCGGGCGCGTGCGCACGGCGATGCCGATCATCTCGTCGGTCGCCGCCATCTCGAGGTTGAGCGGCTTGACGATACCGGCCTTGAGCCGCGCGATATCGTCGTCGCTGATATGCCGACGATCCTCACGCAGATGCGCGGTGATGCCGTCCGCGCCGGCTTCGATCGCCACCAGCGCCGCGCGCACCGGATCGGGATGCCGCCCGCCGCGGGCGTTCCGGATCGTGGCGACATGGTCGATGTTGACGCCGAGACGAAGATGCGAACTAGCCATCACGGTTTTTCGCGCAGGCGGGGCAACCGCGTTAGGGGCCGCTCAGCAAGCGACCGCCCACCGCCATTTCGAAGCTGCTTTTCGCGCAAGATCACTTCCGCACCTTGTCGGACAATAGATAACTCCGCGCTCCTCACTTTTATGGCCTTGGGCAGTACGATGTAACGTCCGTGGCCGGAGGCGAATACGCGAGCTCGCAGCATGCACCGAATCCCCGAAGTCGTTGGCAATCCACCGACAGTCTACAAGTTGCTGCAGTCGATCAAAAGCGCTTAGCCGGTGACCCGGTCGGCCGCCGCCACAACTTTCTTGGCGCGAAGCTGCGCGATGATGGCGTTGAGGTGCTTGAGATCATAGACCTCGAGATCGATGATGCATTCGGTGAAGTCCGGCGAGCGCCGATTCATGCTGATGTTGTCGATATTGCCGTCGTGCTCGGCGATCACGGTCGCGATCTGGGCGAGCGTTCCCGGCTCGTTGACCGACTGAATCGCAATCCGCGCCGGAAACCGCTGCGGCGTCCGCTCGTCCATGTCCCAGCGCACATCGAGCCAGCGCTCGGGCCTCTCCTCGAAGTCTTTGAGCGTCGGCGACTGGATCGGATAGATCGTGATGCCCTCCCCGGGCGTCAGGATGCCGACAATGCGGTCGCCCGGCACCGCGCCGCCGTTCGGCGCAAAGCGCACCGGCAGATCGGAATTGATGCCGCGGATCGGGATCGACGACGCCTGCTCGGCCTCGGGCACCTTGAATTTGACCGCCTTGCCCTTCTTCAGCCCGAACCAGCCGCTTTCGGACTTCGGCGGCGGAACGGCGGCGATGCGCTCCTCCTTGTAGTCGGGATACATCGCCCGCGCGACGTCCGATGGCCGCATCTCGCCGCGCCCCACGGCCACGAACACGTCGTCGATCGAGCCTCGCGCCAGCCGCGGCAGCGCGCCGGTGAGCTTTTCGTCGGAGTATTCGCGCTTGGCGCGTTGGCACAGCCGCTCGACGATGCGCCGGCCGAGCTCGGCGTATTGCATGCGCACGGCGTTGCGCGTGGCCTTGCGGATCGCCAGTCGCGCCTTGCCGGTGACGACGATGGATTCCCAGGCCGACGGCGGAGCCGATTGCGCTTTGGAGGTGATGATGTCCACCTCGTCGCCGTTGCTGAGCTCGGAGATCAGCGGGGCCATCTGGCCGTTGATCTTGCAGCCGACGGCGTGGTTGCCGACGTCGGTGTGCACCGCATAGGCGAAGTCGATCGGGGTGGCCTTGCGCGGCAGTGCGATCAGCTTGCCCTTGGGCGTGAAGCAGAACACCTGGTCGTGAAACAGCTCGAGCTTGGTGTGCTCGAGGAACTCTTCCGGGTTCGAGCCTTCGGCCAGCAGCTCGACGGTGCGGCGCAGCCAGGCATAGGCGTTGGATTCGCGCGACAGCAGCTCCGATGGCGACGCCGCGCTGTCCTTGTAGAGCGCGTGCGCCGCGATGCCGTATTCGGCGATCTCATGCATCTCCTCGGTGCGGATCTGCAACTCGACGCGCTGCTTGCCGGGGCCGATCACCGTGGTGTGGAGCGAACGGTAGTCGTTCTGCTTGGGCGTGGAGACGTAGTCCTTGAAGCGGCCCGGAACCATCGGCCAGGTGGTGTGGACGATGCCGAGCGCGCGATAGCACTCGCGGATGGTCTTGACGATGACGCGGAAGCCGAAAATGTCGGACAGCTGCTCGAAGCCGACCGATTTGCGCTCCATCTTGCGCCAGATCGAATAGGGCCGCTTGCGCCGCCCGGTGACGATCGCGGTGGTGCCCGACTCCGCGAGCTTGCGCATGAGCTGCTGCTCGATCTCGGCGATCAGATGGCTGTGGCGCGCGGCGAGCGCGTTGAGGCGCTCGGTGACCAGCTGATTGGCCTCCGGATAGAGCTGCCGGAACGACAGGTCCTCCAGCTCCTCGCGCAGATGGTGCATGCCCATGCGGCCGGCGAGCGGCGCGTAGATGTCGAGCGTCTCCTGGGCGATGCGGGTGCGGCCGTCCGGCGGCATGTGCTCCAGCGTCCGCATGTTGTGCAGGCGGTCGGCAAGCTTGACCAGCAGCACCCGCACATCGTCGGCAATCGCGAGCAGAAGCTTGCGGAGATTTTCCGCCTGCTTGGCCTCACGGGAGACCAGATCGAGCTTTTTCAGCTTGGTCAGGCCTTCGACCAGGTGGCCGATGTCGGGCCCGAAAAGCTGGTCGATCTCGGCCCGCGTGGTCGGCGTGTCCTCGATGGTGTCGTGCAGCAGCGCCGCCGCGATGGTGGCGTCGTCGAGCTTGAGGTCGGTGAGGATCGCCGCGACCTCGAGCGGATGGGTGAAGTAGGGGTCGCCGGAGGCGCGCTTCTGCTCGCCATGGGCTCTCATGGCGTAGACGTAGGCCCGGTTCAGCAGGTCCTCGTCGGTGTTGGGGTTATAGCGGCGGACCCGGTCGATCAGGTCGTACTGCCGCATCATCGCGGCCGGGTTTCGTTTTTTCCCTTGTTCCGCAAAAACTTGCGGCGCGATATTGATATTGCGCTCCAACGCCGGACGGCCCCGGGCGGGGCTTTGCATGCGCGGCAGATCGGTCTTCGACTGGGCCATAATTCACGCGACTGAAGGCCGCGAACAGCTCGGAAACCCGGCCTTCCGTTGCCGAGCGGCCTCTGCCCGAAAGATATCACGGGGATTCGACGCCTTCGCAAGACCAAGCGCCTCAAGGCGTTCACAAAATGACAATGGCCCGGCGCGAGCCGGGCCATTGCGAACTCCAGGCTTGTGGCGGGTCTTGCCCAGGCCCTATTCGGCGTCGTCCGGTTCCGGCTGCTCCTCCGGCGGGGTTAACCCTTCGAGACCCTTGAGCAGCTCTTCTTCGCTCATATGGTCGACCGCAACCTCGGTGTCGTCGGCATCGACCGATCCGCCGGCGCCCGCGATCAGCGGAACAGAATCGGACTCCGGCTCGTCGACCTCGACATACTTCTGCAGCGAGTGGATCAGGTCCTCCTTAAGATCCTCCGGGGAGATCGTCGTCTCCGCGATCTCGCGCAACGACACGACCGGATTCTTGTCGTTGTCGCGGTCCACCGTAATCTGCGAGCCGGACGAAATCATGCGCGCGCGATGGCTCGCAAGCAGCACGAGATCAAAGCGATTTTCGACTTTGTCGATGCAGTCCTCGACGGTGACACGGGCCATGGGCTCGGGCTCCTACAACGTGGCGTTGTCGTGAAATATCGGGCGCTTAGGTATCCTCCTGCGACCAAAAGCGCAAGGCCGCGGCTATACCTGGGGCGCGGTTCACGGCAATATGTGTCGACAGGGAGGAACCCAACTGCGATAACCCCGTTCTTGATTTTAGGGCGGATTTCGGATTTGGGATGATCGCGACTGCATTTTTGCGCGGCATCTAGCTGATCAGTCCCGAAAAATGACGGTCTAACAAGCTTACCCGGCCCACTGCCGGGCCCCGCCGTGTGCGGGAAAGTGTCGTTGCCAGCGAGGTAAGATGTCTGCACAGGTCGAGAAAATCGCGTTGTTCATCGACGGCGCCAACCTCTACGCCACTGCCAAGTCGTTGGGCTTTGATGTCGATTACAAGCGGTTGCTGCGAGAGTTCCAGTCGCGGGGCAACCTGCTGCGGGCCTTTTATTACACAGCAGTTATTGAAGATCAGGAATATTCATCGATCCGTCCTCTGATCGATTGGCTCGACTACAACGGCTACACCGTGGTCACCAAGGCCACCAAGGAATTCGTCGACCAGACCGGCCGCCGCAAGGTCAAGGGCAACATGGATATCGAGCTCGCGGTCGATGCCATGGAGCTCGCCCCGCATATCGACCACATGGTGCTGTTCTCCGGCGACGGCGATTTTCGCTCGCTGGTCGAGTCGGTGCAGCGCCGCGGCGTGCGCGTGACCGTCGTCTCCACCATCTCCACGCAACCGCCGATGGTCGCCGACGAGCTGCGCCGGCAGGCCGACGTGTTCCTCGACATCACCGAGCTGCAGGCCAAGATCGGCCGCGACCCGTCCGAGCGCCCTCCGCGCGAGCCGAGGGAACCACGGCAGCATGCAGCGCAGCATACGCCGCAGTTCCTGCAGCGGGGTCCGGGCTCGCAGCGCGCCCCGGTCGGCGCGGGCGACGATTTCGAAGATTGATCCGGCGAAGTTCCCTCCCCCACGATCCCGGACCATGGCTGGCCAATCATCAAAAGCCGGCCACGACTGCCCGCGCTGTCCCCGGCTTGTTGCATTCCGCAAAACCTGGCGTGCGCGTGAACCGGACTGGTTCAACGCGCCGGTGCCTTCGTTCGGCCCGATCGACGCACGGCTCCTGATCGTCGGGCTTGCGCCGGGATTGCGCGGCGCGAACCGCACCGGGCGGCCGTTCACCGGCGACTACGCGGGCGACCTGCTCTACGCGACCCTCAGGAAATACCGTTTTTCGCGCGGCACCTTCGCCGCGCGTCCCGACGACGGGCTTGAGCTGATCGATGCTCGTATCACCAACGCGGTGCGCTGCGTGCCGCCGGAGAACAAGCCCACCTCTGAAGAGATCAACACCTGCCGCGATTTTTTGAAGCCGACCATCGCCGAGATGCCGAAGCTCAAGGCCATTGTCGCGCTCGGCCGGGTCGCCCATGAGACGGTGGTCAAGGCGCTCAACGGCAAGCGCGCCGCCGCCCCGTTCAGTCACGGCGGCCGGGCGACGGTGGGCGCCATCGAGCTGTTCAGCAGCTATCACTGCTCGCGCTACAACACCAACACCGGCGTGCTGACGCCCGAGATGTTCCAGGCGGTGTTCGCGGCGGTGCGCAAGCATCTCGACGGCTAGCGGCGCGCCGAAAGCCAGGCGACGACGGTCTCGGCGCTCTTGTCCGGCGGAAACACCGGATAGAACACATGCGCGATGATGCCGTCTTCAATCACCCAGGCCATGCGCTTGATCAGCGTCATGCCGTCGACCGAGAAGGTCGGAAGCTTCAGCGTGCGGGTGAGCTTGAAATCGGCGTCGGAGAGGATCGCAAACGGCAGATGCAGCCGCTCGGCCGCCTCGCGCTGATACGCCGTGTCCTGGGTCGAGAGACCGAACAGCGCCGCGACGCCGAGCCGCTTCAGCTCCGCGAAGTGATCGCGAAAGCCGCAAGACTGCGGCGTGCAGCCCCGCGCGCCCGGGATCGCGTCCCAACCGGTCGGCAAGGCCTGCCCGGGACGCCCGGTGCGCGGGTAGACGTAGACAACAGTGCGGCCTCCAAGCTTCGACAGATTGACCGTGCCGCCGTCGGTCGCGGGCAGCGCCAGATCGGGCAATCGCGTACCGAACAGATGACGTGCCGCGCCGTCGTCCTGCGGCACCGGCAGGTCCTCGGGCAGCACCATCGGATTGTGGATCGCTTCCGCCATCGCGCTCAGCCTTCACTTGCACGCTTTGAGAAACTCCGCGGTCCTGGCCTTCAGCCCCTTGGCCGGCCAGGTCATCGGCTTGATCGGCCCCGACACCGAGATCGGCTTGCCGGTCGCAAGCACCGCAAACAGCGGATGCTCGCGCGAGACGACAGCGCGGAGCTCGATGCCGCCGGTCATCTCGCTATTTTCGCTCCGGCGCGACACGCCGGTCAGCGTGGCGGTCGTTGCGGCGCTCGTCAGCTTCAGCGTCACCGCCTCGCCACGGGCCTTGCCGACATGGGCCTCGGCGCCGGCGCCGACCTCGATGTTGCCGTCGGGCCGGCAATGCGCCCAAAGCTCGTAGTCGACCTCAGGCACGTCCGGCATGCCGCCGAGAAAGGCACGGCCCTTCATGTTCGACACCGTCCACACCACGTCGGCCGCGCTCGCCGCTGCGGGCACGAGCAGCAAAGCCAAGCCAAACCAGCTCCAATCGCCTCACAGCCACCTCAGCGCCGATAGGACATGAACTCCATCAGCGAACCGTCGGGATCGCGGAAGTAGACGCTGGTTCCCTCGCCCTTCGCGCCGAAGCGCGTCATCGGCCCTGCCTCGATCGTGACGTTGTGCTTCCTGAGGTGCGCGATCGCGTCCTCGATCGGCCCGTTCCACTCGAAGCACAAATCGCTGTTGCCGGGCTGCACCGGCAAGCGCGCGACCTCCGCGGGCCGCACGCCCTCGCCGTGGACGTTGAGCTGCTTGTCGCCGAATCGATAGGCCCAGCCAACCGGCCGCTGCACCAGCTCCGCGCCTATCACGTCACGGTAGAAGGCGTTGGAGCGCTCCCAGTCGGAGACGTGGATCACGCAATGGTCGAGCCTGGTGGGAATGGCCATGATGAACCTCGATGGCGGCGCCTCACTCGATCACCTCGTCCGCGCGGGTGAGCAAGGTCGGCGGTACCGTAATGTCGAGTGCCTTTGCGGACTTGAGGTTGACCACAAGCTCGAACTTCGTCGGCTGCTGTACCGGCAAGTCGGCCGGTTTGGCGCCCTTGAGGATGCGGTCCACGTAAGGTGCGGCATTGCGATAACGGTCGGCCAAGCTGCCTGCATAAGACATCAGCCCGCCTGCGTCGGCAAACGCGCGATTGCCGGAAACCGCCGGAAGCTTGTGCTGCTGCACCAGCTTGACGATCGGCGGACGCGGCAGCGTCGGCTGGACCACCGCTGCTTCGATACGCTTGCTCGCCATATCGACGAAGGCCGCCTCGAATTCCTCAGGCGCGCGCATCATCACCACGTCGATGTCGAGAGAAAGCCCGCGGGCGGCCAGATGGATTTGCTCGAGGAACGGCTTGGTGAAGGCGTTTGAAGGGTCGGCCAGCGCA
The DNA here is from genome assembly GCA_019746135.1 of Xanthobacteraceae bacterium. Lineage (GTDB taxonomy): Bacteria > Pseudomonadota > Alphaproteobacteria > Rhizobiales > Xanthobacteraceae > Z2-YC6860. The sequence goes on from JAIESI010000350.1 coordinate 23,818, forward strand.
GCCACACGTTTCGCCGCAGGGAGAACTTCACGGACCAGCTCGAGGCTCTTGCCGGCAAGCTCCGCGGTGGCCGCCGAAAGTCCGGTCACGTTGCCGCCGGGTCTCGCCAGACTTGCGATCAGGCCGGTGCCGACCGGATCGCCCGAGGGCGCCATCACGATGGGAATTTCGCTGGTCGCTCGCTTGGCGGCCTGGACCGCGGGTGTTTCCGACGCCACGATGAGGTCGACCTTGAGACGAGCCAGCTCGGCGGCGAGTTCGGGTAGTGCGCTGAGCCGGCCCTCCGCCGTCAGCATGTGGAGTTGGATGTTGCGGCCCTGTGCATAGCCCAGGGCGCTGAGCCCAGCGCTGAACTCTCTGGTGAACGGCTCGCGGTTTCCGACCAGCAGCACACCGAGCCTCGGCACCTTGGCTTCCTGGCTGCGCAGGTCGACCGGCCAAGCAAGAGCCGCACCGCCTGCCAGCGCGATGAATTCCCGCCGCTTCATGTCCGCCCCCTTATCAATATTGCCAGAGCCAAACTATCGTCGTTGCTCGAACCGTTGCGAAAACCAGCGTCAGGCCTCGCCCTGGACCGCAAATCAGTCCCGCCTTCCAAAAAAAAATCGGCCGAGACCCTACATCGGGTTATTTCAATTCATTGGCTTCAACTGACGCCAGCAAGTGGCATCCATGACACCGCAAGTGCTATTGAAACGCAACCTCGGCAAAGCTTCGAAGCTTGCGCGAATGCAGGCGCTCCCACTCCTGGGCTTTGAGCTTTTCCAGCGCCTTCAGGCCGATCTCCAGATGCTGCCCGACGCGCTGCCGGTAGAATTCGCCGGCCATGCCGGCGAGCTTGATCTCGCCATGCAGCGGCTTGTCCGACACGCAGAGCAGCGTGCCGTAAGGCACGCGGAACCGGAATCCGTTGGCGGCGATCGCCGCCGACTCCATATCGAGAGCGATCGCGCGCGATTGCGACAGGCGCCGGATGATGCCGGGGTCGCCGATCTCCCAGTTGCGATTGTCCACGCTTGCGACCGTCCCGGTGCGCATCACCCGCTTCAGCTCGAAGCCTTGCAGCCCGGTGACCTCGCCGACCGCCTGTTCGAGTGCGACCTGCATTTCGGCCAGCGCCGGAACGGGCACCCCTAGCGGCAACTCCTGGTCAAGCACGTGATCCTCGCGCACATAGCCGTGGGCGAGCACATAATCGCCGAGCTTTTGCGTGTTTCCCAGCCCCGCACAGTGTCCGAGCATCAGCCAGGCGTGCGGCCGCAGCACCGCCACGTGGTCAGTCACATTGCGGGCGTTGGACGGTCCGGTGCCGATGTTGACCATGGTGATGCCGCGGTCGCCGGGATCGACGAGATGAAACGCCGGCATCTGCGGCATGCGCACGGCGGCGATCCCGCTCGTGCCGCCGCCAACGCGAACGTTGCGCGTGATCACGTTGCCGGGTTCAACGAAGGCATCAGAGCCCGGGTGCCCCGAGGTCATGCGCTCGCGGCAAAAGCGCGAGAAGGCGTCGACGTAGAACTGGTAATTCGTGAAGATCACATAATTCTGGAAGTGCTCCGGATCGGTGCCGGTGTAGTGATAGAGCCGGTGCAACGAATAATCGATGCGCGCGGCTCGGAACAAGGCCAGCGGCTCCGGTGCGCCCGGCGGCAACTGCCATGTGCCGTTGGCAATCGCGTCGTCCATGGCGGCGAGATCGGGCGTGTCGAATACGTCGCGCAGCGGTCGCTCGATCGCCGGCTTATCGCCGGCGGAGAGTGCCGCGGCGATGTTCATGTCGCGGCGATAGGCGAAATGGACCGGGATCGGCTCGTTCGACTCGCCGATTTCGACCGGCACGCTGTGGTTTTCGATCAGCAGCCCGATCTGTTCCGTGAGATAGGCCCGGAACAGATCGGGCCGCGTCACAGTGGTCTCGTGCACGCCAGGCCTTGCCACGAAGCCGTACGAGAGGCGTGAATCGACGCGCGCATGCGTCGCGGTCGTGATACGGACGAAGGGATACGTGGCCCGCACGCGCGTTGCGAGCGGCTCGCCACTGGCATAGGCCTCAAAACGCTCGCGCAGGAAGCGCGTGTTGCGCTCGTAGATCTCGTCGAGGCGCGCGACCGCGGCCGCCGCATCGGTGAACGCTTCGGCTGCCAGCTGCGGCGGGGTCAGAACTTTCAGTGCGGGGTGCATGTGTCGACCAGGTTCCCCGACGGGCCTTGCCTACGACGTCTGCAATACGCCGAGCTTGCGGCCGACGCGCTGCGCCACCTCGCGCCGCTGCTCGTTGAGCGATGCAAGGCGGCTGCGCAGCAGAGCAAGCAACTCGGCGGATGCGGTCTTGGGGGAACCGGAATTGAACGGCGGCGCGGGGTCGTACTCGATCTGCAACTGAATCTGCCGCGCGACCTCCTCGCCTTCGAGGACGGCTGCGACCGCAAGCGCAAAGTCGATACCGGAGGCAACGCCCGCACCGGTGATGATATTGCCGTCCGTGACGACCCGCTCGCTCACCGGGATCGCGCCGAGCGGCTCGAGATGCTCGATCGCGGCCCAGTGGCAGGTGGCACGTTTGCCCTTGAGCAGACCCGCGGCGCCCAGCACCAGCGATCCGGTGCAGACCGAGGTGACGTATTTCGCGCCGCACGCCTGCCGGCGCAAAAACTCCAGCACCACCGCGTCTTCCATCAACTCCTGCTGGCCGGGGCCGCCCGGCACCATCACGAGATCGAGCTGCGGACAGTCGGCGAAGGTCGTGGTCGGCACGATCTCCATGCCGCGGTCGGTTTTCACCGGCGCCATGCCATGCGCGACGAGATGCACCCGGGTGTTGGGCAGCCGCGCCAGCACCTCGTAGGGCCCGGTCATGTCGAGCTGGGTCAGCCGCGGAAAGATCAACATTCCGATCAGACGTTCCGCCATGGTCCTATTCCTTCTGGCGCATGATCTTATCCGAACCGGTTCCCACCCCGGATCAAATCCGGGGCAGCCCCTTTCGGGATCATGCGCTCCCTACCCTTTGTCGCGCATGAGCCGCCCGCGCTCACGCGCCCAGTCGCGCTTCTTCTCGGTCGCCCGCTTGTCGTAGAGCTTCTTGCCTTTGGCGAGCGCGATCTCGACCTTGGCGCGGCCCTTTTCGTTGAAATAGATCTTCAACGGCACGACGGTCATGCCCTCGCGCTCGATCGCGCCCATCAGCTTGTTGATCTGCCGCCGGTGCAGCAGCAGCTTGCGCGGACGCTTCGGCGCATGATTGAAGCGCCCGGCCTGCTTGTACTCGGTGATGTTGGAGTTCATCAGCCACAGCTCGCCGTCGCGGGTCGCTGCATAGGCCTCGGCGATGCTGGCCTTGCCGGAGCGCAACGACTTCACCTCGCTGCCGGTGAGCGCGACGCCGGCCTCGAACGTCTCGTCGATCGCGTAGTTGAACCGTGCCTTGCGGTTGTCGGCTACGATCTTGGTTTTGGTTTCAGGCTTTGCGGCCATGGTGTTTGCGTTTCGTGCGCTGTGGCGACCTCATATCATGAATTGACAATGGACAGGCACGTTCTGCCAAAATTCGGGCGGTCCGCACATCGGCTCCGGAGCGCCAAGCCATCAATCAAATTCATGGACCTTGCGGCTGACACACCGCATCGACACGCCGTCAGGCGGCGGAACGACACGGCCGGGTCGCGCCGCGACCCGGCCGTTTTCATCGCGCAATTCCGCTCAGTTGATCAGGCCGGCGTGCACCATCGCTTCGCGCACCGCAGCCTGTGCCTTCTCCGACGCCGGCACCATCGGCAGCCGCACCGAGTTCTCGCATTTGCCGATCAGCGACATGGCGTACTTGATCGGCGCGGGGCTCGTCTCGACGAACAGGTTCAGATGCAACGGCGCAAGCTTGTCCTGAAGCTTCAGCGCCGTGGCGTAGTCGCCCTTCTGGCACGCCGCCTGGAACTCGGAGCACAGCCTCGGCGCGACATTCGAGGTCACCGAGATGCAGCCATGGCCGCCGTGGGCGTTGAAACCGAGCGCCGTGATGTCCTCGCCGGAGAGCTGGTTGAAGTCCTCGCCCATCGCCGCGCGCTGCTGCGAGACGCGCGCCATGTTGGCGGTGGCATCCTTCACGCCGGCGATGTTCTTCAACTCCTGGAGCCGCTTCATGGTGTCGACGTTGATGTCGACAATGGAGCGCGCCGGGATGTTGTACATGATGATCGGAATGCCGATCGCGTCGTTGATCGCCTTGAAGTGCTGGTAGAGCCCCTCCTGGGTGGGCTTGTTGTAGTACGGCGTTACGACCAGCACGGCATCAGCGCCAGCCTTCTCGGCATGCTTCGACAGGCTGATCGCCTCGGCGGTGGAGTTGGAGCCCGCGCCCGCGACAACGGGAACCCGTCCCTTGGCCTGGTCGATGCACCACTCCACGACCTGCTCGTGCTCCTTATGGGACAGCGTCGGGCTTTCACCCGTGGTACCCACCGGAACGAGGCCGTTGGTGCCCTCGGCGATCTGCCATTCGACGATGTCGCGGAACGCCTTTTCGTCGACCGACCCGTTCTTGAACGGCGTGACGAGCGCGGTGAACGACCCCCGGAACCTCGTCTTGGCTGCCATGATAAATTCCTCGACCACTTGGTTAAGGCGGCCCCGGTGGCCGCGTTTCGCCGCACGATAGCAGGAAACTCCCGCCAGGTCCGGACGTTAAAAGGTTTTTGGCGGCGTTCACCTTGGGGACAATTAGACGGGTGCGCCCAACTGTAGCCGCCTTTCCGCGGAATTTTCGCTTTCATCAATCCAATCAATGCAATAGCTATCGATACGGAAATCGACGATTCGCATCTCCTGAGGGAAGCCGCCGTTGGTCTCGAGAATCCGCCCAGGCTTGATCTCGCCGCTCGCCGTCGCGGGCGTGTTTGCGCTGACGCATTCGGTGATCGCTGCGCCCGATACCAGCGGCGCGCTGTCGGCCTACCGATCCGTCCCGGTGACGGCGTCAACCGACTCGCTCAAGCTCGCCCAGAAGTCGAACAGCGTCGAGAAACCCAGAACGAAGCCTGCGGCGCAGGCCAAGCCGAAGGCCAAGGCAGAGACCAAGACAGAGACCAAGCCGAAGCCTGATGCCAAAGCTGCGGCCAAGGCCGCGACGGCCGGCGGCAAGCCGGTGCCGCTGCCGCAGGCGCGCCCCGGCGCGAGAGCGGCATCGGGACAGGCCATCGCGCCGCCCGTGGCTGCGGCGCTGAAACCGTCCCTTGCGCAAGAGGAAGGCTTCGAGGCCCCGCCACGGCAATCCGGGCCGGCCGACTCGCTCGCCAAGCCAAGCCCGATCCCACAGCCCGCCACCACCATCATCACCGCGGCCGCGATCGACGTCGCAGCCGTCAAGCGCGCCGTCGAAATGGTGCGCAACGGCAAGGTGACGGAGGCCGGCGACGTCAAACGCAACATCTCGGACCCTGTTGCGCAGAAACTGGTCGAATGGGTGATCCTGCGGAGCGACGACTCCGGCGCGGACTTCGCGCGCTACGTTGCCTTCATCTCGGCCAATTCCCACTGGCCGGGCATCGTCACGCTCCGCCGCAAGGCCGAGGCGAGCGCATTTCAGGAACGTCCCGACGCGGGACGGGTTGCTGCCTTTTTCTCGCAATGGCCGCCGCTCTCCGCCAAGGGCAAGTTCGCCTTGGCGCGCGCGCTCGCCGTCCGCGGCGACCGCAAGGGCGCCGAGGAATTGGTGCGCGATACATGGCGCGACGACGGCTTCCACCAGGATGTCGAGAGCAAAGTCTACGAGGCGTTCGGCGATATCCTGACGCGTGCCGACCACAAGGCACGTATGGACCGCCGTCTTTACGAGAAGGACGACACCGAAGCCGGTATCCGCGCCGCGCAACGGCTTGGCGGCAACGAGGTTGCGATCGCCCGGGCGCGCAGCGCCGCGGTTCAGAAGGGCGCGAGCAAGGCCGTGCTCGACACCGTCCCGGCCGCGGCCCGCGACGACATCGGCTACAAGTTTGCACGCATCCAGATGCTGCGCCGCGCTGACCAGCTCGCCGACGCGGTGGCACTGATCAAGACCATTCCCAAGCCGCTCAGCGACAGCCACGACCACGACGAATGGTGGAAAGAGCGCCGGGTGCTCGCCCGGTCGCTGCTCGATGCCGGCAATGCCAAGGATGCGTATCTGGTTGCGCGCGATGCAACGGAGCCCGACAGCCCGAATTACCGCGCCGAGCACCATTTCATGGCCGGCTGGATCGCGCTGCGCTACCTGAATGATGCCGCGGCGGCCTACGGCCATTTCGTCAAGATCTCCGAGCGCAACGAGAACCCGATCTCGCTCGCGCGAGGCGCCTACTGGAGCGGACGAGCTGCCGAAGCCATGCACCGCATGCAGGAGGCGCGCCGCCACTACCAGGAGGCCGCGCGCTATCCGACCGCCTATTACGGCCAGATCGCCCGCGCCAAGGCCGGCCTCGGCGAGCTGACGCTCAACTCCTTCCCGGCCCTTTCGGGCTCAGAGCGAACCAAGGCGAGCCAGGCCGACGTGGTGCGCGCGGCCGAGCTGCTTTATGCGGTCGAGGCGCGCGATCTCGCCTGGGCGATGATGGCCGACTACGGCGACAAATCGAACGATATCGGCACGCTGGTTCTGATGTCGGAGCTGACGGCCAAGTACAAGGATGCCCGCGGCATGCTGCTGGTCGGCAAGCTTGCGCTGGCGCGCGGCGTGGCGCTCGACCATCCGGCCTTCCCGACCATCGGCGTGCCGAACTACACGCCGATCGGGCCGCCGGTGGAGCCCTCCCTGGTCTATTCGATCGTCCGGCAGGAGAGCTGGTTCAATCCCAAGACCGTTTCGAGTGCCAATGCTCTCGGCCTGATGCAGGTGACGCCGCCTGCCGGCCGCTACATCGCCAAGAAGTTCAACGCCACGTTCGATCAGAAGCGGCTCCTCACCGACATGCCCTACAACGTGCAGTTCGGCGCGGCAGAGCTTGGCGATCTGCTCAAGGACTATCGCGGCTCCTACATCATGACCTTCGCCGGCTACAATGCCGGCCGCGGCCGCGTGCGGGATTGGATCGGCAGGTACGGCGACCCGCGCGATCCGAAGGTCGATCCGATCGACTGGGTCGAGCGCATTCCGTTTTCGGAGACACGCAACTACGTGCAGCGCGTGATGGAGAACATGCAGGTTTACCGCGTCCGCTTCGGCGGCACCCAGCGGCTCTTGATCGAGGCCGACCTGCGGCGAGGCTCGCCGGCGGAGCACTGAACCGCGGCAATGCGTGCCGACGCCGCGTTTGCGCGCAGGCGCTTGAGGTCACTGCCGCGCCAAGGCTGCCTCGATTTCCGGCGCCGTCGCCGCCACCAGGTCCGTCCAGCTTTGTCCGCGGGACCGGCGCTTCAAGTGCACGCGCGGGTACCAGGGACTGTCGTTCCGGCCGCGGAACCAATACCAGAGCCGCGCGCCGCCCACGGGGAGCAGCACCCAGGTGGGTTTGCCGAGCGCACCGGCCAGGTGGGCATTGGTGTTGCTGACCGTAAATACCAGATCGCATGCCGATATCAGCGCGGCGGCCCCCTCGATGTCGTTGCGAAGGTCGAGGTCCGCGAGTCGATCGACATTGACGTCCAGTTCGCGAGCGACCGCATCGCGCTCGGCCGGCGCATCGTCGTACTGCAGATCGACGAACCGGCAGCCTGGCAACCGCAGGACCGCTGCAAAGTCCCGCAAGCTCGCGCTCTTGGCTTTGCCGATCGCCAGGCTGGTGCTTTGCCAGGACAGGCCGACGAGGCGTTGCCCGTCGTTCGCCAGGCGCGCGCGAAACGCTGCGGCGCGGGCGGGGTCCGCCTTGAGGTAACCTTGCGCTGCAGGCCTGAACGCCTGCCAATCCGGCCGCAGATGCGGTGCGAGACTTGCGAGCGGCACCTGCGCCGCGACCGCGCCGCCGTAAAGCTCGTCCGCCATCGGAACCACTTCGATCTGCGAAAATGAGCGGGCGAACAGGCCGACCAGACGCGGCGCCACTTCAAGGCAGATCGACGGGACCCGGCGCCTCAGGTCTTCGATCATGCTGGCGTAGATGATCTGGTCGCCGAGCCCCTGCTCGCCCCACACCAGCAGTTTCCCGGCCACGGCACCGCCGTCCCAGCGCCGCTGCGGATACGGCCGCGGCGCGAGATCGCGCGCGGCCCATCGGGCCTCGAACGCACTCCACCCCGCTTCAAGGTGCCCGAGCGACAGGTCGAGGTAGGCCTTGAACCATTTCGGTCGCGGATCGTCGGGCATGAGATCGATGGCCCGCCGGTAGCTCTGCAGCGCCTCCTCGTTGCCGTCGATCGCCTCGAGCGCCGAAGCGAGACCAAAATGCGCCTGCCCGTTGCCGGGCTCGCGCGCCGTCACCACGCGGTAAGCAGCGATCGCCTCGTCGAAGCGGTCAAGCGTGACCAAAGCATCGGCCAGGTTCCGCGTGGTCCGGGCATCGTCGGGCCGGATGGCGAGCGCCTTTCGATATTGGTCGACGGCGCGGTCGTGGTGCCCCATCTCGTAGCAGGCCGCTCCGAGATTGGCATGGGCGTCGACATGAGAGGGATCGAGGCGCAGAGCCCTCTCGTGCGCGGCCACAGCTTCGGAGAACCGTTCCAGCCTGTGCAGCGCGTTGCCGCGATCGAAATGGACAATGGGACTGCCCGGCTGCAGCGCAACGGCCGTGTCGAACCGCTTAAGGGCTTCCTCGTGCCGTCCGACGGCGGCGAGCGCATGGCCCAAGCTCGAATAGGCTTCGGCGACGCCGGCATTGAGCGTGACGGCTGTTTCGAACGCGCTGATCGCGTCGAGATGGCGGCCAAGCGCATGCAACGCGTTGCCAAGGTTGACGTGCACCGCGGCATAGTCGGGTCGCCGCTCCAGTGCTTTGCGAAAGTGCATGATGGCCTCGTCTGGCCGGCCGAGCGCGCGCAGCAGCGTCCCCAGATTGTTGTGAATCTCCGGATCGCCCGGCTGTCGGGCCAGCGCCAGCTCGTAGAGCGGTCGCGCCTCCTCGTAACGCTTCAACCCCTGCAAGATTCTGCCGAGATTGTAGTGGCCGGACGGCAAGTCGGGGTTCAGGGCCAGCGCCTCCTGCAACGGCGCCACCGCGCGTTGGGACTCGCCGGACTGGAAGTAAGCGATACCCAGAAGGTTGAGCGCCGCAACGTTGCGCGGCGATTTTTCGAGGATTTGGTTATACAGATCGATCGCTTCGATCACCGCTCCCTGGCGATGCAGTTGCATGGCCCGCGCCAGCAGGTGATCTGAAGTCTCGGCCATCAACGGCTGCGCTGCCTGGGAGCGCTCCCGCGCTAGGATGCCTTGCTAGGATGTTTTGGCCTGCGCATCGCGCTCGGCACGCCACAGATCGCCGTAATCGACATTCTGCCAGTTCGCGAACCAGGGACCGCCCCGCGTGAAATGCACCGCCTTGGGCGTTCCCGTCGCCGGCTTCTCGTTCCAGCCTTCCAGCCAGTTCCATTCGACCGGCAGCGAGCCGATGTCGGCGTCGGCCACCCATTGCATGCGATGCAGGTAGGCGCCGGTCTCGCGGTTCACGACATCGGGGGTGAGCCCCTTCACGGCCGCGTGGTCGCAATTGAACAGCATCAGCGACGACCAGTTCTTGCGCGGATAGTTCGTCTGCACCGCGCCGTCCATCTTGGTGGCCTCTTTCGGCGTGTAGTCGTGCTGCACGCAGAACACGGCCTTCGGGGTCCGCGTGTAGGGCACGAGCCCAGCGATATCACCGAGCCACAGGAAATCGCAGTCGCAGAACAACGCCCAGCCGCGAAAGCCTGCCAGGACGGGTGTCAGAAACCGGGTATAGGTGAATTCGGTCGATGCCAGCGGATCCTGATCCCGCCGGTACAGCCCTTGAGCGCGCAAATCGTCGATCTTGATGGGCGTCACCGACACCGGAATCGAAGCGCGCCGCTCCAGCGAGAACTTGGCAACATCGTAGGCCTCGGGTTCGCGGCGGTCCCAGCCTATGAAGACGCGGAACGGGTCAGACATGCAATTCCGGCTGCAAGGAAGCAAAGCCTTCCGATATAAGCGTGGCAGCAAGGTATGCCCGGACAATCGCAGGCCGGCAAGGGTGGATATCGATGGCGGACGCGGGCAGCGGCGGCGCAACAGGTTCCGGCGATGGCGATGCACAAAGCATTTTCGTCACGGCGTCCGACGGCCTAAATCTGCATGTGCGGTGCTTCGGCCCCCGGCTCGCCCCGGGACTGCCCGTGGTCTGCCTGCCGGGCCTCGCCCGCACGGCGGACGATTTCGAAGATCTGGCCCGCGCGCTCGCGTCGGCGCCGGAGGCACCGCGCCGGGTGATCGCCCTCGACTACCGTGGCCGCGGGCTGTCCGCCTACGACAGGAATCCGCAGAACTACAGCCTCGCCGTCGAGCTCGGCGACGTGCTCACGGTGTTGACCGCGCTCGGCGTATCGCCCGCGGTGTTCGTCGGCACCTCGCGCGGCGGCATACTGACCATGATGCTTGCCAGCGCACGGCCGACGGCGCTGGCGGGCGCCGTCCTCAACGACATCGGCCCGGTGATCGATCCGGGCGGGCTGGTGCGGATCAAGAGCTACGTCGGCAAGCTGCCGAGGCCCAGGAGCTTTGAGGAAGCGGCTGATATCCTGCGCCGGCTGTTCGGTCAGCAGTTCACCCGCCTCACCGATGCCGAATGGCTGGCCTATGCGCACCGAGCCTTCAAGGCCGAGAAGCGCGGCCTCGTCCCGACCTACGATGTGCAGCTTGCCAAGACGCTCGCCGGGATCGACTTCCATCGGCCGATCCCGCCGCTCTGGGCGGAGTTCGACGCGCTGGGCCGCATTCCATTGATGGTGTTGCGCGGGGCGAACTCGGACCTCTTGTCAGAGGAAACGGTCACCGCCATGCGGACCCGCCATCCGTCCATGGAGACGATGACCGTGCCGGACCAGGGGCATGCCCCGATTCTCAGCGGCGGTGACCTCATCGGCCGCATCGCCAAATTCGTCGGAGCCTGCGAGGCCAAGAGGCCTGTCTAGGATCCGGGCCCCGCGTTGCGCGATTATTCACGACGAACCGTGTTCGGCGCGCGTGAGTGCTGCGGCAGCCACAACGTCCGGCACGAGCCCGGCGATCATGTCCGCCCACGATTGGTCCTTGTCTCGACGGCGCACCTGCAGGTTCGGATTCCATGGGCTGGCCGGCCGATCGGCAAACCAATACCAAAGGTGGCCGCGCCCGAAGGGGACCATCACAAAGGTCCTGGCGCCCACGGCGCCGGCCAGATGAGCGGTGGTGCTGCTGACCGTCAACACCGCGTCGCATACCGACATGAGTGCCGCCAGGCCGTCCAGATCGTTGGTGTTGTCAATATCGTCCAGGCGTTCAACGCGTGCGCCAAACGCGTGCTCCACCTCCTCCCGCTCGGCCAGCGTGTCTCCGTACTGGAGATCGACAAACCGATATTCCGGAAGCCGCAACAGGGCTTCGAAATCCGTAAGCCGCGCACTTTTGAACCTGCCAATGGCTTGATTTTTGCTCACCCAGGAGAGGCCGATCAGGGGCCGTCTGTCGTTTGAGAACCGGTCTCGCAGCCTGAAGACAAGCTCCGGGCTGGGCTTGAGAAAACCTTCTCGCAAGCTGGGAAAGCTCTGCCAATCCGGCCTCAAGTGGCGCGCGAGACTGGACGAAGCATGGTGCGCGTCGATCTTCTCGGTGAAGCCGCGAGCTTGCGCCGGGATGACCTCCACCATTGGAAACGACCGCGCAAAGAGATCGCGCAGCCTCGGGTCGACTTCCACCACCACCCGGTCGGCGCGGCGGCTGACTTCGGCGATCGCACTCGAGTAGAGAATCTGGTCGCCGATCCCCTCATTGGCCCAAATGAGCAGCGTTCCCGAAACGTAGCCGCCGTTCCAAACCGGCTCCTGCTGATAACGAGACAAATCGCAAACGTATGCCGACCAGCCTTCGGCAAATTTTCCGAGCCAGAGGTGGCAGATGGCGAGATTGAACGTGGCTGCCGCATCCGTCTCACCGAATTCGATCGCGCGCTGATAATTCCCAATCGCGTCCTCGTAACGGGCCAAGGCCTGCAACGCCTTGCCTCGCGCGAGGTACCCGCCCGGGTGCCTCGGGTCGATGGCGATGGCGTGCTCCGCATCCTTCAGCGACTCGTCAATCGTCCCAGCTCGAGAAGGCTGATGCCACGGTTCGTCAGCGCTCCCACATCTCGCGGTCTCAGCGCCAACGCGCGGTCATAATTCGCCAGCGCCTCGTCATAGCGCTCCTTGCCGTGCAGGACGTTGCCGCGGGTGACGAATGCGGTTGCGTAATCAGGCCTGACTAAAATTGCGCGGTCGCAGTCCGACAGCGCCTCGTCGCGGCGCCCCAATGCGTTAAGCACGGTCGCCCGGTTGCTCAGCGTATCGACCCTGTTCGGCTCGATCGACAAGACCCGATTGAAATCCTCGATTGCCTCCGCACGACGGCCAAGCGCGTTGAGTGAATTGCCGCGATTGTTGAGCGCATCGCAATTGTTCGGCAGGCGCGCCAAGGCCGCATCGAGGCTCTCGATGGCCTGTTCGAACTTTCCAAGCCGTCCCAGCACCGTGCCGCGGTTCAGCCAGGCTTGGGCATCTCCGGGATTTTCCCGGACCAGCCGGTCGTAGATCGGCAGCGCTTGCGACAGCCGTCCGGCAAGCTCAAGGGCCACCGCCCGATTGAACTGGACTTGATGGTTGTTGGGCTCTGCCCTCGCTGCCCGCTCAAAGCAGCTGAGCGCTTCGGCCAGCCGACCGAGGGCGATCTGGGTCGAGCCAAGAAGCATCAGCGCATCCACGGATCCGGGGTTGCGCTCGACTGCGGCCGAGAGAAGCGGAACGGCGTCGTGCTGGCGACCCTGCTGAACCTTGATCCTACCGAGAAGGTGAAGGGCGTCAAAATTCTTGGGGTCCTTGTCCAAAGCCGCGCGGTACAGTTTCTCGGCCTCGCCAAGTCGTCCCATCTGGTGCAGTCCGACCGCATCCCGCAGGATCGTTTGCACGGAAGCAGCCGTCATTGTGCCACACGCTCCCCGCTCCGCAATCGCGCGATCGCGATTGATCGCCTCTCGATGAGACGAAAAATTTCGCAATTTCAATGGACTGGAACACGTTGTTCCAGTGCTGATGAAAAGCAATAAACGACCCTTATCGACGCAGCAACGCCCATCGACGCGACAAAGTGAGAGCTCTCCGGCCTGCCCGGATGCGTCAGGTGACGTCACGCTTCGCCAGGAAGCCGCGAACTTCGTCAGCAACCTCCGTCGCGACGTCCGTCCAGGCTTGCGCGGGTTTCTGGTCGTGGACCCGGACAAACGGGTACCACGGGCTGTCCGCGATCCCTTTGAACCAATACCAAAGGCGCGTCTGATTGGGCGCCATCACCCAGGTCCTCACGCCCAAGGCTCCGGCAAGGTGCGTCGTGGTATTGCTGACGGTGACCACCGCGTCGCAAGCGGTCATGAGAGCCGCGAGTCCTTCGAGGTCATGGGTGTTGTCGATGTCGGCGAGGCGTTCGATATGAATGCCGAATTCGCGTTCGATCGCTTGCCGCTCGGCCAGCGTGTCGCTGTATTGCAGGTCGACAAATCGACAGTTCGGCAGCCGCAGAACAGGCTCAATATCCTGCAGGCGTGCGGTCTTGAGCCGGCCGATCAACGGGTTTCGACTCACCCACGAGAGCCCCACCACATGACCTCCGCCGACGGCCAGCCGGTCCCGCAATGCACGAGACCGGCTCGGCTCGGCGACAAGATAGCCGCGATCGCGTTTCGGAAACGCGCTCAGGTTGGGCCGGAGATAGCCAGGCAGGCTTGCGATGGGAACCTGAGCAGCCATCGGCCCGGCCGCGGTGCCCGTCCCGGCCGGCACGATTTGGACGCCGGCAAAAGAACGCGCGAACAGCGAAACCAGGCGCGGCTCCGCCTCGACGACGACGGCGGTCGCCATCCGGGTGAGCTCCTCGAGCAGCCCTCCATAGATGATGTGATCGCCAAGCCCCTGCTCGGCCCACACCAGAAGCTTGCCGTCGACGGCCCGGCCGTCCCATCGCGGAGCGGCCTGGGAAGGCGACTGTGCGCCGGCCAGATGAAAACGCTTCTCCAGGAACGGATAGCCCTCGAACCGCGCGCGCGACAGCAACAGGACCCCTTTGTTGAACTGACCCTGGGCATGATCGGAATCGATTGACTGCAACCGGTCGTAAGCTTGCAGGGCCTCGTCCACTCGGCCAAGCGCCTCATACGAACAGCCCAAGTCGCAATAGGATTCGGCGTCGCGGGGCGCGAGCCTGAGCGCCTGATTGAAGTGATCGATCGCCTCATCGTGTTGCCCGAGACGCTGAAACGCAGCGCCGCAAGCCCGATGCGTGCTCGCAAGCTCCGGATGGGCCGAAAGCGCGGTCCGGCTATGCGGCAGCGCTTCCTCGGGACGGCCGAGCTCGATCAGCGCCCACGCCAGGTTCAGATGCGCCATGCCGTTGTCGGGCTCGGCGGCCAGGACGCGTCGGCACTCGGCCACCGTGCGGTCAAATTGCCGGATGTCGATGCAGGCACTGGCCAGGTTCAGGCGCGCTTTTGTGAAGTTCGGATCCAGCTCGAGCGCGCGCTCGTAGCACGGCACTGCTTCGCCGTGGCGTCCAAGTGCCACCAGCGCATTGCCATGGTTGAAATGGGTTTGAGCATTGAGCGGAGCGCTCTTCAGCGCCAGTTCGTAATGGCCGAGTGCCTCCTCGGTTCGACCTCCGACGCTGAGTGCGCGGGCTAAACCGACATGGATATCCGCCAGCGAGACACCGGAGACCCTTGCGCCGGGCGCCTGCGACAGCAGCTCCAACGTCCTTTTGTAATCGCCGATCGCCGCCTCGTGGTGTCCTCGCTTGGCTTGAACATTCGCCCGGTTGAAGTGAGCGATCGGCGACGCCGGCTGTAGCGCCAGCGCTTTGCCGTAGCTTTCCATCGCGTCGTCGTTTCGGCCAAGCCCCGCCAGGGCAATGCCGCGGCTCAGCCAGTCGTTGAATGAACCCGGCTGTCTTGCCAGGGCGACGTCGTAGCTCGCCACCGCTTCGGCGAGCCTCCCCAAATCCATCAACACGTCGCCGCGGGCACCATGAATGTCGGCCTGGTCCGGAACCAGCGACAAAGCCGTATCGAGTGCGTTCAGCGCCTCCTGGCTGCGCCCCATGCGTGCCAGCAACGAACCGACAAGCTTGTGCACCCGCGGCTGCCGGACATCGGCAGCAAGGAGCTCGCTTGCGCGGCTCAGGGCTTCTTCCGTGCGGCCCTGCTGCGAAACGATGAGGCAGAGGTAGTACTTGGCATCGAGATTGCCGGAATCGACCGCCAGGGCTTGTGCATAGAGCTCGGCGGCCTCTTTCAGCGCGCCGGCACGGTGCAGCCGCAGCCCCTCCTGCAACAGTTCGCCGACATCGGACATCATGCTAGCTGAACGGCCGGCCCGCGGGCCCTATCGGCAGGCGCAGTCTGTTCTTGGCCCCGCCTGGGAGCGTTGGGCGTTCGGCGGGGGCGCGGCTCGTTGCGACGAACGGGTTCATGGACCGCAGTGCGACCTCGTGCTGGAAATTGAGCGGGGCGGCAGTATACGCCCCGACGCGCCCCAAGGTCAGCAAGGCTGCTGGCCAAACACCCGTCGTGGCACCCCGAAAACAGAAACCCCCGGCGGTTTCCCGCCGGGGGCTCCTTTCAGCAGATTTGTACCCTTATGCGATCATCAGGGAACGATGTCGCGGTGGATACGCCACGTGGTGACGAAAGCGTCGATGTCACCCGTGGTGTAGGTGGCGCTGGCCGCCTTGCCCGGGAGGGCACCGGCGCTCAGGTTGGCAGTGCCCGCCGCGTTGAACGTGGCCGTGTTGACCTTGTGGTAGATGAAGTCAACACCGACGTAGAGGTCCTTGGTGATGTTCCACTGCGAACGCGTGCCGATGTTCCACTGGCTGCTGTCGAGATCGCAGCCCGCAGCCCGGCCCCCCGCCGCCGCCGCGCCGTTGTTGAACAGGCCGGAAGCGCACATCGCGGTGTTGAGGTTATCCGGACGCGAGATGTTCAGGTACGACCCGTAGACCGAGGTCCGCAGGCTCGGCGTCCAGAAGTGCTCGTACGACGCGAAGATGCTCCACGCCGTGGTGCGCTCGAACAGGCCCGGCGCCGCCGCCGTACCCGAGAAGCCGCCGTCATCGTGGATGACCTGCGCAACGGTCCGGCCCTGCGACAGCAGCGCAGTGGTCGGCGTGTTTGAGGCATACCGCGTCGCGCCTTCGGCGTAGACACCGGCGATCTGGAAGTAGTCGCCCGGACCGATCATCGGCGCGTTGAGGCGCACACCGGCGGTCACTGCCCAGCCGTACTCCTCGCCCGGATGGCCGTTCCACTCGACCAGCGCGCTCGACTGGTTGCCCGCACCGTAGTACGAGGCGCTCATCGGCCGGACCGCGGCCGCGATCTGCGCCGAGCCCCAGGCCTGGTCGACGCGGAGGTTCGCGACGATGTCCTGCAGCGCGGCGGTGCCGCCGAGATCGGCGTTCGCGATCTGGGCGCCGCCGCCGCCGGCGATCGCCGAACCGAGGTAGTTGGTGCCGCGACGACGATCCTGCTCGACCGACAGGGTGGCCGACATGCCGTTGCCGAACTGCGCGGTGTAGGCCGCCACGGTGTGGCCGAGGTCACCGGTATCCGGCGAGTAGGTGTGACCGGCGTTGTAGGCCACCGCCGCCGTCGACACGAAGTCGAAGAACGACGTCGCCTTGCCGAAGGTGAAGCCGGCGATCTGGATGAACGCGCGCGTGGCGTACAGCGTGGTGCCGTTCGCGTCAGCACCCGGGTTCGCGGTGTTCGCCACCGAATCCTGGGTGAAGCCGAGGATCAGGTAGGTGCGCAGCGTGCCGTAGGCGGTCTGCTGGCGGGTGTCGAAGGTCGCAATCGCGCGCGCCCGGTACTGGTACTCAGGCGTATGCTCGCGGTTGAAGCCGTTGGACGTCCCGACCGGGCCGGCCGTGATGCTGGTCGACGCGCCGTAGCTCTGCTGGAAGCGGACGTAGCCACCAACCTTCATGCAGATATCGGTGCCGGGGATGTAATAGAACCCAGCGCCGTACAGGGAGCAAACCTTCACGTACTCTGGCAATCTGCCGGCCTGATCTACCTCAAGAAAAGGCTTAGGCTTGCGAAAAATACTCCGGCACACCGCGGCGTCGAACATTCGCCCACCGACTACTAGGTAGAAACTAGGTCGATGCGGGCGCTTCGCACGGGCGGCAGACACCCTCGATCCATTGCCACCCGATCTTGCGCCCGCGCCGTTCAGTCGAACGCCATCGCGCTTCGCTCGGTATAGCCTAGGTCGCGCGTGATCGCGCGATCCCCTTCCCGGCGCCCGATCCGGCGCGGCCGACCGGCGCGCGAAAAAACAATGCCCGCCGCGTCGAACGCAGCGGGCCATTTGAGGCGAGTCGCGGCTTTAAGTCTTAGGCGGAGTTGGAGCTGTGAACCGGAACGGCGGTTTCCGGCATGGCCCCGTTGCCGGCGTGGGAGCGGCCCACGCCGGCGATCACGGTGCCGACCGTCTCCGCAGCCTCACGCAATGTATCCGGCGTCAGGTGAGCGTAGCGCTGGGTGTAGCGGGTGTTGGCGTGTCCGAGCAGCCCCTGGACCACGTAGAGCGACACGCCTTTGTTCACCAGGAAGCTTGCGAACGAGTGCCGCAGGTCGTGCAGGCGCAGGTCGGGAAGCCCCGCGCGCGCGCGGATGCGCTGCCAGGGAAAGAACAGCGACGGCGACGGCTGGTCCGTGACCGGCGACGGCAGGATGTACGGGCTCCGGCTGTCCCGGGAGATCGAGCGCAGCATTTCCATCGCCGTGGCATTGAGCGCAATGCTTCTGGGCTTGCCCGACTTCGACACCGGCACCAGCAAGGTTCGCTTCTCCCAGTCGAGATACTCCCACCGGGCATGGGTGATCTCGTTGCGTCGCGCCCCGGTGAGCAGCAACAGCATGATCGCCTTCGCCGCGACCTGATTTTCATCCTGCTCGATGGAGGCGATGAGTCGTTGCGCCTCGTCGAGCGACAGGAAGCGCTCCCGGTTCACATCCGGTGCCAGGTTGATGCCGGCTGTCGGGTTCTCGGTAACGCCCGGCACGCGCCATTTGCGCGCCAGGTTGAAAATATGGCGCAGGATGATAACGACGCGATTGGTTGTGCCGGTGGCGTAGCCCTTCTCGCGCATCCGCTCGACCAGCGCCGCGATCGGCTCCGCGCGGATAAGATCGACATACTGCGATCCGAGCACCGGAAGGATGTGCACACGCAACACGGTCTCGTCGGTGCACCAGCTCCGCTTGTAGCTTTTCACGTGCGGCAAATAACGGTCGCGCACCAGTTCGGCGAGCGTGGGTACCGTGCGCAGCTCGGCGCGGCGATCTTGCGGGTCCGCGCCGACCAGCGCCTCGGCCGCGGTTGTCCGCGCCTTGCGTCGTGCCGCCGACAGCGAAAGCACATCGGCAGGTCCGATCTTGAATTGCCGTTCGCGGCCGCGCTCGTCGGTGTAGCGCTGATAGTAGGTCTTGCCGCCGGAACGGCGAACCTCGAGCATGAAGCCTCGCTGTTCGGTGTCGAAGAAATCGATCTTCTTCATGCCCTCGGGGCATGTCGCCGATCTCACCAATGCGGGGCACAAACGCAGACGGGGCATGGAATGCGACACTACCGACAACGACGCGACAAGCAACAAAAGGTTAAAAATTGAAAAATCGAAAGTACATGCGACAAGAACTACAGTGGATGAAATATGACGTTGCCAAGCATTATTCGAATCTACTGGGCAGTTATCGCATATCTCAATTTTTGACTCGCGGCCGGTGCCGCTGCGTCAGCGTGCCACCGGGAAAACGCCTTGCGCGCGCCAGCATCTGCGAAACACGCAGCGGACAGCGCGGCATGGTTGCAAACGAATCTCGATCGCACTTTTCGTCCGTGAGCCGACGACGGCGACCGGGCAGAACAACGCTGCCTTCCAGTTCCATTCGCCTCGCGAGCGGCGCGAATTTTTTTCGCTCGCGTGCGGACAGCCGCCGTAAGGCAAATCCTTACGGTGACACTCGAAGGCCCTGCGCATCGCAAATCCCATCTGGGTAAACACAATTCGGCGCCACAATCGTTGGTGAGCAAACGGTGAGAGAATTCGTCGCATTGCATTCGATGCTCAGACCTCAATAGTCGGGGAATGCCGCGCCATCTCGAACGCATCAAGCGCCCGGCCGGTGGCGCGATCGACATTGGGGAACTCAAGCGCAAGTCCTGGACGGGATTTGCCGCTGAATACGTGCGAATTGACGGCCCGCTCGAGTATGCCTTTCGCGCCGCTCGTCCGTCGCATCATGTCTGCTTGCTGAATCTTTACCGCACGGACGGCGAGACCTCGGCGTCGGGCGTGCCGTCCTGCCATGCAAAGGATCTTCGCAACAAACTCACTTACGCGCCGCTCGATTGCGAACTCCAAGGCTGGTGCAAAATCGAGAGGGGCGCGGTCGTCACCACGGTGGCGCTCGATCCCGCTCACGGCGAAGAATCCGAAATCGACCTCTCGCGCCTGCCGCCCCGCCTCGTGTTCGACGATCAGATGCTGCGTTGGGTCATGCTGCGGTTTCAGGCCTTGCTGACCGACCCGTCATACGACCTTCCCGGGTACGCCGAGACGCTTTCCGAGGTGCTGACCTTTGATCTCTATCGCATCACCTCGGGCGCGCCGCGCCGCGCGGCAGAAAGCTCCGGCCTTTCAGCGAACCAGATCCGGCTCGTGACCGAATACATGGAGAGCCACCTGAGCGAGAAGACCACGATCTCGGAATTGGCCGGCCTCGTGGACCTCACGCGATTTCACTTCATCCGGTCGTTCAAGCAGGCTGCGGGAATTCCGC
Source organism: Xanthobacteraceae bacterium (assembly GCA_019746135.1). Classification (GTDB taxonomy): domain Bacteria; phylum Pseudomonadota; class Alphaproteobacteria; order Rhizobiales; family Xanthobacteraceae; genus Z2-YC6860. The sequence goes on from JAIESI010000350.1 coordinate 43,797, forward strand.
CGCACCAGTTCATGATCCGGCTGCGCGTCGACCG
>JAIESI010000135.1 GCA_019746135.1 Xanthobacteraceae bacterium
AACGCCGGATGATTCGAGGTTGAACATCTCGGAGACTACGCCACCCTCATTTCCAACCAACCCCGCGACGGCACCCTTATCCGAGTCGGACAATCACAGTTGTTGTCCCATTTGCCGCCGGCGGCGCGGTGGATGTCATGGCTCGGCTGTTTGCCACCAAGATGAGCGAAGGTGTCGGCCAGCCTGTGGTCGTGGAAAATCGCGGCGGGGGTGGTGCGATTATCGGCATTGGAGCCGCGGCGACGGCCGAGCCTGATGGCTACAAGATTCTGTATAGCCCAAACAGCGTGGCCATTCTCCCCGCGTTGTATCACAAGTTGTCATTTAAGCCGGAGAAAGACCTCGTTCCGATCAGCCAGGCACTGACCAGCACGCTTGTTCTCGCAGCCCATTCGAAACTCGGCGTGTCGAGTGTGCAAGAGCTGATCTCCTTTGCGAGAGCAAATCCTGGGAAACTCAATTTCGGTTCTGCCGGGGTGGCAGATCCGCTGCAATTGGGCGTGGAGATGATGAAAACGACGACCGGAATACAGGCACAGGCGATTCCGTTCCGAGGGCAAGGACCAATGTTTACGGCGCTTCTGGCGGGGGAGATCGACATCGGAATTGTGTCCCTCCAAACTGCGTTGCCTTCGATCCAGAGCGGCATGCTTCGTCCGCTCGGCGTCACCGGTGGCAAGCGCGCCAAGTCGATCCCGCAAGTGCCGACGATTGCCGAGGCCGGGGTTCCCGGCTATGAGCTCACGAGCTGGCACGGGTTCTTTGCTCCGGCGCGGACACCGTCCGATGTCATCGCGCGCCTCCACAGCGAGGTGGTGCGTGCGGCAAATCTTCCCGATGTGAGGCTTCGCATTGAATCGGCGGGCAACGAAGTGATCGCCAATTCACCGCAGGAGTTTGCAGCGACGTTTCATGCGGACGTGGAAAAATTCAAGAAGCTCGTCCAAGAGGCTAAACTTCCTGCCCAGGACTGATCTGGCCGCGCTCCCGCAGCGAAGCTGTGGAAGCGCTTCAAGGCGCGTGCTGCAGCAAAGGAGAGCTCAATCCCCAGGCGGCGAAGGCGTCGCGCGCCGTTTGTCGGCCGCTGACTCGTCGGCGGCAGCTCGATCAAGCGAACTCCGGCTCACAACAGAGAACGAGATGCCCAAGGATGTCTACGATTTCGTCATAGTTGGCGCCGGCTCAGCGGGCTGCGTGCTCGCCAATCGTCTCAGCGAAGAGGCCGACGTTAACGTGCTGCTGCTTGAAGCAGGCGGACGCGATATCAACCCGCTGATTTCCATCCCTCTCGGCATGGGTCAGATGCATCGATATCGGATGCACGACTGGGGATTCGAATCTGAGCCTGAAGAGAACCTCGGAGGCCGCCGCATCGATGCGATGCGGGGAAAGGTATTGGGCGGCTCTTCTTCAATCAACGTGATGGCGTACACGCGCGGAAACCCGCTCGATTATGATCGCTGGAGTCGAAACGGCGCGCACGGCTGGCGGTATGACGAAGTGCTGCCCTACTTTCGACGCTCCGAGACATGGGAGGGCGGCGCCGATTGCTGGCGCGGGGGCACCGGTCCGCTCGGGACCGAATACGCAAAAACCACCGATCCGATCTTCGCCGCCTGGGCCGAGAGTGGAAAGGCGGCCGGCTATCAGGTCGTGGAGGACTACAACGCACGAACGCAGGACGGTTTTGGCAAAGGCCAATACACGATCAGAGAAGGTCGAAGATCGTCCGCCTCGCGCGCATATTTGAAACCCGCTCTGGCTCGAAAGAACCTCGAAGTGCGAACGCGCGCGCACGCGCGACGGGTTGTCTTTGAAGGCAACCGCGCGGTGGGCGTCGAGTATGAAAAGCGCGGATCGATCGCGGTTGCCCGTGCATGTCGTGAAGTGATCCTTGCGGCGGGTGCTTTCAACACGCCGCAGTTGCTCATGCTATCCGGTGTTGGCCCCGCCGATCACCTTCGTGAAATGGGCATCAGTCCCCTCGTCGACCTCCCTGTGGGCGAGTCCCTTCAAGACCATTTCGGCGTTTGGATTTCGTATTCGCGTCGGACACCGGGTCGGTTCCATCGGGAAATGCGCTTCGATCGGATGGCGACGAGCGTGCTCCGCGCATATTTGTTCGGGACGGGGCCTGCCACCGTGGTTCCGGGGGGACTTCACGCCTTTATCAAGACGGATCCCCGGCTCGCGGTGCCGGACATAGAATTCATGTTTCATACGGTGCCGCCCGAGGCGCGACTGTGGTTTCCCGGTCTCGTCCCAGGCTACCCGGACGGGTACGGGATCAGGCCGACGCTGTTGCATCCGAAAAGTCTTGGACGGGTTCGGCTGCGCTCGTCGAAACCGGAAGACCCGGTCCGAATCTTCTTCAACGCGCTGTCCGAACCTGAGGACCTCCGGGTGCTGCGGGAGGGCTTCAAGCGGGCGCGGGAGGTCGGCATGCAGAAGCCGCTCGATCCCTACCGCGGCAACGAGACGTCACCCGGCTTGGACGTTCGTGGCGATTCCGAGATCGACGCCTTTATCCGCAGGACGGGAGCCAACGCCTACCACTCTGTCGGGACCTGCAGGATGGGAAGCGACGACAGGTCGGTTTGCGATCCGCAGCTGCGGGTGCGCGGAATCGAGCGGCTGCGGGTCTGCGATGCGTCGGCGATGCCGGATCTCGTCTCCGCGCATATCAACGCGTGCGTTCTGATGATGGCGGAGAAGGCCTCCGACCTGGTCCGCGGAAACAACGCAGCTGGCGGAAAATTGCAGTGACGCGCCGCGCCGGACATGATGCGGAGTGTTACTGATGGTCCGCGGCGTTCCCATGGGCTGGAGGAATTGATGTACCGAGACTTGCGCGAATTCATCGGCCTCGTCGGAGAAATGGGCCTGCTGCGCCACGTGGAGGGTGCCGACGCGTATCTCGAGATCGGCGGGATAACCGAGGTCGCTGCTTCCCGGCCGGAGAGCCCGATGCTGCTGTTCGATTCGATCGTCGGCTATCCGCGCGGCTTCCGCGTTCTCACCAATGCGACCTTCAACATTCGCATGGCAGCCTTGGCGTTGGGACTCGACCCGGACCTCAGCCCGCTTGATGCGCTCAAGGCATGGAAGGTCAAGAGCGGAAGAACGAAACCCATTCCGCCGGTCGTCGTCAAACATGCCGGCTTTCTTGAGAACACAATGCGGGGACCGGAGGTGGACCTCGACCGCTTTCCGGTTCCTCATTGGCGCGAACACGACGGCGGCCCGTATATCGGCACCTCCGCGTTGGTCGTCACGCGCGACCAGCAGAACGAGTGGACCAACACGGCGATCTATCGCGTGCAGAAGCACTCGAAAAATCGTGTCACCGTCCAGTTCGATCACCGCGGCAGACACGGGTATATGATCGCCCAGAAATACTGGGATGTCGGCAAGCCATGCCCGATCGCCATTGCGATCGGCGAAGATCCGTCGCTGTTTTTCGCGGCGATCGAACCGGTACCGGCGGGAAAGACGGAATATGAAAATGCGGGCGGTCTGAAAGGAACGCCCATCGAGGTGTATCCAGGCCCGGAAACCGGGATCCTGGTGCCGGCCTACTGCGAAATCGTTTTGGAGGGCCTGCTGTTGCCGCCGGATCAGCAAACCCTCTTGGAAGGCCCGATCGGTGAATTCACCGGATACTACGCCGGCGAACCGAAGCCGTGCCCGGTTGTCGAAGTGACGGCGGTCCACCACCGCAATGATCCGATCCTGTATGGCGCTCCTCCGCTCAAGCCTCCCCGTGGGGCACACTTCGGACCTTTTCGCGCGGCACGTCTCTGGAACGTGCTGGAAGCGGCGGGCATCACCGATATTGTCGGCGTCTGGCCGCACCTCAGCAGTTTGATGATCGTGATCGCCTTGCAGCAACGTTACGCAGGTCATGCCAAGCGAGCAGGCCTCGTCGCGGCTGCGAACGCATACATGGGGCGGCTTGTGGTCGTCGTGGACGAAGACATCGACCCGTCGAGTCTGGAAGATGTCATGTGGGCCGTGGCAACCCGCTGCGAGGCCAGCGAATCGATCGACATCGTCAGAAACGCATGGTCGTCACATCTCGATCCGAGAATTAGCCCCGACGAGAAGTCGCGGGGCGTGACGACTCATTCCAAGCTCATCATCGAGGCGTGCCGGCCGTTTGCATGGAAGGACCAGTTTCCACGGCCTACCGCGATGTCGCCGGATGCTGCCCGGAGGATCACCGCGAAATGGAGCAGGGCGTTGGATGGCGGCAGCAACAGGCCGGACCTCGGCGCCGGCTGAGCGGTTCGGCGCAGACCCGCCCAATCACAGCGACTTGTAACTCCGGCCCTGGTAGACGAGGGCGGGTTCGGTGGTCTTGAGCGCTACCGCCTGCACGACGCCAAAAATGACGTTATGCGTGCCGACCACCTTGACCTCGGTGACGCGGCAATCGCAGGCAACGATGGCTGACGACAAGACCGGGGCTCCGGTTTTGAGGCTCTCCCATGTGCCGACGTCAAATTTCTCCGCAAGCCTGGCACCGGTACGGCCTGCGAATACGTTGGACAGGTTTTCGTCGTTGTAGGCGAGCGTGTTCACGCAGAACACGCCGTTGGCCACCAGCACGGGCACGCCTTGACCCTTGCGGTTGAGGCAAACCAGCAGCGTCGGCGGGTCATCCGTCACCGAACACACTGCGGTCGCGGTGAACCCGGTCTTGCCGCCGGGGCCGTTGGTGGTGATGACATGCACCGCTGCGCCTTGGCGGCTCATTGCCTCGCGGAACAGCAGCTGGTCGACGACTTCCAAAGGAGCCGGAGCGAATGCGTCGTCGAATACGTCCGGTCGTGGATCGCGCCCGTTCATGTTTGTTGTTGCCCGATGGGCCGATCGTTTTGTCGTTCAACGTCCTGCACGAACGTTAGCCATTTTCAAAAGTGGTGATGGTCTGGCTCTGTACGTACTCCCTGATGCCCTCGATGCCGGACTTGCGCCCGATGCCGCTCTGCTTGACGCCCCCATAGGGAGCCAGGTGGTTGATGGCGAGCACGCCGTGCGTATTGACCCAGACCTGGCCCGCTTCGATTTTGCGGGCGACGTCGATCGCGCGGTCCGCGTCCCGGCCCCAGACCGAACCGCTGAGCCCGAACGGGGTGGTATTGGCCCGGGTGATTGCCTCGTCCAGAGATTCGTAGGTGGTGACGGGAATCGCCGGGCAGAACTGCTCCTCCGTCATCAGGGGAGCATCGTCGGTGATGTCGGTCACCACCGTCGGCCGCATGAAATGGCCCTTCGAGTACGTCGCTTCGCTGTCGACCTTGCCTAGCGGTCTGACGTTGGCGCCGCGGCGCGCGGCGTCCTCGACGAGGCTGTTCGCTCTCGCCAGGGCGTTGCGAGTGTGCACAGGACCCAAGGTGACGGACGGCTCCAGGCCATCGCCGACGACCAGCGAGTCGACGGCCTTGCCGAACTTGTCCAGGAATTCGTCGCTCCGCTTGGCCGGCACGTAGATGCGCTTGATCGCCATGCAGACCTGGCCGCTCATCATGAACGTCGCATTGAGCATCCGATTCAAGGTCGGCGGATCGAGGTCGGCATCATCGAGGACGATCGCCGGGTCATTGCCTCCCAGTTCGAGCGTAATGCCTTTGATGGACTGGGCGGCGTTGGCCATGATGTGCCGCGCAGAGGGAATGCTGCCGGTGAAGCCGATCTTGCCGACATCAGGATGGGTGGTCAGGGCATCGCCAATCTCGGCGGGCAGGCCGGTGACCACGTTGATCGCACCGGCCGGCAACTCGTCGGCGAACAACCGAACCGAGTGGATCAGCGTCAGCGGACAGCTTTCCGGCGGCTTGAGCACCACGCAGTTGCCGGCAAGCAGAGCGGCCACGATCTGCGTGAAGGCCAGAACATCCGGCGAGTTCCAGGGCACGATCGACACGACGACACCGTACGGACGGCTGAACACGAACGTCCGCCCATTGGCGGCAGCATATTTTCGCTCGGCATCGAATTGCGGTGCATAGTCGAGGGCGGTCTGCTGGCGCCTCGGCACGCTGGCGAGCTCGCCGCGTGCTTGCGCGAGCGGCTTGCCGTTCTCCCGCACGAACACCGCCGCGCGGCGGTCGATGTCGGCCTCAAGTCTCGACAAGGCCTTGCGCAGGACGTCAGCGCGTTGTGTGAAGCTCAGGGCAGCCCAGGCCGGCGGCGCCGCCTTGGCGGCGGCGACGGCCCGGTCGACGTGTTCCGGCGTACCGCGGACGATCGTGCCGACGAGCTCATCCGGTCGCGCCGGATTGCGCACTTCGATTCGGCTGGATCCGTCGACGCGCTTGCCCCCGATCAGGAGGAATTCGGTGATGGGGGCTTCGCTGTTGCTGTGTGTCGGCATGGGCTTCTCCCACAAGGAATCCACTGGCGCGCCGCAGGCAAACGGCGACGGTTCGACTGCGCCCTTCGGCGACGCATGTGGGTATCAACTCAATCCCACCAGCGATCGAGGTCAAGTGTTCATTGCTGTTGTGTCCGCACATCGGACTTGTATCGCGTCCTTAAGTTTTGCCCGCAGCATTACGCGGTTTGACACGCTCCGAGCCTCCGCTTACCTTTGAGATATGCCAATAGTCCGTCTGGCGGACTTACGGCCGGGTCAGGTGAAGATCACGTCACTGTCTGCGGTGCTGAAAACTGAAGGTGGGTCATGCTCGATCGTCCGAAATCCGACACGCCGCATGAATTGCAAGAGATAACGGTCACCACCGACAGTCGCGACTATCTTGCGCGCGCCACGCAACAGGCCAGGAAGTACGACGACTATGAGCTGATAGTCGATGTCGATGCGCACCTGCAGGAAATTCGCTTCTGGAGCGAAATCATCGACATGCTTGAGAACGATGTTCTCAAGCAAACGGCGCAAGCCATGTCTCGGCCCGGCAGTCTGCCGCTGGTGAACACCCAGCCGGGGATGACGTTTCAGTCGAACGCGGGGCGCGTGCCGCATCAATTCGGGCCCGGCGAGCCGGTAGAGGATCCGCGGACTCACGGGCACACATTTGTGCAAATTGTCCGTCGCAGCATCGACGCGATGGGAATCGACTATCAGGTCATTTTTCCAACCAACATGTTGTCTCTTGGCATGAACCCGATGGATGACATCGAGGTTCATCTCGCGCGGGCCTACAACCGATGGCTGACCGAGCGCGTGCTGCCCGAAGACAAGCGTTTGTTGGGGCTCTTGTATCTGCCGTTCAATTCGCCGGCGGATTGCGAAAAGCTGGTGGCGGAATTCGGCAATCAGCCGGGTGTAAGCGGATACACGATTTGTGCGGTTCGCAACAAACCGGTTCACGCCAATCAATACATGCGTCTTTATTCAATGATGGAGGAGACGGGGAAGCCCCTGGTCTTCCATGCCGGGCCTTATTGGGACGACCCATCGTTGGCGCAACTCAACCGCTTTGTGTCGATGCATGCGATTTCGTTCGTGCACTACAACATCATCCATATGACCAACTGGGTTGTGAACGCGCTCCCCGAACGCTTTCCGAAACTGAAGGTGATCTGGGTGGAAAGCGGATTGGCCTGGCTGCCGTTCCTGATGCAGCGCCTGGATCATGAGGTCCTGCTTCGTCAAAACGAAGCGCCGGGCCTGCAGCGCCTGCCGAGCGAATACATGAGCGAGATGTACTACACGAGCCAGCCGCTCGAGCGGACGGACATGAGGTTGCTCGAGGCCACGATGACCAAGATCAAGGCCGAAACGCAACTGCTGTACGCATCGGACTGGCCGCACTGGGACTTCGACCCGCCCAGCGCAATCACGAGCTTGCCGTTTTTGAGCGAGCAGGCGAAGCGCAACATTCTCGGCCTCAACGCCGCGCGCCTGTTCGGACTTCCCATCAAGAGATTGCGCCCACGTCCGGACGACGTGCTCGCAACCCGGCCGCATGTGAGCTGAGCGGGATGGCTGAGGGAAACGGCGTTGCGGACTTTCTCCGGGCGGCGAGCCGGGACGGTGACGGAAGCGCGAACCTGCTTTCGGATAAAGATATCGAGGCCGTCATGACGGCGGCGATGAAGGTTTACACCCTCCGCGCAGAGCAGTCGGGCAAATTCCCGCCGCCGGTTTCACCCAGTGAGGCAACGGCGACGGAGGTGGTCACCGTGGTGAGCGAGATGCTCAGGGCCGTCGACGTCAACATGTTCGATCTTTCCATGTGGTACCGGCGACCGAGGGGACAGTGAGATGGAAGTGCAGGTTGGAGCAGCGTCCGCATTCAACGATCCGGGACGCAAAGTGTTCGACATCGGCGGCGTCGAGATCGCCGTGTTTCGGCAGGGGGGCGATTTTTACGCCTACGAAAACGTATGTCCGCATCTCGGAGGTCCCGCCTGTCAGGGGAAGATGTTGCCGCTGACGACCGAGGCGGTGCAGGCCGACAAGACCAGCATCGGCCGGGAGTTCTCAAAGGTTCAGATGAACATCGCCTGCCCCTGGCACGGCATGGAATTCGACATCAGAACCGGCAGGCATCCGTTTGGCAAAAATTACCGGCTGAAGCCGGTCAAGGTGCGTGTCGAGAAGGACACCGTCTACGTCACAGTGCCGGCCAACCCCCTCGGCTAGCCGAAGCACGAAACCCCTCCATCGACCAGCCATTGCGGTGATCCCATGAAGAAACCTGTCGTCGTCATGCTCCAACTCGCGTGCGCCCTCTTTGCGGCGACCGCGGTCCAGGTCCCCGCTGCGGCGGCCTATCCGGATCGGCCGGTCACGTTCCTGGTGCCCTATGCGCCCGGCGGCGGCACGGATGTGTATGCCAGGATCTTGGCCGACGGACTGCAGCAACAACTCAAACAGTCCTTCGTGGTCGAAAACAGGGCCGGGGCTGCCACCCAGATCGCGGCATCGGTCCTGATCAACGCGCCGGCGGACGGCCACACCATCATGATGGCAGCCGGCACGACACTCGTCGTCAATCCGATGATCTACAAGAAGCTATCCTACAACGCGGATGAGCTGGCGCCTGTCGCAATGGTCGGACATTCGGTGTTCGTGCTGTTGGCCAATCCATCGGTGCCGGCCAAGACCCTGCCGGAGCTGATCGCATACATCAAATCCCAGCCGCCTGGATCGCTGAGCTATGGCACCCCGGGAAGCGGCACCCCGCACCATCTCTTCATGGAGATGCTACTTTCGAGGATCGGCGCGAAGATGACGCAGGTGCCTTACCGCGGCAGCACGCCGGCGCTGACCGATGTCGTGGCCGGCAATATTCCGATGATGATCGTCGATCTGACGCCAGCCCAGCAACTGATCAGCGAAGGCAGAGTCCGGGCGTTCGGGATCACCTCGCCGAAGCGCGCCAAACCCGCGCCGGACATTCCCACGCTCGACGAGGCCGGTCTGCCCGGTTATGCGGGCATTGCATTCAACGCGGTGGTGACCAAAAAGGGCACGCCGAAGGCGATCATCGATCGACTCAACAAAACGATCACCGATCACGTCAAACGGCCGGAGATCACGCAGAAGGTCTACTCGAGCGGCATTCAGCCGGTCACGAGCACTGTCGAAGAGTTCGAGAGTTTCATCGCCGACGAGAAGACAAAATGGTCGAAGGTGATCGCCGATGCCGGCATCGCAAAGGTGGATTGACGGAGACGGCTATCGGTTTCCGCCAGGTGAAGCGCATGAGATTGCGGTGATTCCCGGCACGCCCGTATCGGTTTCGGCGGCTACGACGCGGCCGGGATTTCGACTTCGATCGTATCCGATTCGACGCGCACCCGGTAGGTTCTGAGATCCTCCGTTATGGGGTCGCCCATTCCTGCGCCTGTCTTCACATTGAAGCATCCGGCGTGGAGCGGGCATTCGACGACATCGCCGTCGAGTATGCCGTCGGTCAGAAGGGCCAGGGCGTGAGTGCAGACGTTTTCGGTCGCGTAATACTGCCCATCGACATGGTAGACCGCGATCTCCAGGTCGCCGATCTCAATGCCGAGCATTTTTCCTTCAGGCAGCTTTGATATCGGCGCGACTTTGACCCATGTAGCGTTCGCCATAACGTAGAAGCCTCTCTTCTCTGTAAAGGTCCTCGACCCTGCGGTGGGCAGGGCCGAGGCAAATTTTTCGGTCCCGCAGGTTCGGGGCCGGTCCCTGGGACCGGGGCCTACAATGTGAAGACTGGCTTGTTCAGGGCGTCGTGCAGATTGAGGCGCGCCCATTCCTTCACGTCGACCGATTTGTCGAGGATGACTGCAGCAGATCGCACACGCTGCGACGATGCATTCACGGCAGGAGGTTCGGTCCCGTTTTCCAGATCCACTGCGCTCCTGTGGAGCAGGCGCCGCGCCAGAACGATCGCACGATCCGTCGGCATCAGGAATTCCTGGGCGTGATTTTGGATAGGGCCCATGCTCTCCTGCAGCGATGCGTCCTGAATCGAGAACCCGGCGACGCCGCTGTAGGACTTCTTCTCCTTCTGCGCCTTTCGGTCGATCAGCCAGTCATTGTCCCGGTTGGCTGTGGGGCGGAAGGTCCCGGGAATGTACTCGACATGGATGCCCTTGCCGGCCTCCATGTCCTTGCGGTCGCCGTCCTCCAGCGGCTGGCTCGGCAGAAAATTGATGCTCCAGGCCCAGCAATTCTCGTCATCGATCGGAATCCACATGTGGCCACCGAGCGGGTGGTCGCCGAATGGAGGGATCAGGGTGAACCATGGGAACAGGTATTGCGTGATGCGCCAGTAGTAGGATGAAGCATCGACCTCGCGTCGAGCGAAGATGAGAAGGCCAGACGGCACCTCCTCGATCTGGAACACCACGTTTGAAGATCGCTTGATGATGCCGTTGGCCTTCGAGCGGTTGTGCATGGGATCGGCGTCCATCTCGAAACGGTGGACCCAGGCGACGTGCGACGAATCGATCCCGCCTTCGAACGCCTGCAGGTAATTGCTCTCCTGGAGCCGCTTCGAAACGAAGCGATGGCTGTCCGGCAACAGGCACCACTCGATTTCCGGCGGCTCAGGCTGCTTTTCCTTCGGGCCCATGTACGCCCAGACGATTCCGGCGCGTTCAATGCAGGGATAGGCGGTAATGCTCACCTTGGAGGCGGCCTCAGGACTCGACGGCAGGTCCACGCACCGGCCGGAGATGTCGTATTTCCAGCCATGGTAAGAACATCGGATTCCGCATTCCTCGTTTCGGCCCAGAAAGAGCGAGGCGCCGCGATGGCGGCAGAATTCATCGACCAGGCCGACGCGGCCGTTGGTATCTCTGAAGGCGAGCAGGCGCTCTCCGAGAATCTTGACGCGGACCTGGGGCCCATCGGGTTCCGCGATTTCTGACGAGAGCAGCGCGGGCACCCAATAACGCCGGATGAGATTTCCCATAAGCGTGCCGGGCCCCGTGCGAACCAGCGTCTCCATCATGTCGTTTTTCAACATTCATCTCCGTCGACCAAGGAAGGGTCAAAGCGAATTTCGCGTGCTGCGTGCCGCTGTTTAGCGGAATGACGCCAAAGACGCCCGGACCTCTGTTGCATAAGTCCGCTGAGCGGACTATTGATCTCACGATGGAAAATACGCGCTAGGCGGTCGCTTGGTCAACAAACCCGTCCATGCCCGCGCCGAGGAGATTCTTGATGACTGTGAAATCCGAAAATATGCGTGCCGTCGACCGGGCCATTGATGTTCTGGAGTGCTTCGCGGTCGAGCGTCGCCCGTTGGCGATCGGTGAACTGGAGAGGCGCGTCAGCCTATCGCGGCCGACCTTGTACCGGATTCTCTCGACTCTCATCAGCCGCAAGTACGTCCGCAAGGACGGCGAACCGCCTCGATATCGCCTCGATATCGGAGCCGGGCGGCTTGCAGATGCGTGGAACAACTCGCTCGACGTCGCCCGCCTGGCAGAACCTTTGATGAGGAATTTGCACGATCGCTACGACGAGACGGTCGCGCTCTATCTTCGCAAAGACAACATCCGGCTCTGCGTATCGGAGATGCCGAGCCGCCAGGCGCTTTCATACTCGCGCGGCCTCGGCCATTCCGGCAGCCTGTTGCGCGGCGCCAGCGGGCTGGCAATGCTTGCGTTCCTCGACGGCGCCGAGGCCGAGCAGATCATTGAGCAGGACCGCGACAAAAGTCATGCCCGGGCCGCACGCAGAAGGCTGCCGGAGATTCGCGACGCCGGTTATGCGGTAAGCAGCGGAGATTTCATCGCCGGCGCGCAGGCCATCGCGAGTCCGATATTCGATCGACGTGGCGACGTGGTCGGCTCGCTCGGCATCTTCGGTCCCTCCGTGCGCTTCAATACCAAACGCGTGGGCGAGTGTGCCAAGGCGGTGAAGCAATCGGCCTCCCTGTTGTCGTCCCTTCTGGGGCACGCCTGAAGCCGCATGCGCGTCTCGCCAGCTGGGCGCGTGAGCCAGGCCGTTGTTGGCCCAGCCTGATGCAACGGCGCCCGCGGCGGATTTCGCGACCCAAGGCACGTGGCGAAACCGAGCTTCGTCTCGAGACCGTGCGCATGATCGCCGGTTGAAAGGCCGTGATCTTGACGTGCGTGAAAGCTGCTCCTAGCATGAAATGAACAGTCAGTCCGCTAGGCGGACATATGGGCATGATGGGTACAGGACCAACTGCTATCGTGACGGGCGGCGCGACGAGCATCGGCGCCGAGATCGTCCGCTCGTTCGCAGCAGCGGGATATCGGGTGGCGATCGCCGACATCGCGCGAGCCGAAGGCGAGGCGCTTGCCGGCTCCATCGGGCCCCAGGCGTGCTTTCTCGCCACGGATCTCGCCGTGGATGACGACATCGCGCGTTGCGTCAGCAAGACGGTCGCCACATTCGGCAAGATCAGCGTGATCATCCATGCGGCGTGCAGCTACGTTGATGGCGGGGTCGCCGCGAGCCGTTCCGATTGGCGGCGTTCGCTCGACGTCAATCTGGTCGGAGCGGCTCTGCTGGTGCGGGAGGCGCGGCCGCATCTTTTGACGCCGGGCGCCTCGATCGTGTTCATCGGCAGTATTTCGGCCAAGATTGGCCAGCCGGGTCGATGGCTCTATCCGGCCGGCAAGGCGGCTCTGCTTCAACTTGCGAGGTCCATGGCGCTCGATTTCGCGCCATCGGGAATCCGAGTGAACTCGTTGTCGCCCGGGAAAACCTGGAGCGCCCCGCTGCAGCGCAAGCATGAAAACAACCGGCCGCGCGCGGACGCGATCGAGGGGGAGTTTCATGCGCTGGGGCGGCTTGGCGATGCAATCGAGATCGCGCGTGCGGCGCTGTTTCTTTGCTCTGATGGGGCAAGCTTCATTACCGGCACGGACCTTGCGGTGGATGGTGGCTACTCCGCGATGGGGCCCGAGCGCATGCAGGTTCAGAATCCGCGCGCGTCTTGATCCACTGCGTTCAGGCGCGTGCGATGTGATGGAAAGCGGGAAGGAGACTACTTGAATGCGCTCTATTGGCATTGTTGGAGGCGGCCATGCAGGCCTTCAACTCGGCATCGGGCTCCGGCAGCGCGGCTATGCTGTGACCATCGTGACCGATCGCGCGCCGGACGACGTGCGGAACGGGCGCATCATGTCGAGTCAGGGAATGCAGCGTACAGCCCTGCAGCATGAGCGCAGTCTCGGCCTCGCGTTCTGGGACGACATCGCACCGAAGCATGACTTCATCGAATTCTCCCTCGGAGGCGACGACGGCCAGCGGGCGGTCCATTGGCGCGCTCCTGTTCCGAGCCCGGGCAATTCGGTCTGCCAGCGGGTGAAGGTTCCGCGCTGGACCGAGGAATTCGTCAGCCTCGGAGGCACACTCGAGGTTCGGCCGGCCGGCATCGAAGATATCGAAGCATTGACCCGCAAACACGACCTGGTCATCGTCGCCGCGGGCAAAGGAGAAATTGCGAAGCTGTTCGAGCGCGATGCTGCGCGCTCGCCGTACGACAAGCCGATGCGCGCGCTCGCGCTGACCTACGTGGCCGGCATGGAGCCGACCCATCCCAGTCGCGGCGTCACCTTCAATGCCATGCCCGGGGTCGGCGAGTATTTCGTGATGCCGGCGGTTACCACGACTGGCGAGTGCGAGATCATGGTGTTCGAAGGGCTGCCCGGAGGCCCGATGGATTGTTGGGCAGACGTGAAGAACCCGGCCGCGCATCTGCAGCGGAGCAAGGAAATTCTGCAGAAATTCTTTCCGTGGGAGGCGGCCCGCTGCCAACGCATCGAGCTCACGGAGTCGAACGGGACGCTGGCGGGCAGATTTCCCCCCGTCGTGCGCAAGCCCGTTGGGGTGCTGCCGTCGGGCAGTCTCGTGCTCGGGATTGCCGACGTGGTCATGCTCAATGATCCGCTCACGGGACAGGGCTCGAACAATGCCAGCAAGTTTGCGCACCACTATCTGGAGCGGATAGTCCTGCGGGGGGCCGCTCCCTTCGATCGGGATTGGATGGAAAATACCTTCGAATCCTATTGGAACGAACGCGGGAAGCTGACCGCCGAATGGTCGAATCGCCTGCTTCTTCCGCCGGGCCCTCCGATGCAGGCGATACTGCATGCCGCTGAGCACAACCCGGTCATCGCCCGGCACTTCGTCGAATGTTTCGACGATCCGCCGCGGTTCTTCCCATGGCTGTTTGACATGGGTGCGGCCGAGGGGCTTTTCGGGCCGCTTCAGCAGGCGGCATGATCGAGTATCGGCATGAAAGTGGAAATTCTGTCTCAGGAAAGGTGAGCCGGCCCGCAACCGGGCCGAACCGCAAACGGAGGCGAGGGTACCATGATCGACATTCGCGGATGGTCCATTGCGTTGACGCTGGCTGCCGGTGTGCTGGTGTCGCCCTTTGCTGCGGTCGGCCAAGAGCGGATCAAGGTCGGTTTGCTGCCATTTTCCGAATCGCTCGCGGCGGTGATCGCCGACAAGCAGGGCTACTTCAAGGAAGAGGCCTTGGAGATCGAGAGTTCGAAGTTCGACAGCGGCGCTCTCGCCGTGCCGGTTCTCCAATCCGGACGGATGGACATCGTGCTGAGCAACACCGTCTCGACGTTCCAGGCCATCGAGCAGGGTCTCGATGCCGTAGTGCTGGCGCCGGCAGCGATCGTTCGCGAAACGCCACCGGATACGACAACGGCCGTCATCGTGAAGAAGGGCGCCATAAAGTCGCCCAAGGATCTGGAAGGCAAGCGCATCGCGGTCAACGTCATCAACAGCACGGCTTGGCTGCATGCCGTCGCCTGGCTGGAGAAGCACGGGGTGGATCGCACCAAGGTCCGCTTCACCGAGGTGCCATTCCCGCAAATGAACGATCCGCTGTTGGGCGGACAGATCGATGCCATCGTCCAGGTCGAGCCGTTCCGGTCGGCGCTGATGTCGACGGGCAACGCCGAGGTTGTCGGCTGGCCTTACGTCGAAACCGCGCCCAACACCGACATCACTCAATACATCGCGCTGTCGTCCTGGGTGCGGAAGAACCGCGCCACGGCGGTCAAATTCGTTCGCGCGGTCGCCAAAGGCGCCGCCTTCGGCGCATCCAATGAAGCCGCGATGCGCGAAATCAACCAGCAGTTCACCAACCTCAACCCTGCGCTGAAGGACAAGGTTCTGCTGCCGAAGCTCGGTGCCGCGATCAACTTGAAGGAAATGAACCACACGATGGAGATGATGCGGAAGTACGGATTGCTGAAGACCTCCGTCGACCTTTCCGCGCGTGTCCTCACGCCCTGACCATGAATCGGCGGAGCAACGCGGTCCTGGGTGTTCGCGGCCTCCGCAAGAGCTTTTCGGCGGCGGGCGCGACCACTGTCGCGTTGAACGGAGTCGATCTCGATATCGAGGCGGGTAGTTTCGTCTCAATCGTCGGCCCGTCGGGCTGCGGCAAATCCACGCTGCTGCAGATCATGGCGGGCCTTGCATCCGCGACGTCGGGCGATGTTTTTCACAAGCAAAGCCGAATGCATGAGCCGCCACCCGATGTCGTATACGTCTTCCAGCAATACACGCGTTCGCTGTTCCCCTGGAAGACGGTGGAGCGCAACGTCGCGTTCGGCCTGGAAAGCAAAGGCGGGATGTCGCGGGCCGACGTGGCTGCGCGCACGCGCGAGATGATCGGCCTGGTGAAGCTGACCGGATTTGAAAGGCACTATCCCTGGCAACTGTCCGGGGGCATGCAGCAGCGCGTGGCGATCGCCCGGGCGCTCGCCTGTCGCCCTTCGGTGCTGCTGATGGACGAGCCCTTCAGCGCGGTGGACGCGCTGACGCGTGCTGGTCTGCAGGAGCTGCTGCGCTCGCTGTGGCGGGAGATGAACCTCACAGTGGTCTTCGTCACCCACGACGTCGATGAAGGGATTTATCTGTCCACCCGGGTCGTCGCCTTGACCCGCGCGCCAGGGACTGTTGCGATTGATCTGCCCGTCGAGCTGCGAGACCCGCGCGATCAGATCGCAACCCGCGCGCTGCCGGCTTATCTGGATTATCGCGCGCGCCTGCTGGCTCAGTTGTTCGCCGACGAAGGTCTCGGGGGTCCGGAGGCCGCGTGATCGATACCGTCCGCACCAATCAGCCCGATGCCGGCTCGCCTGCAGCCTCCGAACCTCCGCTGCGAATGGCCCCGCTCTGGAACACGCGCGCGATCGGCGTCGTCTTCATCGCGTTGGTGTTGATTCTTTGGGAGGCGGCCGCGGCCAGCGAGGTTTTTCCGCCGATGAGCTTCCCGCGCATCAGCTCGATCATGTCGACCTGGTGGCAGCTTGCAGTCTCCGGCGAGCTCCTCGGCGAGGTGCTGCCGAGCCTGTGGCGCATGTTCGCGGGCTACTTCATCGGCGTGGTGATCGGCGTTCTGCTCGGACTCCTGATGGGATACATCCGCTTCTTCTACAATCTTCTGGAGCCGATCACCGAGGTGCTGCGTCCGATCCCAAGCCCGGCCTATCTTCCGATTGTCATCCTGTTTCTCGGCATTGACGACGAGATGAAGATTTTCATGGTCGCCTTTGCCAGCGTCTTCCCCGTGCTTCTCAACACCTACAGCGGGGTCCGCAGCGTCGATCCGATCCAGCTGCAGACCGCGCGGACGTTCGGTGTCTCCGGATGGAAGCTTCTGACGCAGATCGTCCTGCCCGCGTCTTCGCCCTACATCTTTACCGGCATGCGGATCAGCCTGGCGGTGGCTCTGATCGTCATGGTCATCAGCGAGATGGTCGCGGCTTCGAACGGCATCGGCTACTTCATCCTGAGCGCCCAGCGGGGCTTCAAGATCCGCGACATGTTCGCGGGCGTCATCACCCTGGCCGTGCTCGGCTACATCCTCAATCGGCTGTTCCTCTTCATCGAAAACCGTGTGTTAGCCTGGCACTACGGTTACACCCAGCAGCGGAGCTAAGTCCCTCGCATGTCCCGCATCGTCGATTTGACGCTTCCGGTCACGTCCAACATGGATGGCATCCCGAAGATCGCCTTCTACCAGCAGTATCCGACGAAGGTGCAGGCGGTCACCGTCATCAATGAGGAGCAGCGGGCGACGCTGGCCGCCGAGCGCGTGGATCTCCTTCCGGACGCGCCTGCGATCAACAGCATGAACACTGTGTTCACGCTGAACACCCATATCGGGACGCACATCGATGCGCCCCGCCACTTCTACGCCGACGGCGCGTCGATCAGCGACATCTCGCTCGATCGCCTCGTCATGCGCGAGGCGCTGGTTCTCGACGTCAGTCACAAGTCGGCCGGAGAGGGCGTGACGGCGGCCGATCTCGAGCGGACCGGCGTGAAGCCGGGGCCCGGGCAGATCGCAGTGATCAAGACGTCGTGGACCGACCGCGCGTTCGGCAAGCCGGAGTTCTGGAACGAGACGATTCACCTGGAGCCGAGCGTCGGCGAGTGGGTCGAACGGCAAGGTGTTTCCGCTGTGGCGATGGACTGCTTTCCGGAAAAGCCGTTCTGGAAGATGACGCTCACGCCCGCCGAACGCGGGGCCAACCACAAGCGCTGGCTCAAGGCCGGCATTCCGATGATCCAGATGCTCACCGCCCTCGACCGCATCGCCCCGAGGTTCACGCTGATCGCCTTGCCATTGAACCTGAAAGGCATGGACGGCGCGCCGGCGCGGGTGATCGGTATTGAGAATTGAGTTCACCAGAGGACGTGCATGCCTGTCGCGAACGTCAACGGCTGCGGCTTCTACTACGAGCAGAGCGGCAAGGGCTCCGACCTGGTCTTCATCCACGGCGAGATTCACGGGATGGAGTATTGGGATCAGCAGGTGGCCGAGTTCTCGAAGAATCACCGTTGCACGATCTACAACCGCCGTGGGCACGCGAAGACTGAATGGACGGACTATGGGTTCTCCTTGGTCAACCAGACGCGCGATCTGGAGCTGCTGTTCGAGAAGCTCGACATCCGGCAGCCCGTCATCATCGGGCTCGCATTCGGCACGACCATCGCCGCATACTACGCGATCCGCAATCCGGCCAAGGTCCGGGCACTCGTGCTCGGCGCCTGGAGCGAGATGCATGACGCGCTCGAGTATTTCGGGCGGTGGGAACAATACACGTTGCAGGCGGCCCACCTGCTCGAACGCGAGGGGCGCGACGCGTTCATCGATCTTCTGCGCGAGCAAGGCGGCAGAACGATCTACAAGGTCATCCCGGTCGACTCGCCGGTGCGCGAGAAGGTGATCCAGATGTTTGCCAGCCACCCGCTCGGCGAATATCAGCGCGGCATGCTCGAATTTGCCCTGTCGGTGCCTGACATGGTCTCCGACTTCAGGAAGCTCGACATTCCTGTGCTCGGCGTGTGCGGTGCCGACGATCCCTATCCGGATCGGCCGGAGGTGCTGCGCGGCATGGCGAACTTCCGGGAGGCGCCGCAGATCCCGGGCGCCGGGCGTTTCGCGAACTGGGAAAAGCCAGCAGAGTTCAATGCAGTGATCGGTGCCTTTCTGCAATCGCTGCCTTAAGCGCGGATTCGCCGATCGCCAACCTGGAGGACATTCTATGGAAGTCGAGCCAAGGAGCCGGTCGAAGCCGGCTTCCGCACAGCGCGAATCGGGCCCGTCGTGGCACGATCTGCGCGGCTGGGTCGCGCAGATTGAGCAGCACGGCGAACTGGCGCGGATCGCGGCCGAAGTCGACCCGCATGAAGAGCTCGGTGCGGTGACGCTCCTGGCCAGCCGGCAGGACAAATCACCGGCGCTGATGTTCGAGAGCCTCCGGGGCGACGCCACCGGCTCGCGCATCCTCATCAACATGCTCGGTGCGAGCCGTGAGCGATATGCGCTGGCAGTGGGTCTCGATCCGTCGGCGACCACATCCGAAATGATCCAGGCCACCCGCTCGATCCTGAACGAGCCGGTTCCACCCGTGATGGTCGCGAAGGATCAGGCGCCCGTGAATGAGGTGGTCCTGACCGGCAAGGACATAGACCTCACCCGGTTTCCGGTGCCCACGTTCTGGCCCGGCGACGGCGGTCCGTTCATCGGGACGGGCGACATCACGTTCACGGCCTCGCCCGATACCGGACGCATCAATGTCGGCTGCTACCGGCAGATGCTGCAGGGCCCAAACCGCATCGGCCTTTATTGTTCGCCCGGCAAGCATGGACTGCTCGACCGCGAGGCCTGGTGGGCCCGCGGCAAACCGTGCGAGGTCGTTGCCGCCTATGGCATCGACCCGGTGTTGTTCATGCTGGCGGCACAGAGCTTCGCTGCCGAAGAATCCGAGCTCGACGTGGCGGGCGGCATCATGGGTCGGCCGGTCGAGCTGACCAAGGCTGAATGCGTCAGCCTGCCGATCCCGGCCAATGCGGAGTTCGTCATCGAAGGCGTGTTGCGCCAGGGCGACGTCATGCCGGAAGGCCCGCTCGGCGAGTTCACCGGCTACTACGGCCGCGAGCGCTCGCCCCAACCGGTGATGGAGGTGCTGGCGGTGCATCACCGCAAGTCGCCGATCTTTACCCATGCGTTGATGGCGCGCTATCCGTCCTGCGAGATCGGCGCTTACTACGCCATCATGCGGTCGGCGCGGATACTCGACGATCTCGAGCGCATCGGCGTGCCGGGCGTGGTTGGTGCCTACTCGCATCCCGCCGCAGCGTCAGGCTGGGGCATGGTCGTGGTCTCGATGCAGCAGAAATACGCAGGGCATGCGGCGCAGGTCCTGGCGCTGACCGCGCAATGTCCGGCGGCCGCCTACTACACCAAATGGATCATCGTCGTCGACGAAGACGTCGACCCGACTGACTTCAACGATGTCATGTGGGCGCTCAGCACACGCTGCCATCCGTCGGAAGACATCGACATTCTCCGCAACACCTGGTCGACGGGCCTCGACCCCAGCCGGTTTCCAGCGGAGCTGCGACCGTACGGCTCGAAGGTGCTGATCAATGCCTGCAAGCCACACCAGCACCTGAAGGACTTTCCGCAATCGACCTTGCTGCGCAAGTCCGTGCATGATCGCGTGCGAGAACGCTGGGCGGAACTTGGTCTTGCCGAGCCCGCACCCAAAATGACGGTGTTTCATCCGGAAAAGCCTTGATGCGGGCGGTGATTTGAAAGGCCGTTTGAACGGAACACTCACCGATGCGCTTTCGAGACGGGTGCACATGGCGCTTCAGCCGGCGCACCGGGGCGATTATCTCGAAATTTTGCGAAGCCCCGCCAGTGCCGGCTCAAGCAGCGCATCATCGGCTTGGGCGGAGTGCACGACATAGACGGGATACGAAAACCGCGGCGCGCCGCGCACCAGGTGCAGCCGTCCGGCCTTGAGATACGGCTGGATGGCCTGCCTTCGGAAGTATCCCGTGCCGCCGGCCTCGAGCACGTAGTTCAGTGCCAGTGGGCCGAGATTGACGAACAGGCTCGGGGCCGCCTCGGGAAACGTTGCGTCGTGGCGGAGCGCAAAGTCGGGCCCCCAGTCGACATGAACGTAGTTGGAAGGCTTCGATCGGGATGGCTTGGGGTCGGTCGTCGCCAGAACAAGCTCTTCTTCCATCAGCAGGTCGACTTTCAATCCGGGCCGATGCTGCGGCGCGTACATCACGGCGATGTCGACAAAGCCGGATGCGACATGGTTGATCAGGTCCTGCGGCACGTCGACATGGACGCGCAGCGCGATGTCCGGCAGCGAGCGCCGCATCCAGATCACCCAGTCGGCCAGCAGCGGCTGCCACAGACTGACCTCGCTGGCCACGGTCAGGACGGCCCGGTGGCCGGGCGGCACCGCGACCTGGTGGCGGGCGCGTTGCCAGAGCTGCACGAAGGTCGGCGCATAGCGCAGAAGCTGATCGCCTGCCGGCGTCAGCGAGGCTCCGGCCTTGTTGCGCACGAACAGCGGGCGGCCGAGTTGCTGTTCGAGCGATCGAATGCGGGCGCTCACCGTCGTTTGCCCGACGTTCAGCCGCTCGGCGGCGCGGACGAAGCTTCCGGTTGAGACGATTTCGAGAAACGTGCGGGCCAGTTCGATGTCCATTTGCCTATAGCATCAATATTGCATTCATACTGCAATAACATTCGTTTGCTTGTGCTCAAACCCCGGCCGACAATCACGTCGGCCGTCCTGACCTGGATGGCTTGCCTGCCGCCGGGAAGCGGCACCACGGAACGTTCGGGGTCTGGAGGGAGTGGCTCAAAAAATGGAGGCACTTGCCATGACCAAGCCCATCGGCAATACGCCGAACGCGGTAGAATTGCGCGATGCCGACAAGCCGGACAGTCGGGTGGTGCCGCTTTTCGAGCGACGGTCGCCGCCGCGGAAGCGGGCGTTGCCGTGCGACGATGATGACGATCCTGGGCCCTCGGCGGCGTAGCGCCGCCGGTGATCGAACCGAAACGGGAGATCGGCGTTGACCGCGATGGTTCCGGCCGTGACATCGGGAACTGGAAAAGCTGCCGCTGGTCGGAAGCGGACGGCGAAGCGGCGGCTTGAGGTCAAGCGCGTGTACGACGCGCCCGGTCCGGCGGACGGAGCAAGAATTCTGGTCGATCGTGTCTGGCCGCGTGGACTTACCAGGAAGGCCGCCGCATTGGACCTCTGGCTCAGGGACATCGCCCCGTCCACGCCGCTTCGGAAGTGGTTCGGTCACCGTCCCGAGCGGTGGAAGCAGTTCTGCAGGCGTTATGGCGAAGAGCTGAGGGACGATCCGTTTGCCGTGGCGGCGCTGGAACGCTGGATGGACAAGGGGTCCGTGACGCTGGTGTTTTCGGCGAAGGACCGCGACCACAACAATGCGGTGGCGCTCAAGGCCTATCTGGGGCGTGCGCGCCGACGGCACACAACGTCACAGGCGGCCGCGCGTCGGTCGCGCAGGGCCTGATCGTATGCCCCCTTCCAAGGAACCTGAGACGATCGCCGCGGCCAATGGCATAGCGACCGACAAGGCGTTCGGTTCGATCGTGCCTCCGGCCTATCTTTCCAGCACGTTCGCCTTCGGCGGGTTCCGCCAGAGCGGCCCCTATGACTACACCCGAACCGCCAACCCGACACGGGATCTGCTGGCCGATACCCTGGCCAAGCTCGAAGGCGGAGCCGGCGCGGTGATCACGTCTTCCGGGATGGCTGCGCTCGATCTGCTGTTCGGACAATTGCGGCGCGACGATCTGATCGTCGCGCCGCACGATTGCTACGGCGGCACCTACCGTCTGCTGGAGGGGCGGCGCGACCGCGGACACCTCCGGGTCTGCTTTGTCGATCAGGGCGATGATGCGGCTCTGGAGCAGGCGCTGAAGGCCTCGCCGGCGCTGGTCTTGATCGAGACGCCGAGCAATCCCCTGATGCGGATCGTCGATATCCGCCGTATCGCGGCGCGCGGCAGGGCCGCCGGATGCAAGGTCGCAGTCGACAACACGTTCATGTCTCCCGCCTTGCAGCGTCCGCTCCTGCTCGGCGCGGACTTCGTCGTCCATTCAACCACCAAATATCTCAACGGCCATTCGGACGTGGTCGGGGGTGCGGTTGTCGCGGCCGCGCCGGCCGATGTCGAAGCGCTGCGCGCGTGGGCCAACACCACCGGCGTGACCGGTGCGCCGTTCGATGCCTATCTGACGCTGCGCGGCGTGCGCACCTTGTTTCCACGCATGGAGCGCCAGCAAGCGAGCGCCGGCAAGATCGCCGACGTTCTGGCCGGGCATCCCGGCGTGCGGGCCTGTCACTATCCGGGATTGCCGGGCCATTCGGGACACGCGCTCGCGCGTTCGCAGCAGTCCGGCTTCGGCGCGATGCTCAGCTTCGAACTGGCCGGCGGCGTCGAGGCGGTGACCCGGTTTCTCCAAGCTTTGCAGATTTTCACGCTGGCGGAATCGCTCGGCGGCGTCGAAAGCCTCGTTGCCCATCCGGCGACCATGACCCATGCCGGAATGGACGAAGCGGCCCGTCGTGCTGCCGGAATCACCGACGGGCTGCTGCGGCTTTCGGTCGGCCTGGAGGGCGAGGCCGATCTCATCGCCGACATCGGGCGCGGCCTGGCGGCGGCTGGTTTCGGACGGTCATGACCTTTGAAGCCGGCGCAGGTGCGGATCATGGATATCGTTGAGCGGCTTAGGGATGCAATTCTCAACACGCCGTCGGATGCCATTCTGCTGGCGGACCGGAACGGCGTGATCCGATTCTGGAACGCGGGTGCGGTCCGCATCTTCGGGTTTGCGCGCGAGGAGGCGATCGGCCAATCGCTCGATCTCATCATTCCCGAGCGGCTCCGCGCCCGGCATTGGCAGGGCTACGCGCACGTGATGGCGTCGGGCTCGACCCGCTACGGCTCCGGCTCGCTGTTGTCCGTGCCGGCGGTGACGAAAGACGGACGCCAGATCTCCGTCGAATTCACGATCGTCGTGCTGCGTGACGGCGCGGGCCAAGTGGAGGGTATCGCGGCAATCCTGCGGGATGTCACGGAGCGCTTTCAGGAGTTGCGGGACCTGAGGAAAAAGCTCGCAGCCCTGCAGCACCCGTAGCCCGCATGGAGCGCAGCGGAATGCGGGACTGGCGGCCCGGATTGCGCTCCGCTCCATCCGGGCTACGGCGCCTGTTCGGCCAGGGCAGCTCCGTTCACCGTTCCGGCATCACCGGGCCCGCTTCGGTGACGACGAGATCCATGGGAATATCGTGGGGCTGCGGGTAGATCGTGGCAATCGCAGCCTGCGCGTAGCCGACCCCGACGATGCGCGGCCGCTTCGCCTGTGCCGCCAGCGTGCGGTCATAGAAGCCGCCGCCATAACCCAGCCGGAATCCGGCGCGGTCGAAGCCGCCGACCGGTGCGATTACGATGTCCGGCGCAACGGGCGCGCCCTCACGCGGCACCGGAATGTTCCACACGCCCCGCTCGAGCGGCTCGCCGTGCGCCCACAGCCGGAACACCAGCGGTTGCGCCTTGCCGACGACGACAGGCAGGGCGGTCCGCCCGCCCCGGGCCCGGACCTGATCCATCCAGGGGCGAAGGTCGGGCTCGCCCTTGAACGGCCAATACACGCTGACGGTCAGGCCGCGTGGATCGCCGATCGCGTCGTGCAGGCCGGCTGCGATCCTCTCGTCGTAACACGCCCGCACTGCCAGCTCAGCGTCATGCGTGCGGCCAGCAGCCGCTCGCGCTCGATCTTGCGCCATCGCTTCAGATTGTCGTCCGGCCGGCCGGCGCCGTCCGGCAGACCGACATAGGCCGGATCGACCTCGTGCATCGAGCAAGGTGGCGAAAAGCACTCACCCGGCGCCGGTCCGTCTGGTTCGTTCTTTGCTCTTTCCATCGATCCTCTCGTGTTGATCCCCTCGCGTGGCGCTAGTTGGCCGCCACCAAAACCCAGCCGGCCTCGCGGGAGGAAAGACACTTGGAAAACGTCCAGACGTCCACATGGGTGCATCGAGTCGGCGTCGGGGGCTGCCTGCCGGGGATGTATGTTGTTTCAAAGAATTCGCCGACGAAACGAACGGTGATCTCCGCTTCGTCTTTCAGGACGCGAATGTCCTGGGCCTCGGGTGGCTGGATGTGAAGCAGCGACAGCTCGGTGCGCTCGGGCGCGCACTCCCGGGTCATGACTTCCGAGACAAAGGCGTCGTAGACATCGTGCGACACCAGCGCCCGCAGGCTGTTGCAATCGCCGCTGGCGAACGCGGCGGTGATGGCCTCGTAGACCGACGTCGCGCCGTCCAGAAACGAGGCCAGCGTGAACGATGGATCCCGCTGCTCGATCTCGATCAGGACATCGGTCCAGCGATCCTCGCCGGCCACCGCCGGCGGCCGATCCGGCGCAAGCGCATGGCGCACCGGACCTGATGCCCAGTTCCAGGCGGTGCGCGCCGTTTTCTTCCGTTGCTCCTCGTCGCGGAGATGGTTCATCGCACTGGTGATCTGCCAATAAACCCAGCCCAGCCACAGGATGGTGAGCAACACCGACATGTCTGAATCTTGCGACATAGGCCCAAAATCCGCGCGTCATGTTCGCCGGCCGCATGCCGTTGCGCCGCTCGCGGCGCTAGCGGATGTAAGGCAGGCTCTCGAAAGAGTGGAACGGTGGGGGCGACGACAAGCTCCATTCCTGTGTTGTCGCGCCTTCGCCCCAGGGGTTGTTGCCCGCGACCCGCTTGCGGGCGAACGCGTCGATGACCGTCACAAAGAAGATCAGAAAGCCTGCCGCCGAGATGTAGGCGCCCACCGAGGACACGAAATTTGCCGATCACCCTCCATGCCTCGCCGAAGAATCTCGTGTTCGAGCTGGAAAAGCAGAGGTTGCTCGGACCGGACGTTCAGTTGGTCCACCCGATGTTCACGGTGGCGGAGGAGCGGGCCATCCTCGCGGCGCGCGGCACCAGCTTTGCCACTTCGCCGATCGGCGAAGTGGCCCGGCCGCCCGAAGGCGGTGTTGTTCAGCTCGCCGAGCTGCTTCAGGCGAAGGTGCCGGTCAGCCTTTCGATCGACGAGACCGTGGAGGGCAACGCCGACTACTTCAACGTGATGCGGGTGCTGTTCAAGTACCACAGGCATCGCCTGGGCGCGACGGCGCCGGAGGTGACCGCCAAGCGTCTGGTCGAGCTCGCCACCACTGACGGCGCCAAAGCGCTTGGGTTGTCCGATGTCACCGGATCGCTCACGCCCGGCAAGCGGGCAGACCTCATCACGGTTCGGACGACCGACCCGAACATCTTTCCTGCGAGCAACCCGTGGGACGCGCTGGTGCTCAGCGCCACGCCACAGAACATCGACCTCGTGGTGGCGGACGGCCGCATCATGCGGTCTGGCGGAAAGTTCACGTCGATCGATCAGGACCGGATCATGTCCGAGATCACGGAGTCCAACGCCCGGCTCGCGGCATTTGCGAGCCCATAAGCACTGGGCTTTCGGCTGGACTGCAAGTCGGCGACGATCGCGAGGATGTCTTCCTTGAAGCGTGTATGCATTCTCACGGTGGAAGATTTCGATTTTGGCGATCTCTGCAAGCAAATGAATTCGTTTGAGATTTAAACGCAAGAAAATTGCACTAATCTCTGGCAGCGGGCGGAGCGCAAATCAGTGAGATCGGCCTCTTCGCAACTCGCGAGTACGCCAAAAATGGGTAGCTCGCAATCGCCGATTGACGAGTCGTAAAACTGTCGCAAAGCAGCCCGAGCAGGAGAGAGGCCAAATGGCAGTTGGCGCAGTGCGCGCGGATCGCTCGCCGCATTTCGCGAACGCCGTTTTCTTCCAGAACCGCGAGTACGAGCTCGGGTGACTAAAGCAGGATGCGTTTAGGTTGAGTCGCACACCCTCGATTGTCATGCCCCGCGAAGGCGGGGCATCCAACTGGATCGCCCGCCTGCGCGGGCGATGACAGCGGAGGGGACGGATCGACCAAAAATCATCATGCTCTAAACCCCAAAATGCGACGTGCCGGAGAAGGGGAAAAGAGCATTGGACCAATCGACGGATTTGCTGCGCATGCACAAACTGTCGACCGGATCCCTCAACGCGGGCGCAACTCGCGGAGAGCGGGGACGGCTGCGGACCAATCTCCTGCAGACCGCTTGCGGAGCGCACGCGTTGGGAGTGGGAGATCAGCTCGTCGTCAGCGGTTCAAGTTTTCTAACGACGGTCTTGGTCGGCCGCGCGACCTCTGCGAGTGAACTGGGCGTTTATGCGCTTGGTGTCTCGCTGCTGATCGCGCTGGTGAACATCCACGAGGCGCTAATTTCGCTGCCATACATGGTCCAGCGTGACCGGCCTTTGGGAACGCTGGCTGAACATGCAGGCAATTCGTTGATACTGAGCAGCCTGCTGTCGGCGCTGGCCATGGCCACACTGACTGCGGCGGCTTTGGCGATGTCGGTGCTTCAAGTAAGACCGGAACTGATCGCGATGACCTGGGCGGTAGCTGCAGTGGCGCCGCTCGCATTGCTGCGCGAATTCAGTCGTCGGTTTGCCTTCGCACACCTGCAAGTGCGCAAGGCCCTGATCCTGGATATCGGGGTGGCGGCGGTGCAGCTTGGCACGCTCGGCATGCTGGCACATGGCGGGCGGCTGTCCGCCACCATGGCGCTGGGCGCGATTGGCGTTGCGTGCGGCCTGTCCGGCGCCGCGTGGCTCTACCGCGAGCGGCGGACTTTTGCAGTGCGCGCGGACCGGCTGCCGGAAACGGCGCGGAGGAAGTGGGGCTTGGGGAAATGGCTTTTCGCCAACCACGCGATCACGGCGCTTCAAGTCCAGATCACCTACTGGTTGCTGTTATGGATGGTCGGGACGACGGCCACAGGCATCTACGCCGCGTGCATGAGCGTCACGCTTCTTGCAAATCCTTTCATTCAGGGGCTCAACAATATCCTGTGCGCGAAAGCTGCCGTGGCGTTCTCCGAGGGCGGTGAAGCGAGGCTGCGGCGCGAGATTCTTCAGCAATCGCTGCTGCTCGGGATGGCGATGGTCCCGTTCTGTCTCTTGGTCCCGGCGGCCGGCGAAGACATCATGCAGTTGCTGTATCCCGGCCGAGACTACGCGGGACATGGTCAGATCGTCATGGTGTTGGCGCTTGAGGCCTTGTTGATCGCCATCGGCATGCCGCTCGTCACCGCGCTGGCGGTCATGGAGTGCGCCCGGGCGAACTTCTGGATCGGCCTGATTGGGGCCGTCATCACCGCGATTCTCGTCGCTCTGCTGGTGTTTCAGTGGGGTCTGCTGGGGGCCGCTTACGGAGTCCTGGCGGGCAGTTTGGTCCGGCTGGCGGCACGGTGGAGCGTGTTCCTGACGCTCGCGCGCAGAGCGGATCAAACGACGGCTTGCGCATCTCGAGTGGCGGCGGTGACCCGGGTGCTGCAGCAACTCACCCGGACTGACGATTCCGAAGACTGGACCATTACCGAGCTCGACGAAGGAAGCGAGGCCCATGTGTATGCGATTCATTCATCCGGGCGACAGCCGGATCGGCGCGCGCAACCGGGATTCATAGTCAAATTGTACAAGCAAGAGGCCGCGCTCGATATCGCCAGGCTGCGCGGACGATGCGACGCGATGTTGCTTCTACGTGCGGTTCTGGATGGCCGCGTCGTGCACGGATGGAAGACGTTCGTTGCGACGCCTCTGTACGTATCGGAATCGCCACTGGCTCTGGTAACGACCATCGTTCCAGGCCAAAAGCTCCACACGTGTCTGGAAGGTTCCAATGATTTTACCAAGGACGTGCTGAACTCCGCATCATACGCGATCGCGGGCGCAATGGCGAAATGTTGGTCGAACGGGCAATCTCACGGTGATCTGACTTTCGAAAATATCCTTTGCGACGTCCGAGCCAGGCATCTGGCGTTCATCGACGTGGGCGCGCAGGGCAACTGCTGCGACTGCTGCTACGTCCGAGCCAGACCTATAGACGCGGGCGAGGGGACGAATTGCTCATCTTGTACCAAGCACGGACATCCGGCGGTACATGAATTGGCGCATGTTCTGGACGACCTTAGCATGACCGTGAAGAGCGGCATTGCAGATGCTGCCCGCTTCCGCAAACAAGCATTTGCCGAGAGCCTCTTGCGAGCAGTCCTGCAGACGATTGGTCCAATAGAGGAGAAGAGGCGGCTGCTCGACGAGCTTCATGGTTGCGCGCGGCTGCATGTAAAGGCAGTCGCGCGGACCATGTATCCGCGCGGACGATGGCGTCGGCTCACGAGGCGGAGTTGGCAGGCGGTCAAAATATGGTCCGCCTTTCGTACCATCGACGCGATTATCGGCCGAATGAGGATTGAGCTGGATCTGGATGTCCGGTCCAACGACAAAGAGGTGATCACGACCCTGCAAGACGGTCGAGGTCGTCCCTCCGCGCCGGAGGGACATCAGCCTATGCCGCAGTAACGCACGGAAGCATGGTTCGCGAGACGCGGTGAGGCGCTGCGCTCGGCCAGATCAGAG
The DNA here is from genome assembly GCA_019746135.1 of Xanthobacteraceae bacterium. Lineage (GTDB taxonomy): Bacteria > Pseudomonadota > Alphaproteobacteria > Rhizobiales > Xanthobacteraceae > Z2-YC6860. Next base: position 29,318 of record JAIESI010000135.1, read on the forward strand.
AGACGCGCCGTCGATGGCCGTGCGCCGCGACATCGAATGTCTGGCGCGTTCACTGGACGGTCATGATCTCTTCGGGAGGAACGACGTTGAAGCCCGCAACAGCCGCGCCCGCCGCTCAAGGCTCTGTGCAGCAGGAGCTGCTGCCGGCCGAACGCGATTTCTATTCCGCCTACGAGTGGTGCCTTGATCCGCATCTGACGATACGCGAGACGGTCGACCGCCTTCGCGATGAGATTGATCGGCTGGAGATCGTGCAGGACGGCTGGCAGACCCTCGAGGTGGCAACGAATGTATTTCTGCTCTCCTGCGCGGTGCTGAACGATGTTGACGAATATCTGCGTGGACCGGCCCTGGCGATGCCGAAGCGGTTGGCGGCAACGGCTATTGGTCGCGGCATGAGGTGGACGGCAGATAGCATTGCCGGCGTGCCTGCGAACCTCCGGTGGCGACATCGGGCACGGGTGCGGCGCTGGAGGGAGCAGTGGCAGGCCGGCCTGGATGAATTTCTGGCGATCGTCGCTGCGGAGACCTCCGATGCAGCCCTCTTCGCGGAGCCCGGCCGAAAGCTTGCAAACTTGCTGCGGCGGCCGCTGCCTCTTGACTTGCAGGCCAAACGGAGTCGCCTGCCATCTGCATTCAGGCGGCTCGATTTGACGCATTTCGACGTTCTGGCTCTTGGACGGCGGTTTGCGCAGCGTTTCCCTGATCGTTTGCAGCCAATTCTGCTACTGGGGCTTCGCACCGCTGGGACGTATTTTGTCGCGTTGCTGCGGGCCTTTCTCAAAGCTGAAGGCTATCAGCGGGTGTCCTCGCTGACCGTGCAGGTGAACAAAGGCCTGGGACGGCGCGAACGCAGCGAGTTGAGAGGGTACGCCGAGCGAGACTACGCCTGTGTGATCGTGGATGAGCCGCCGAGCACCGGCGAAACGCTCGTTCTTGCGTTTGACCTCGCTCGCACCGCGGGGGTCGACCTCGGGAAGGTGGCAGTCCTCTTCCCCGTGCACGCGGCAGGGCAGTATCGGTTCAAGCATTTTTCCGATCGGGCTGTCGTGACACTGGAGCCCGAGCAATGGCGCAAACGTCAACTGCTCCACCCACGCAACGTGGAGCGCCGATTGATGGAGTACTTCCGGAAGCACCGCCCCGCTCGAATATCGGTCATCGATAGCCGCGGCGTGGATGCGCTCAATGTTCGCCTGGAGGATAGCTCGCGCAGAGACCGAGGCGCTCGCCTCAAGCGAATCTTCGAGGTCCAGTTGCAGACGTCCGAAGGGTTGACGGAAACCCGCTACATCCTGGCCAAGAGCGTTGGATGGGGGTGGCTGGGTTATCACGCCTTTCTCGCAGGATCCCGTCTCTCGGACTTCGTGCCGCCGATCCTCGGGTTGCGCGACGGCATTCTTTACATGGAATGGATCCCGCAGGATTCTCCTGTCGAAGGCGGCCGCTTGGGGCGTGATGCATGGATCGAGACGGCCGCCTCCTACGTCGCGGCAAGGGTCCGCTCGTTGAATCTGTCGACAACGCGCGCCCCGCCCAAGAGCCTTCGATCATACGAAAACGGCCGTCGGCTGCTGATGAGGGTGCTCAGCAAGGCTTACGGACGGTTCGGGGCTGATCTCCTGATGCGATCGCGCCTTCGGCAGCAGATGGGCCGGCATCCTTGCCCGTTTCCCACGCTCATTGATGGCAACATGAGCCGCGCCGAATGGGTTCTTGGGACATGCGGATTGCTGAAAACTGACTACGAACATCATGGCATGGGCAAGAGCGAGCTCAATGTCATGGATCCCGCCTGCGACCTTGCGGGGGCCATCCTCGCTTTGGCGCTCGATCCCGAAGAAGAGAGCGGGCTGGTCCAGCGATACGTCGAAGAATCAGGAGATGCCGACGTTGACCAGCGCCTGTTTATGAACAAGTTGCTCGCCGGGCTCTGGACGATGTTTTCGGTCCAAGAACGTCTGTTCGACGGACCGCAGACGCCAGGCCGGCAGCAGGAGCTGCATCGCCAATTCGTCGACGCGTGGAACTTTCTCACCGTCCATACGGCTCGGTTCTGCGGCGGTTATTGCCGACCTCCGCAAGGGCCAAGATGGAGTTCGCCTCTCGTCGCACTCGATATCGATGGCGTTCTGGATCGCCGGCTGTTTGGATTTCCTTGCACCACGGCCGCCGGGATCGAGGCGCTTTCGCTGCTAGCCCACCATGGATTTTCCGTGGCGCTGAACACAGCTCGGTCGGTCGCTGAAGTGAAGGACTATTGCCAGGCGTATGGCCTCGCTGGAGGGGTGGCGGAGAACGGCAGCTATCTGTGGGACGCCGTAGCCCAGCACGGGAGAGCCTTGATCAGCTCCGAAGCAATGCGTCAACTCGACGAACTGAAACAACGCCTGCTGCAGCTTCCGGGCGTATTCCTGGACGATCGGCATCAATATTCCATTCGGGCCTTCACGTATGCGGATAGGGACGGCAGCTTGCTGCCCCGCTTGGCAAAGTACCTTGACGCGTCCAATCCGTGGTTGCCTGCCCCACTCCCGCTGTCGACGCTCGTCATGGGTCATTTGATGACGAGCTTGCGGGTCGATCAACTGTCTTTCCACCGCACGACGATCGATACGACGATCGTGGCCAAGGACATCAACAAGGGCACCGGCCTGTTGGCACTGCGCGACTGGGCCTTGGGCCCCGAAGCCGAGACAATCGCTGTCGGCGACTCGGGCGCTGACCTGCCGATGTTTCGTGTCGCCACGCGCAGTTTTGCGCCGGCGCATATCGATTGCGCCAACGAAGCCCGACTGGCGGGCTGCCGAATTTCGCCGTACGCTTGCCAGCGAGGGCTGCTGGCTATTGCGCGCGAGATCGTTCGTTCGAGCGGCCAACCAGACACGTATACCCACAATACGGCGACCGGATCTGGCCCCGAGCTTTTGTTCTTGGAGTTGTTGCGAGCCGCGGATCAGACATGGTTCAAGAGCTTGATCGGCGCTCTGTTCGATCGTGTTATCTGAAGAGGTTCATCCGCCAGCGTCGCCCGGCGGCGATCCGAGTTGGTAATTTCAAGCACGTACGTGTTCTCAGTTTTATTATGACCGGCGCCCCATTTTCTTTAGCTGACTGCTGAAGAACTACACAAGCGGCGGGCGATAGAGTCGGCTTCGTCCCGTTCGTCCCGTTGGGCCGACCATAGCGCTCAGTCGCCTTTGATATTCGCCGTGCGGATGACGTCGCCCCACTTGGCGATCTCCGCGCGTTGAAACGTAGCGAATTGTTCGGGAGTGCTGCCGACCAGATCGAGTCCGAGCGTCTTTGCACGCTCGGCCACGTCGGGCTGCTGCAACGCGCGGGCCACCTCCCGCTGCAAAATGGAAATGACCGGCGCAGGTGTGCCGGCACGCACCACCATGCCGTACCAGTTCACCACCTCGAATTTGGGCAATGTCTCGTTGGCCACCGGCACATTGGGCAGCGCCGCCATCCGCTTCGGTCCGGTCGTCGCGATGGCGCGGAGCCGGCCGGCCTCGATGTGCGGCTGGGCGATGGCGAGCGCGTCGAACACGAAATTCACCTGACCGCTGATGAGATCCGTGAACGCCGGTGCACTGCCGCGATACGGCACGTGGCGCGCCTTGACGCCGGCCTGGAGGTTCAGGAGTTCACCCGAGAGGTGCGGCAGTCCGCCGTTGCCGCTCGAGCCGAACAGCATGTCGTTCGGCTTGGCTTTGGCGAGATCGATCAGCTCCTTCAGCGAATTGGCCTGCACCGACGGGTTGACCACGAGCACGAAGCCGAGCGAGGCGACATGCGACAGGGGCGCAAATTCGCGCTCCATGTCCATGCCCGGCTTGCCCGCATACAGCACCGGGTTGACCGCGAGGTTACCGGTCGTCCCGAACAGGACGGTGTGGCCGTCGGCATCGGCCTGCAGCACGCCTTGTGTGGCGATCAGGCCGTTGGCGCCGGGCCGGTTCTCGACCACGACCGGCTGGCCGAGCCGCTCCGACATCTTGGGGCCGATGAGCCGCGCCAGAATGTCGATGCCTCCGCCCGCCGGAAAGCCGATCACGATGCGGATCGGGCGCGACGGAAAGCCGGGCTGTGCGATGGCGGGAGCGGCCAGGAGCGGGGCCGCCACGGCACCCGAGACGGCGCCCAAGGCGGCACCCAGGACAAAAGAGCGTCGCGTCGTCGAACCAGCCATGGCGTTTTTCTCCGGTGGTGCTTGCCTAAGATGGTCGGCAGAGGCATCATTAAAATATCCCAAATCATGGGATTATTGACTGCGGCCGGTCAAGTCGCACGCACGAGGAGGGACAAGGTGACACAGTCAACGGTCGGCGCGGACCGGGCACCTGAAGGCTCCGGGAACGCCACTGCCGACATGCACGTCTACGCCGGCACCGCCGGACACTCCGCGTGGTTCAGCGACGATCGCGGCGAGACATGGGTGCATCCGAACAGCCACTCCGGCATGTATCTCGAGCAGCGCGTGTGGTCGCTCGCAAGCCATGCCAAAACGCCCGGCCATCTGTTCGCCGGCACCGATGCAGGCGTGTTTCGCTGGAACGAAGCGCCGGCGCGCTGGACGCATCTTCCGTCGCCGATGAACGACGTGTGGTCGATCGCGGTCGATCCGGCCGATCCCGATGTGCTGCTCGCGGGCACGCGGCCCGCCGCGTTCTATCGCTCCACCGATGCCGGCAGGACCTGGAAAGCCGTGACCCCGCCCGGCGTGATCCCGCTCTCCGACGTCAACGCCGGACCGACGCGGGTCACGCAGATCCTGTTCGATCCGGTCGACAGCGGCACGGTCTGGGCATCCATCGAGGTCGACGCCATTTACCGCAGCAGGGACCGCGGCGAGACCTGGGAGCGCAAAGACAAAGGTCTCGTTTCGGGCGATGTGCACGGACTTGCGGTGATGAAGCTGCCGACCGGCGGCAAGGCGCTGCTCGCCACCACCAATCGGGGCCTGCATCGCAGCGAGGACGACGGCGAGACCTTCGTGTTCCAGGACCTGCCCACGCCGTGGCCATACACGCGCGGCATAGCGCCGCGCCCCGACCATTCCGGGGTGGTCTTTCTCGCCAACGGCAATGGTCCGCCGGGCAATGACGGCTTCCTGCTGCGCTCGCGCGATTACGGCAGGACGTGGCAGGACGCGAAGCTGCCCGGCCCGCTGGAAAGCTCGGTCTGGTGTATCGCCACCAATGCCGACGATCCGATGCTGATTTTTGTCTGCACCAACCTCGGCGAGCTGTTTCGTTCGAACGACGGCGGCGAGAGCTTCACGCGCATGCCGCATGTGTTCGGCGAGCTGCGCGCGTTACACTGGCGCGAGCTGCCGCCGGGCACGCGCCAGGCAGCGCATTCGGTGACAAGGCCGGTGTTGAAGGCCAAGCAGATGGGCTGGGTGGCAGCATGAGCACGAACACGGCGCGGCAGGCAGGCACTCCGCTCAAGGTCGGCCTGATGGTTCCGGCGAACAACACGACCATGGAGGTCGAGCTTGCCGCTTGGCTGCCCGCGGGCTCGACCATCACGACGGTCAAGATTCCGCGCGGCCAGGGCCTGCTCACCCGCGAAACGCTTCCGGCGTATCGCGACAGCGCCATTGCGCTGGCGCGCCGGCATTTCACCGACGGCAAGCACGATCTGATCGCCTATGGCTGCACCGCGGCGGGCTTCATTTCCGGTCCGGCCGGCGACGCCGAGCTGCAAGGCAAGCTCACGGAAGCCACCGGCTTGCCGGTGGTGACGACCGCGCGCGCGATGGTGAGCGCGCTCCAGCACGATGGCGCCAAACGCATTGCCGTGGTCACGCCCTATCATGATGCGGTGAACCAGCAGCTTGCGGCGTTTCTGGCTGACGGCGGGATCAGCGTGGCACGCATGGACACGTTCCGCGCGCCCGACGTGGTCGCGCTCGGCAGGATCACCGCCGACGAGGTGCGCGATCTCGCGCGCGCGACCATGGCGCCGGATTGCGACGCGATGTTCATCGGCTGCTCGCAACTGCCGACCCATGCCATCCTCGACGGCCTGCGGACCGAGTTCAAACGGCCCACCTGGTCGTCGATCTGTGCCACCGCCTGGGACGCGAAGCGCCTGCCGGTCGCGACCTGACGCCAATTCTCCGGCCAAAAACCAAAACGCATCGCCGCCAGGCGGGCTGAACGACAAGGGAGGAAGAGATGCGGATGTTGCGCGACGCATGGGCCGTCGTATTGCTTGGCGCGCTGGCACTACCGGCCGGCGCGCAAAATTTCCCGGACCGTCCGATCCGCCTCGTCGTCCCCTACGGCACAGGCGGCATCACCGACATCACCGCACGCATCGTCGCGCCGGCCATGGGCGACCAGCTCGGCCAGCAGGTGTACGTCGACAATCGCCCCGGCGGGGCCGGCATGATCGGCTTCGGCGCGACCGCCGGCGCCCCTGCCGACGGCTATACGCTCGTGCTCGCCACCACGGCGCTCGCTGCCAATCCGATTTTGTTCAAGTCCATTCCCTACGACGCGCGGAAAAGCTTTGCACCGATCAGCCTGGTCGGCGTGGTGCCGATGGTCGCGGTGGTGCCTGCGGCCTCACCGGCCAAAACGCTGAAAGAGATGGTCGAGCTCGCCCGGTCGAAGGGCGGCGAGACAAACTACGGCTCGGCGGGAAACGGCAGCGACAATCATCTCACTGCGGAGCTGTTCAACCATCTCGCCGGCATCAAGGTGACCCATGTGCCCTATCGCGGCGGCGGGCAGGTGATGACCGATCTGGTGGCGGGCCGGCTGTCCTACGTGTTCGCCACGTTGCCGACCGCGCTGCCGTTCATCAGTGACGGACGGCTGCGTGCGCTGGCGACGACCGGACAGGAGCGGAGCAAGGCTCTGCCGGAGGTGCCGACCGTCGCGGAAGCAATGCTGCCCGGTTTCTCGCTTTATGCCTGGCTCGGCTTGTTCGGACCGGCCAATCTTCCGGCTCCCGTGCAGGACAAGCTCAACAAGGCTGCGGTTGCGGGCCTCAATCAGCCTGAGACGGCGGAGCGCCTGCGCAAGATCGGCCTCGAGATCAAGGGCGGGGCGCCGCAGGAGCTCGGGGCGCATCTCGACCGCGAGCTCAATCGCTGGGCCGATCTCGCCAGGCACGTCAAGATCGAAGTCACGGAATAGACGGTTCAGCCGACCGCGCGTGCCGGACGCGCGCCGCGCGGCTGCTCCTGCGCGATCAGGGTGCAGGCTTGCTTCGCCGCTGCAATGACCCGGTCCGCGAGCGCGGTGCGTTGCCTGGCGGGCACCCGGTGCGCCTCGGCGGCGATGCCGAGGCTGCCGAGCACGCCGCCTTCGGCGTTGAACAGCGGCGCGGCGATGCCGAGGATCCCGGGTCGGAACTCGCCGATCGTCACGCTGTGCCCGGCTTCGCGAATGACGCGCAGCGCCGTGCGAAACGCGTCCCAGTCCGCGCCGAGGCCCGCGCCGGCGATCGCGGTGCGATGACGCGCGAACAGCGCGCGCAACTGGTGCGGCGGCAGATGCGCCAGGATTGCTTTCGAGGCAGCGCCGGCGAACAGCGGCCGCCGCTGTCCGCGGCTGAACAGCCCGGTCGGCGCGCCCGCCGCCGGCACGTCGTCGACGCACATCACCGTGCCGCTGAACAGCACGCACAGCAGCCCACTGTGGCCAGTGTCTCGCGCCAGGCGGCGCAGCGGCGGCCCGCCGCCGATGGCAACGGGGTCCGTAAGCCGCATGGTGCGATCGAGCTCGATGACGCGGGGGCCGAGCATCCAGGCCCCGCCGGCCACCGGCGTCAGCAGCCCGGCGTCCTGCAGCACCTTGATGTAGCGGTAGCATGTCGAGCGCGACGCGCCGGAATACCGGATCAGCTCCTCCGTGGACCACGCCGGGGCCGTCGGGGTGAACACGTCCAGCAACGCCAGCATCTTTTCCAGGCTGCTCGCGCCGCGCTCTGAAGAAAATCCCGCCATGCTGGACAAGTTCATATCATGGTCTTAGCGTGCGCCAAACATCGGCGGGCGCCGCCGCAGGAGGAACCCCGAGCCATGCATGAATTGAGCGCGTTTCCGGCGCCTAGCGCAGCGGGTCGGCAGCCCGCAAACTGATGTCGCGCCGGCGCCTGACCATATTTTCGGCGGCCGAGCGTCGCTATTGCGAGCCGCTGCTGCGCGGCTTCGCCGGACATCATCCGGAGATCGATATCGATTTCGTGTTCGGCATCAGCACGGACCTGCATCGCCGCTTCCTGAATGACGAGGCCTCCGGCGCTCCGCCTGCGGACCTGTTCTGGAGCAGCGCCATGGACCAGCAGATGAGCCTTGTGCTGGACGGCCATGCCCAGCCGCACGGCGTCAGGCACGGCCTGCCCGCGGGCGCGGCGTATCGCGATCTGGCCGTTGCCACGACCTGCGAGCCGATTGTCACGCTCGCGCGCGACGTTGCGGCGCCTGCCGGCGCGCCCGCCGAGATTGCGGCACTGATCCACAGCGACGTGGCGCGCTTTCGCGGACGCATTGCGGTGCCGGACATCGAGACCAATGGGCTCGGCTTCGTCGCCATGCTTTGGTGGGCGCTGAAGGATCCGGCGTTCGACGGCTTTCTCGAGGCGCTGTTGCGGTGCGAGCCGCGTGCCGTGGGATCGGCGCCGGCGCTGATCGCGGCCATGGCAGGCGGTGCCGAGCTCGCGCTGCATCTGCTCGGTGCCTATGCGGAACGCGCGGTCGCAGCCGATCCGGCACTGACGGTTGCGCAGTCGGCGCTGCCGTCGATGGCGGTTGCCCGCGTTGCATTCATCCCGCGCCGCGCGGCCAATCCCGAAGCGGCATCGGTCTTCCTCGGTTACATGCTTTCGCCCGAAGGCCAAGCGGCGATCGGCGAGGCGGGTCTGTTCCCAATCAATGCACAGCAGGCGCGGCCGGTGACGCCGATCCCGCTGGGCGAAGACTTTTTCCGGCTGCTCGATCCGGCGTTTCGCGCCTCGGTCCTGACGCGCTGGCGCGCCGCCCTCGGCCGCACCCAAGATCAAAATCGGAGGAAACAAGCATGACCGCCATCAATCGCCGTGCCCTGCTGCTCGGGGCTGCGCTCTCGCCGCTCATCGTCAGCGGCCGCGCCGCGGGCCAGGCCAACTGGCCGAACCAGGTGATCCGCATTGTCGTGCCGTTTGCGCCCGGCTCGTTCACCGACGTGTCCGCCCGTCTCGTGGCGCAGGAGCTGACCGAGCAGCTCGGCCAGTCGGTCATCGTCGAGAACCGCGGCGGCGCGGGCGGCAACGCGGGGACGCTCGCCGTCGTTCGCGCCGCACCGGACGGCTACACGCTGCTCCTGACCGACACCTCGTTGTCGATTGCGCCCGGCCTCTATGCGGCGAATCTGCCCTACGATCCGATCAAGGATCTCGCGCAGATCAGCCGCATTGCCGATTCTCCGTCGATCCTGCTGCTGCGGCCGGGCCTCGGACCGAAGACGCTGGCCGAGCTCGTCGCCCTCGCCAAGCAGAAGCCGGGCGAGATCACCTTCGGCTCCGGTGGTCAGGGCTCGTCCGCGCATCTTGCCATGGAATTTCTGTTGAATGTCGCCGGGATCAAGGCGCTGCACGTGCCGTTCCGCGGCGTCGCGGCGGCCATCGCCGACGTCATCGCCGGCCGGGTCGACATGGCGATCGCCAGCCTTGCGTCCGGCGTCGCGCACGTGAAGGCCGGCACGCTGCTCGGCCTCGGCGTGTCGGGGAACAAACGCAGCGAGCTGTTGCCGGAGGTTCCGACCTTCGCCGAGGCGGGCCAGCCGCGCTACAACATGTCCTATTGGTGGGGCATTGCCGCGCCCGCCGGGACGCCGCGCCCGGTGGTCGAGCGGCTGCACCGCGAAATCGTCAAGGCATGCGGCCAGCCGCGCCTGCGCGAAGCGTTCCTCAAGAGCGCAGCGATCGCCGTCACCTCCACGCCGGAGGAAATGACCAAGTTCGTGACCGAAGAGATTGGCGTCTGGCGCAACGTGATCAAGAGCGCCAACGTCACCGTTCAGTAGCTCAGGGACAACAAGGAGAACAGCATTGAGCCTCGAGAACGAGCCCGCGCCGGCATTCCGCGCACCGTCCCAATCCTGCGACGCGCATTTTCATGTGTTCGGTCCGGCGGACAAATACCCGCACGGCGGCGTCAACGAAAAGCTGCGATACCAGCCGCCGCTGGCGCCGCTCTCGGACTACATGAAGCTTGCCGGCCATCTGGGCATGGAGCGGTTCGTGTTCGTGCAGCCGAGCGCCTACGGCCGCGACAACTCCTGTATGCTCGACGCCATGCGCGAGGTCGGCATCGCCCGCTGTCGCGGGGTCGTCGATGTTGACGAGGACGCGCCCGACAAGCTTCTCGCCGAGATGGACAAGCTCGGCGTGCGTGCCGTGCGCATCAATCAATCACCGATCAAGCAGCCGGAGCCGGGCTTCGCCGAGAAGTGGGCCAAGCGGATCGAGCGCATCGATGCGCGATGCGCCGAGCTCGGCTGGCACGTCGACTTCCTCAACCCCGGCTGGCTGACCGAAGAATTGCTGCCGGTCTTCGCCAGGATGCGTTGCCCCTACACGGTGGCGCATATGGGCATGTTCCTCGCCAAGGACGGACCGGGACAGCGCGGCTTTCAGAAGATGCTCGACGTGCTGCGTCACGGCGACGGCCGCATGTGGGTGAAATTCACCGGCACCTATCGCATGGGGACGCTTCCGGCCATGGCCGACACCTTGCCGATGGCCCGCGCGCTCATTGAAGCCGCGCCCGACCGGCTGATCTGGGGCAGCGACTACCCGCATCTGTCGTTCGCGGACAAGGTCGGTTCGGTGCAGCTCTTCAACCTGCTGGCCGATTGGGCGCCGGACGAGGCCACGCGCAAACGCATCCTGGTGGACAATCCAGCGGCCCTGTACGGGTTCTGACGCATTGTCTTTACGGCGACGGCAGGGGACCAGGACGCCAGGCCGCAAATTGAAGGAGTTTCGGTGGGTGCCGCAGCACCCGCCTCCGCAGGCGATTTCGATCAACCTCTCAATCGTCGAGCGTTCCGCCAAAAGCCTTTTCGACCAGCGCGTCGAAGTCGCGCGGGGTCAGCTCTGTCGTTTGTGGCAGGTGCTCGGCGGCCTGGAAGCGCTGCAGCGCGAGGCGGCTGTTGTTGCCGAACAGGCCGTCCACGCCCCCCGGACGGTGACCGAGGAACGTCAGCGCCAGTTGAGCGATCCTGATCCTGATGTCGGGTGGGTCACCGTTGCTGAACGTGTTGAAGGCGGTTTCGAGCTTGTGCGGATATCCGTTCGCCTCGGCGTTCGGACCGTTGTAGCCGAGCGCGAAGGCGAGCCAGTTCCTGTCGCGCAGGTGATGACCGAGGTTGTTGCCGTCGATGAACTTGAACATGCCGAGCAGTTGGTTGCGCTCCGAGCCGACCATCTTGGCGACCATGTCCTCCACGTCTCTGAAGCCGGCGACACGAAAATTCGAGCCGAGAACCTGCCCCAGGCCCCATGAGGCGCTCTCGAGCGCAGCCTCGCGGTTGAGGCTGATCGCGACCGCGAGCCGATCGTATTGATGCGCCCTGCCGGCTCCGTAGCCGCCCGCTGTTGGATTGGATATGTCCGGATGGCTGTGGTCGAACCGGCCGTTCGTCGCGCGATGAAATTTGTGGCGCTCGAACAGGATCTTCGGCCGGCGGTCGGGCTGATATCCGGCGCCCGAGCTCTCCACGTGGATGACGGCCCACATGGCGGCGTTGGGGATGCCGACAATGCCTCCGGCCTGATCAAGGGCGTCTTGCGTCAACGGCTTGCTCAGTCCGGCGAAATCCATCGCTGTCGCCCCCTCCACATCCCCACGGGCGCTTGCGAGTACACGCGCCGCCGCTTCATTCCTGCGGCCACTTAAAGTAGATTTGAATAGATCATTACACCTGCGATTGTGCAAGCGAGGCATGATCTCTTTGCGATATGATCGCCCGCCCGTTGTCAGCGACGGCCGAAGGATGAGGCGGCGATGAGTGTCACACGGCGACAGTTGTTCCGGCGCGTCGCCGGTGGTGCCGCCCTGGCGGCCCTGCCGCAGACGGCTTGGCCGCAAGCGAGTGGCGCGCAGGACTATCCGTCGCGGCCGGTGCGCTGGACGCTCGGCTACACGACGGGTGGCACGACCGACATCATCTCCCGCCTGGTGACGCAGCCGCTGACCGAACGGCTCGGCCAGCCGTTCGTCATCGAGCCGCGGCCCGGGGCGGGCACGAACCTCGCGACCGAGTTCGTCGCGCGCGCCGCGCCGGACGGCTACACGCTGCTGTTCGTCGGCGCGCCGAACGCGATCAATGCAACGCTCTATCCGAAGCTGAACTTCGAGTTCGTGCGCGACATTGCGCCGGTGGCCGCGATTGCCAGCGTGCCGATGGTGCTGATCGTGCATCCGTCGGTGCCGGCGGCGACGATCCCCGAGTTCGTCGCCTATGCCAAAGCCAATCCCCAGAAGGTCAACATGGCCTCGTCGGGTGTCGGCACGACGCCGCATCTGGCGGGCGAGCTGTTCAAGATGATGGCCGGCGTCGAGTTCCAGCACGTGCCCTATCGCGGCGCGGCGCCCGCCATGACCGATCTGCTCGCCGGTCAGGTCCAGTTCTACTTTTCAACCACGCCGTCCTGCATCGAGCACATCAAGACCGGCCGCGTGCGCGGCCTTGCCGCGACCACAGCCGTCCGCCTCGAAGCGCTTCCCGAGCTGCCGACGATCGGCGAGTTCATCAAGGGCTATGAGGCCACCGCATGGTACGGGCTCGGAGCGCCGCGCCAGACGCCGCGGCCGATCGTGGAAAAGCTCAACCGCGAGATCAACGCGGTGCTGGCCGAGCCCAGGATGAAGATGCGGTTCGACGAGCTCGGTTGCGTGCTGATCGCGGGCTCGCCCGACGAATTCGCCAAGCTGATCGCCGAGGAGACCGAGAAGTGGGGCAGGGTCGTCAAGTTCGCCGGCGTCCGTGCCGACTGACCGGAGCGCCGGCAGAGGTGCCCGTGCACATTGACGTCCCGCTTGGCCGTGGCCGAGTATGCGGCTCTGACCGGATGTGGAAGGCGTAAATCCGCAATGCCTATCGACAAGCGTGTCGCGAATGCCGCTGAGGCTCTCGCCGATGTTCCGGACGGCGCCACCGTCTTCATATCCGGCTTCGGCGGGGCGGGCTTTCCCAACGTGCTGATCCGCGCGCTGCACGACCGCGGTCCGAAGGACCTCACGCTGGTGGTGAACTCGGCCACCCATCGCTATTCCTATACCCACGAGCTGATCGAGGCAGGCCTCGTGCGCAAGGTCGTGTGCACGGCGGCGCGCGGCCACAGCAAGGAGCCGTCCGCCTTCGAGCGGCTCTGGATGGACGGCAAGATCGAGCTTGAATGCATGCCGCAGGGCACCTTCTCGGAGCGCATCCGCGCCGGCGGTGCCGGCATTCCGGCGTTCTACACCCCGGTCGGCTTCGGCACCGAGCTCGCGAAGGGAAAGGAAGTCCGCAGCTTCGGCGGCCGCGACTACGTGCTGGAGCAGGCCATGACCGGCGACCTGGCGCTCGTGCGCGCCGACACCGCCGACCGCTACGGCAACCTGTCGTTTCGCTACGCGCAGATGAACTTCGGTCCAGTGATGGCCACGGCCGCGAGGCTTGCCGTCGCCGAGGTGCGCGCCGTGCTCGACGAGCCGCTGCCGCACGAGCGGGTGCAACTGCCCGGCGTCTATGTCGACCGCGTGGTCGCGGTTGAGGCATGACCATGCAGCCGCTCAATCGCCTGCAGATCGCCTGGCGCGCCGCTCAGGACATCGACACCGGGATGCTGGTCAACCTCGGGCTCGGCATGCCGCTCGCGGTCGCCGACTACCTGCGCCCGGAGGTCGATGTCTTCATCCAGTCCGAGAACGGCGTGATCGGCGTCGGCCCGATCGCGCCGCCCGACCGCATCGACACCGATCTGGTCGATGCCGGCAGCCGGCGCGTCACGCTGCGGCCCGGCGCGGCCTTCGTCGATTCGTCGTGGTCGTTCGCCATGATCCGCGGCGGCCATATCGACGTGGCCGTCCTCGGCGCGTTCGAAGTCGCCCAAAACGGCGATCTCGCCAACTGGGACATGCGGCTGCCGAACAAGGGGCCGCTGGTCGGCGGCGCCATGGATCTCGCCGCCTGCGCCCGTTCGGTCTGGGTGATCATGGAGCACACGACGCGCAAGGGCGAGCCGCGGCTGCTCGACACCTGCAAATTGCCGCTCACCGCGGTGCGCTGCGTCACGCGCATCTACACCGATTTGGCCGTCATCGACGTCACGCCCGCGGGCATGGTGGTGCGGGAAAAGCTCGACGACATGAACGAGGCGGAGCTTCGCGCGCGCACCGGAGCGCCGCTCGCCTTTGCCTCGGACTGCAAGCCGCTCACCGCCCCGGCGATCGCGCTGCCGGACTGAAGCGCCATGAATTTAGCGCCATGAACTTCGTCGAGGTCAACGGTGCCGCGCTCCGCTACGAGCTGTCGGGGCACGGCGCGTCGACGCTGGTCCTGATCCACGAGATGGGCGGGACGCTCGAGAGCTGGGATCTCGTCAGGTTCCGGCTCGCCGGGAAGCGCAGGGTCTTGCGCTACGACACGCGCGGCGCCGGGCTGTCGCAGAAGGTCAGCGGCTCGCTCAGCATCGACACGATGACCGACGATCTCGTGTCGCTCATGGACGCCCTCGACATCACCGGCCGGGTCGTGCTCGTCGGTGTCGCGGTCGGCGGTGCCATCGCGATGCACACGGCGGTTCGCCATCCGCAGCGCGTCGCAGCCGTCGTCGCCAGCAGTCCGGCGGTCGGGATCTCGCCGGATCGTCGACTCGGCTTGCTGGAGCGGGTCGAGAAAATGGAGCGGCTCGGCCTGCGCACCGTCATCGATACGCTCGACAACGGCTATCCGGCCGAGCTGCGCGGCGACGCACAGCGCTTCGCGGAGTTTCGCGCCCGCTGGCTCGGCGGCGATCCGATCAGCTACGGCGCCATCTACCGGATGCTGATCCACACCGACCTGCAGCCGGAGCTGCCGCAGATCATTTGCCCGGTCCTGGTGACGGCCGGCGCGCTTGATCGCGCCCGTCCGCCGCATCTGGTCGAGCCCGTTGCGCACGCGATCTCCGCCGCGCGCTACGCCGTGCTCGAGACGGGCCACTACGCGCCGGTGCAAACGCCCGAGCTCTACGCCCGCACGATCGACGAGTTTCTCGGTTCGATCGGATTGTAGATCCTATGCAGGGTCGGCGGGTGGTCGGGAGGTTAGGATTGGTTTTCCACGACCTTCCAACCCCTGAGGATC